>JBBIIL010000086.1:1209-10730 GCA_037446495.1 Chloroflexota bacterium | reverse complement strand
GGCGGCGCCCGAATCGCAGGCACCACTCCCGGCGGTGTCGGAGGGGAGGACGGCCTCAGGCACCGCCCCGGGCGGTGCCCGGCGGCCGGCTCGTGCGTGGCGGCGCGCGGCGGGGGGCCCGAGCACCGGCCCCGGCGGTGCCTGAGCACCCCGGCCCAGCCGGGTCTGGGCGGACTCGCGCCCGCGGTCGTCGCCGGCGGTGCCGGAGGGGACGGCGGCCGGTCCACCCAGGCCCCGCCCCGCCGCTCGCCGGGCGGTCGGATGGCCGCGACGGCGTGCGATTCACTGGCGCAGCGGACGATGGACCGCCCGGATCAGCCCGGATCAGCCCGGATCAGCCCGGATCAGCCCGGACCGAGGATTGCCCAGAACGCCCCAATGATCAGGAACGGCCCCATCGGGATGTAACTGCGAAGCGTGATCCGGCGAGCCAGGAGCAGGACCAAGATGACGGCCCCCGCCACGAAGAACCCGTAGAGCACCCCGATGATCAGGCGCCAGGCCCCCACCATGAGCCCAACGGAGACGATCAGCTTCATGTCGCCGCCACCGAACGCCCCGGCGCCGAACGGGACCGAGAACAAGTAGAGCAGCGCCGGCATGATCAGGGCCGCGATCGCTGCCACGAGCAGCGCGCTGCTCGGGACCAGTGGGTTTGCTCCCATGAGCCCGAACGCCAGGGCGATCGGAATCGCCGGCAGCGTGACCTCGTTCGGCAGCAGCCGCTGGTCGAGGTCGGTCGCCAGCAAGAGCGTGAGCGCCGCGACGTAGGCGCCGAAGATCGCGATCTGGGCGGGCTGGTCGAAGCGCAGTGGTACCGCGCCGAGTCCTGCCGCACCGATCAGCACCGCAACCGCCGTCCTCCAGCCGGGCTCGCGCCCGCCGGGGAGGCCCTCCTCGTCGTGCTCGGGCCAGCGCACCGCGATCCGGTCCGACGCGAGGCCCCATGCCCCGCCGGCTAACGCGAACACGATCGCGAGCGGCGTCACCACGCGGCGAGTCTACGGGGTGCCGGCCCCGTGGCGGATGGCCCGATGGTTGGGGGTTGGTCCGGGCGGCCCTCCGCCGAGGTCAGCCCTGGCCGGCCAGCGCCAGCTCCACCAGCGTCGCGTGCGTCACGCCCCCGGCGCCGCGCGCGGCGAACGGGTAGGCCTTGCGGTAGTAGCCAGTGCCGCCGATGTCGAGGTGCGCCCACGGCACCGTGTGGAACCGGTCGAGGAACATGCCGCTCTTGACCAGCGAGCCCTCGGCGGACCCGGAGTTGGTCACATCGCCGTACCAGGAGTCCATGTCCGGTGCGTAGTCGCCGATGAGCGGGACGCGCCAGTAGCGCTCGCCCGCGCGGTCGCCCGCGGCGGCCACCTGGTCCCACCACGCGTCGGTGTCAGCGAAGGCACCGGTGACCATGTTGCCGAACGCGCGGCTCACGGCGCCGGTCAGCGTGGCCACGTCCACGAGGTGCGTGGCGCCAAGCTGCTCGGCATAGGTCATGGCGTCGCCCAGGATCAGGCGGCCCTCGGCATCGGTGTTGATGATGTCAACCCATGTGCCGTTGAGCGCCTTCACGACGTCTCCGGGGCGGGTGGCGTGGCCGCCGGGCATGTTCTCCACGGCCGGGGCCACCGCCATGAGGGGCAGGCCGGGGGCGAGGCGTGAGACCGTGGCGATGGCCGCGATCACGGTGCAGGCACCGGTCTTGTCCATCTTCATCTCTTCCATCCGGTCAGCGGGCTTGATGCTGATGCCGCCGGAGTCGAAGCACACGCCCTTGCCCACCATCGCCAGGCGGCGGCCGAGGCTGTCGGACGCACCTTCCTCGCCCGAGCGCATGACGATCATCCGCGGCGGGTTGTCGCTGCCCTTGCCCACGGCGAGGAACATGCCCATCCCCATCTCGGCGGCGCGGTGCTCGTCGACGATGTCGATGGCGAGGCCATGGGCCTCGGCGATGGCCCCAGCCTCTTCGGCGAGCACGATCGGCGTGACGTCGTTCGCGGCGCGGTTGGCGAGGCGGCGGGCAATGTTGGCGCCCTCGCCGATGATCTGGCCGCGGTTCGCGCCCGACGCAAGCGCGGCGGCAGCCGCACCGGGCGTGCCGATCAGAACGAGCTCGTCCAACTGCGGAGGCGCGGCATCGGAGTCCTCACGGTAGATCGTCTTGGGCTCGAAGCCGCCCTCGACGATGCCGCGGGCGACAAGCTCGGCGGCAAGCGCCTCGTCAGTGCCCAGACCGGCGGCGATCGGCGCGAGCCACACCGCTGCGGTGCCCACCTTGCGGCCGATCAGCCGGCGGAGGGCCGCAGAGGCCAGCTTGCGCGCGATCTCGCGGTCGAACGCGTCGGCCTTGCCGCCCGACACGGCCAGGATCCGGCGGACCGGGAGCTCGCCGGGGGCCCCGAGCGCGGCGCCGTACGCCTTGGCGCTCAGCTCGCCGAACGCCTCGAGGGATCGGAGCTCGCCCCCCGAGCGGCGGTCCAGCTCGTCGAGTTCGTCGACGAAGGCGGGCTCCCCGACGACGGGGACGATCAGGAGGTCAGCGGCGACCTCCCACGGGCGAGCGGTGACGACGCGGATCTGCACGGACGACCTCCGGTCCCGGCGCGGCAGCACTCGGCGCGGCGACGGGCTGGGTAGCTGGAATGATGGCCTGAGTGTAGCGCCGCCGGACGGGATCGCCCGCGCGTCAGGCTTGGTACGGACGGTGCTCACGCCACACGTGCGGCGAGCGGCTACGGCGGCGGCGTCACCACGGGGCCGCCGGGTGGCGCGGGTGTGGACGCCCCCGGCGCCACCGTGTCGGCGGGCTGGTCCGACGCGCCCGGCGACGCCCCGGGCGACCCGATCGGCGACGCCTGCTGAGCCGCCAGTGCCGCTGCAAGGGACCCGCGCGCAACCTCGATGTCGATGACCACCTGGTTGAGCCCGCCTCGGGCGATGTCGCCCATGATCACCACGATGCCCTTCGTGTTCGTGGGAAGTGCCGCCAGCGCAGCCTCCTCCGCCGCGAACGCAGCGCGCACTGCGTTCGTGACCTTGCCCCTCGAGGACAGCATCGCCCCGTAGAGCTGGCGCAGGGCCCCGTCGTACGCGGCCTGCCGGTCGATCCACTGCGTGAGCGTGGTGACGTCGGCGTTCGTCGACAGGCTGGCGGCAAGGCTGCGCGCCTGGGCGATCGTGGCGTCGGGGCCGTCGAGCAGCGCGAGCGCTTGCTGGTAGTGGCCGGCCTCGCCCTGCTTCGCTGCGGCGCTGGTCTGCTGGTCGTGGCTGGCCAGCAGGTCCGGCACCCCCGAGGCGGCCATGGCGCGGGCAGAGAGCACCGCCCAGTCGGACTCGAGGCCGGCGCTGAGCGCGGGGGTCGCAGACAGCAGGCGGTACCGGGCAAGGGTGGCCGCCGACACGTGGAGCGCGGCGTCGTCGCCCGTGAACGGCACCGCGTTCAGCGCCGCATGGAGATCGGCGGCAGCGGACGAGACCACCGAGAGCTGCGCACTGCCCGTGTCGAGCGTGGTCGTGAGGGTGCTGGTGTCGCCCGCGACCAGGCTCGCGAGGGCGGTCCTCGATGAGCTGCCCAGCGCGTCAACGGCAGCGGCGAGCGCCTGGAGCTTGCCCGTGGCCGCGTCGAGCGCCTGGATGGCCTGACGGTCGCCCGTCCAGGTCAGCTCGGGTCGCGCGTCGGCCTGGGGCGGGTGGTTCGCCGCCGTCGCCAAACCGGCTGCGCCAAGCGCCACGAGCGCTGCGATGAGGAGCCACACGAACGCGAGCAGCAGACGGCGAAGCGATCCCACGGCGAGCAGCGTAGCCCGTCGGGCACCAGGACGCGCACCGGAGCTCAGCGGCGGCTCGCGGCGCAGACAGCCCCTACTGGTCCTTCGCCTTCGCGCGCAGGTGCGTGAGGCCGCCCTCCATCGGGCGCGGATCGAAGCCGAAGCCGGCCGTGACTGCGTCGAGCGGGCCGATGTTGTCGTACCGCAGCTGGCGGAGCTGGTCCGTGGCCACGGGGAAGGGCAGCCGGACGCGCTCGGCTGCGCCCGCCACCAGGCGGATCACGGCCACGGGCATGGGCACCAGCAGGCGGCGCTTCCCCATCCCCCGCACCACCTCCTCCACGATCTCGCGGTAGGTCCAGTAGCGGGGGCCGCCGAGGGGCAGTTCACGGCCCACGTAGGCGTCGTCGCCCAGCGTGATCGCGCACGCGCGCGCCAAGTCCTCGATCGCGAGCGGCTGGAAGCGCGCCTGCCCACTGCCGGTGATCGGCACGATGCCGGGCGACATCCGCACGAGGCTCGCGAGGATGTTGAAGAACCCGTCGCGCGGCCCGAACAGTAGCGACGGCGCGAGGATCGTCCAGCGCAGTCCGCTCTCGCGCACGATCGCCATGCCCTTCATCTTGGAGCTGGCGAAGTGGAGGTCCGGCTCGTCCGCCAGGCCGAGCCCGCCCAGGTGGACGAGGCGGTCCACGCCGGCCGCGTGCATCGCGGCGACGACGTTGCGGGTGCCCTCGGTGTTCACGAGGCGCAGTGTCTGGCCTCCGTCCCAGTCGCGGGGGATCGCCGCGAGGTGGAGCACCGCATCGACGCCCTCGAGCGCGGCGGGCAGCGTGTCGGCCTTGGTCACGTCGCCGCGGCGCACCTCGAGGTCCGCTCGGTGGTCGTCCGCGACGCGCCCGGCCACCTCCTCGGCCCCCCTGTCGTCGCGCACCAGGGCGCGCACGCGGTGGCCCGCGTCGAGGAGGGCTGGGATCGCATGGCTCCCGACGAAGCCGTTGGCGCCGGTGACGAGGACGGTCGACATGTCTGTGGGCTCCGGATGCGGCGTGGCTCGGGGATGCGCTCGCCTCCCCTTCGCGGCGCGCCGGCGGGCGGATGGACGTTGTGTCGGGAAACATGCTACTCCATGTGTGCAAGATTATTCGGCCAGATGCGCCCAGCGTCATCGCCCTACCATCGCGCCATGAGCGACCTGGACCCCCGGACCCTGCGAGCCCTCGTCGCGGCGATGCCCAAGACGGAGCTGCACCTGCACCTCGACGGCTCGCTGCGCGTGGACACCGCGCTCGACATCGCGCGAGCCCGCGGCATCGACGCTCCGGACACGTACGCGGGCATGCGCGCTCAACTCGTCGGGCCGGAGCAGTCAGCGGACCAGGCGTCGCTGCTCCTCGCCTTCGACCTGCCGATCGCGCTCATGCAGGACCAGGACGCGATCGAGCGGATCGCTGCCGACCTGGTCGAGGACAAGGCCGCCGACCGCGTCCGCTACGCGGAGGTCCGCTGGGCGCCGCTGCTCCACGTGGAGAGGGGGCTCACCAGTCGCCAGGTGGTGGAGGCGACGTGGCGTGGGTCGAGGACCGCCGCCGCCGGGCGCGATATCGAGGTCCGGCTGATCGCCACCCTGATGCGCTCACACGCGCCCGAGCGCAATCTCGCCTTCGTGCGGGACATGGCCGACCACGGGGTCCCCGACGGCCTGGTTGCCGTGGATCTCGCCGGGCAGGAGGCCGCCTTCCCCGACTTCGAGCGGCACCGCGCGGCGATCGAGCTGGCGCGCGAGCTCGGCCTGCAGGTGACCGTCCATGCGGGCGAGTGGGGCGGCGCGGCACAGGTGCGCAGGGCGCTGGCGGTCAACCCAGAGCGGATCGCGCACGGGCCGCTCGCGATCGAGGACCCATCGCTGGTCGCCGAGCTCGTCGCCCGCGGGACGTGGCTGGACCTGTGCCCCACGTCCAACGTGCAGGCGAGCATCGTGCCCACTCTCGAGGCGCACCCGCTGCGCCGCCTCCTCCACGCGGGCGTGCAGGTCACACTCAACACGGACGACCTCACCGTGTCCGACGTCACCCTCAGCCAGGAGTACGTGAAGGCGGTCGAGCGGATCGGCGTCACGCTGCCGGAGCTGTGGGCGATGGACCTCGCGGCGATCGACGCGGCATTCTGCGACGAGGCGACGAAGGCGCGCCTGCGCGCCGAGTTCCGCGCCTGGGCCGCGAGCGTCCCCGAGGTGGGGGGCGCCTGACGGAGGCTCTCGGGCGTCCGGCCCCGGTTCGCCGCGTCAGCCCCGGCTCGGCGCGTCAGCCCCCGGCGGCGAGGTCGCGCAGCGCGGCCTCCATCTCGACTGCGTCGGCGGCGATGCGGGTGGGCCGCTCCTCGTCGGTGAGGGCGTCGGCCATCGCCCTGGTTGTCACCCCCGTGAGCATCAGCAGCGTTCGCGCGCCCACCGCCCTGCCCGCGGCGATGTCGCTCATCGAGTCGCCGATCATGACCGCCGTTCGAAGGGCGGCGCCCACGGTTCGCGCACCCACCTCGAGGAGGTATGGCCCGGGCTTGCCGATGACAACGCGGGGTTCCGTGCGCGCGGCCGTGGCCACGGCGGCGACCACGGCGCCGGCGCCAGGGCGGAAGCCGCCCTCCGTGGGCAGCATCGGGTCCCGGTTGGTGGCGATCAGCGCGGCGCCGGCACGCACGCAGTCGGCGGCCGCGGCCACCCGCAGATACGACATCTGCGGGTCCAGGCCCACCACCACCGCATCGGGATGACCGGCGGCGGCCCAGCCGTCGATCCCCTCCTGCGCCATCCGCGTGGCGGCGTGGCCCACGGTGACGACATCGAAGCCCGCCTCGCGCAGCTCGCGCTCGAGGCCGGATGCGCCGACGGCGAGCACCCGGCGGACCTCGGGCATCTGCTCGCGGATCCACTGGGCGCTGGCGCGGGCGGACGTGACGACACGGTCCGGGCCGACCGGGGCGCCGTGGCCGGCCAGCCGCGGCAGGTAGTCGGTGTGGTAGGCCGTGGCGTTGTTGGTGACGTAGACGACGTCGTCACCGGCGGCGGCGCGGGCGGCCAGGACGGCGGGCACGCCGGGGACGGCCTCGGTCTGGCGATAGACGACGCCGTCGAGATCCACAAGCAGCAGCACGCAGCGATGCTACCGTCTGCCCATGCCTCCGGCCTCCCGCACGCCATTCGACGATACGGATCGCGTCATCGTGGACGGCACCAACATGCTCTACCGGCTCGGCGCGCTGGGCGCGTCGGGCGTGCCGGCCACGCCGCCGTCGAGCATCGTGGGCAGGCTGCGGGGCGCGGTGCCGATGGCCATCGCGATCGACCTGGTCTTCGATGGCGTCGGGCACGGCGTAACGGGGCGGGTGGCGCAGGCGATGCACGTGCGCTACTCGGGCCGGCGCTCGGCGGACGAGACGATCCTCGATCTCGTCGGCGATGGGACGCTCTCCCCGCTGGTCTCGGCCCGAACCCTGGTGGTCACAGACGACCGCCAGCTGCGGCTCGCCCTCGCCGCGAGGGGCGCGCGGACGGCAGGCGTCGCCTGGCTCCTCGGGCGGATGGACGTGGCGGTCGTTGGTTCGGAGCAGGGTCGGCGGCGCTCCTCAATCGGGGCTGGCCGGCCCCACGGCGGGCTTGTCTCGGCTTCGTCGGGCGGTCCCGGCGGCAAGGACGAGGGCGACGACCGGCCGGGCTGGAAGCCGGGCCGCGGGGCCACCACGAAGTCGGGCACTCCCCACAAGATCGCGCGCCACCGGCGGCACCCCAAGCACCCCTGAGGGGCCGACGCACCCTGCGGCGTGGGACCATTCGGGCTCGAACCAATCGGCACGGGACCAGGCGGGACACACGGGACCAGGCGGCCCGCCTTGCTGTTAGGATTTCGCGGTGATCACCGATCAGCTCAACCAGATGTGGACCGGCTTCATCCAGTTCAGCGCCCAGTTCGTCACGCCGGACTGGGGCAAGCTCATCCCGATGATCCCGATCATCCTGCTGATCGCGGTCGTCGGCCCCATCCTGACGATCCTCGCGCTCGCATGGCTCCGGTACGGCGCCCTGCGCCCCCGCCGGAAGGCGGCCTTCGCAGATCCTCGCCGGCCGGCGCCGCTCGATGACGCCGGCAACGCCGTCTACCCCACCGGCGAGCCATACAGCCCCGCGGAGCGGATGATCTACGAGCCGGGGGCCACCATCTCAGCCTCGGGCGCGGCGCTCGTCGTCGCGTGCCCCAAGTGCGGACTTGTCCGCAACGCGGTCCGCGACACGTGCGGCAACTGCGGCCTGTCGTTCACCATCAAGCCCGTCATCCGCTCGAGCGGCACGGCCAGCCGGCCCTCCGGCGGGGCCGCTGCCGCATGATCCCCGCCGCCTGATCCCCGCCGGGCCACGGCCCGGCTGCGCGTCCCCCCCGCCGCATCGTGCCTCGGCACCGCGGCCCAAGCGTCCCGGGTACCCACATGGCAGAGGCCGCTTCGATCCTGTTCATCATTGGCACGATCGTCACCGCGATCGGCTTCGCCGCGCACGTCGGCCATGCGGTGCTGCTCGCCAACGGGCGGCGTCTCACCGTGTTGGCCGCGGTGCCCTCACGTCAGCCAGCGCTCGCCGCAGCCGGTGTCACCGGGTCGTTCGTGACGGCCCGCATGGCGCGCGACACGGGGACGCCGGCGCTCGCCTCGTCCCACACCGGCCTCACGCGCCTCGCCGCGGTCTCCGCGTCGATCGCCTTCGCTCTGCTGCTGGGGTCGCTCGTCCTGCGCGGGATCGCCGTGGGGCGCGGGCCGTACGGCAACCTGTACGAGTTCAGCGTGGCGTTCGGGACCACGATCCTCGGCGGGTACCTCCTCCTGGCCCGGCGCTACGCGATCCGCCAGATCGGGCTCATCCCCGTGGGCGTCGCGCTGGCCGTCCTGCTCTACGCGTCCTCGCTGCCGAGCGAGGTGTCGCCGTTGGTGCCCGCCCTGCAGAACGCCCCGCTGCTCACGATCCACGTGGGGATGGCAGTGCTCTCGTACGGGATCTTCGCGACCGCGTTCGCGGCCGGGGTGGGGTATCTCATCCAGGGGACCAGCGACCGGTTCTCATGGCTGCCGTCGCACCGCACGCTCGACGAGGTGGCGTACCGGTCGGTCATCATCGCGTTCCCGATCTTCGCGACGATGATCGTGCTGGGGTCGTGGTGGGCGTCGATCGCCTGGTCTGCCTACTGGAGCTGGGACCCCAAGGAGACCTCGGCGCTCGTGACCTGGCTCACGTACGCGGTCTACCTGCACGCGCGAAACCAGCGTCGGTGGGCTGGCAGGCCGGCGGCGCTGCTGCTGGTGGTGGGCTTCGGCATGGTGCTGGTCACCTACTCGGGCTCGCTCTGGTTCACCGGGCTGCACTCGTACTCGGGTCTGTAGGGGAACTGACACCCGACGTCGAACCGCGCGTCGGTTCCGCGTCTCTCGCCCGCCCCCGACCGGGGCCCCCGTGCGGGGCGTCGCCCCCGCCCGGCGCACCCAGCCGACCGGTGCACCCCTCGTCCAATGCGTCCGCCCGGCGCCGCCCGTTCGGCGCCCCTCAACCCGCTCGGCGCGGCGCCCCCGCTCGGCACGTCCGCTCGGTGCACCCCCCGTCCTCTCGGCGCCCCCGACCGGTGCGTCCGACCGGCGCGTCCGACCGGTGCGTCCGACCGGGGCACCCCCCCCGTCCTCTCGGCGCCCCCGTCCGGCGCGTCCGACCGGTGCACCCGTCCG
>JBBIIL010000086.1:0-1109 GCA_037446495.1 Chloroflexota bacterium | reverse complement strand
CCCCCCCGTCCTCTCGGCGCCCCCGTCCGGCGCGTCCGACCGGTGCACCCGTCCGGTGGGTGGCTGGCGGATCTCCGGCCCGTACCCGCTCGGCGCGGTGCACCCGTCCGGCGCGTCCGACCGGTGCACCCGTGCGGTGGGTGGCTAGCGGATCGCCGGCCCGAGGCACTCGTCGGGTGAGTGGTTCGGTGTGCGCGGCTGGCTGACACCCACCTGATGCGTGGCTCGGACTCGTGGGCCGGGAACCACCCGTCCGATGGGTGGCCCGGGATGAGCCGCAGATAAGCCGCCCTCGCCATGATGGCCGAATGGACGACATCACCCTCGGACGCGCCCTTCGAGCGGTCCGGATCCGCAAGCGCCTTCGGCAGTCAGATATCGCCGCGATGGCCGGCGTCTCACAGCAAACGGTCTCGCGGTTCGAGGCTGGCCGGATCAACGGAACGAGCGTGGGATCGTTGCGGAGGGTGGCCGCCGCGGTCGGGGCGAGAGTGGTGCTGGACCTGCGCTGGCAAGGCGCCGACCTTGACCGGATGCTCGGCGCACGCCACTCGGCGATGCACGAAGTGCTGGCCGGGATGTTTGCGACCATGCCTGGGTGGGTCTCGGCGCCCGAGGTCAGCTTCGCGATCTTCGGCGAGCGCGGCGTGATCGACGTCCTCGCCTGGCACGAGCCCACCCGGAGCCTCCTCGTCATCGAGATCAAGACCGAACTCGCCGATCTGCAGGAGACACTCGGGACGTTCGATCGCAAGGTGCGGCTGGCACCGGCGATTGCGCGGGAGCGGGGCTGGAACCCGCGATCGGTCAGCGCGTGGCTCGTGGTCGCGGAGGGCACTACGAACCGAGATCGCGTCCGGGCGCACCAAGCCCTGCTCCGGTCAACGCTTCCCGGCGACGGAGCGGCGATGCGGTCATGGCTCCGCGAGCCGGTGGGAAGCATCCGAGCGCTCAGCTTCCTCTCGGCTCCGGGCTCGCGCCGTGCATTCGCCCAGAACCGCAGGGTCCGCCTTCAGAAATCTCCTCTCGCTTCGGGCGCGTGAGGCCGATCCACCCATGCAGCGGGTGCATGGCGGGCCTGCCGCTTGATCGGTCCTCCCGTGATGCGC
>JBBIIL010000085.1:0-11771 GCA_037446495.1 Chloroflexota bacterium | reverse complement strand
CCACCCGCCCGTCGCGCAAAGCGTCGCCGTACCCGTACTCGAAGTCCGGGACGGCCTCGTCGGCTACGTAGCGCACGAACGGGATCGCCCGCGTGTCGGATCGGAACGGCGTGCCCGAGAGCGAGATCCGTCGGCACGAGGGCGAGAAGGCATGGCGGAGCGCGTCGCCCCAGGCCTGCTCCTCGCCGGCGTGGTGGACCTCGTCGAGGACCACGTGGGCGCCCGCTGCCTCCGCGCGGATGGCGTCGGCGGACATCGCGACCTGCTGGTAGCTCGTGACGACGCCGTGCATGTCGGGCGGCATGGGCCCGTCGGACGGGGTCCAAGCGGGGTCCAGGTGCAGCCCGAGGAGCGCGGCGGCGCTGGCCCACTGGACCTTGAGGTGCGCGGTGGGCGCCACGACGACGACGCGGCCCGGCCGCTTGACGAGCGAGGTCCGCAGGGCCGCGAGCGCGAACGTCGTCTTGCCGGCGCCGGGCGTGGCGACGGCGAGGAAATCGGGGTGCGTCGACGCGCCGAACCGCGCGAGTGCGGCGTGCTGCCAGGGGCGGAGACGGACGCTGCGAGACACGGTTCCTTGCGGGTCAGAGGCTGGGGGAGAGGCGCCAGTTTCGCATGCTTCGACATCGCGGGCGAGCCGGCGATGGCCGATGCGGGTCACGGCGAGGAGCGACCTGATTTGGCGCGAGTCGTCCGATTCCGGCCGGAGGGAGGCGATATCCTGCCCCCTGGAGGTGACTCGCCCGTGAAGACGCCGATCCCGTCGTTCGTCCGCGACCTGGCCGCGCTCGTCGTCGCCTTCCTTGCCTGCCCGATCTCCGTGTTCGGCGGCGCCAACATCGGCTGCATCGGCCGCGCCGGGTTTCAGGGCGACTGCGCGATCACGATGGTGTTCATCTCACCGATGATCCTGCTGGCCGCGGGCGCCATCGCAGGGCTCGTGACCAAGGGCTGGACGGGGCTGCTCGCAACGCTCGTCGGCGTTGTTGGCGGCATGTTCGCGATCCTGCTGCTGTCGAACATCTTCGGCCGGCCGGTGCCACCCGACATCTTCACCGGTGCCATCGCCACGGTCTGGTTCATGGGGCCGGTCATCATCGGCTACTCGATCGGCCGGGTCCTCTGGCGGCTGGTCGCGACGCGCGGCTCCTAGGCCTGGTCCGGAGTCGACCGCTTGCGGGGGTACCCTTCAGCGGTGACCACCCCGCCCGACGCGGCTCCCGGGACGCTCGCCCCAGTCCTCAGCCGGACGGTCGCCCTCGTCCTCCTCGCGTTGCTCTCGGTCGTGTGGGGCGTCCACTGGGTGGTGGTCAAGGAGGGCCTCCGCTACTTCCCGCCGCTGACCTACGGCGCCCTCCGCCTCCTCACCGGCCTGCTGACGATGGTCGCGATCCTCGCGCCGTCCCGTCGCCTGAAGCGGCCGCCGCGGACCGACCTGCCGGTGATCCTCTCGGTGGGGCTGATCCAGATGGCGGTCAGCATCCTGATCATGAACTTCGCCCTCCAGGCGGTGCCCGCGGGCCGTTCGTCGGTGCTCGCGTACGCCATGCCGCTCTGGGTGGCGCTGCTGCTGTGGCTCGCGTTCCGGGTGGTCCCCCACCGCAACGAGGCGCTCGGCATCCTGCTCGGCGTCACCGGCGTGGCGATCCTGGTGAACCCGGGCGTCATCGACTGGACGAACCCGGGAGAGGTCGTGGGCACGCTCGGCCTCGTCTCGTACGGCGTCATGTGGGCGGGCGTCACGATCCACATCCGGCGGCACACCTGGCACAGCTCACCGCTCGAGCTCCAGCCGTGGATGCTGCTGCTGGCGACCGTGCTCGTCAGCGCGGCCGCGCTGGTGTTCGAGCAGGGGCGGGCGATCGACTGGCAACCCGCGGCAATCCTCGCCCTCCTCTACAGCGGCCCGCTCGCGACCGCCTTCGCGTACTGGGCCAGCCAGTCGATCACGCGCTCACTCGGGCCGATCTCGTCCGCGATGGGCTTCCTCGCGACGCCGGTGGTGGGCCTGGTCGCGGGTGCGATCATCCTGGGCGAATCGCTGGGCCCGCTCGACATCCTGGGCTTCGGCCTCGTGATCGCCGGCATCGCGGCCGCGTCGCTGCTGCCGGCCATCCGCCCGGCGCAGGCCAGCTCTCCGGCGCCCGCACCCGCGGACTGACCCGGCCGAGCTGCTTCATCGGCGACGGTCGTGTCGGCCGCACCCACCGGCCCCGGCCTCTCGACCTCAGCCACGCGCCGGAACGGCTTCTCGCCGCTTGGCCGATCAGATGGCACCGTCGTCACAGGCCTCGCACGCAGCCGTCAGGCGGGATCGACCCAGGCGTCGCCGCGCAGCACCCGCTGCAGATCCAGGTCGTCGTCGAGCACCACGATGTGGGCCAGTCGCCCCGCCTCGAGGCGTCCACGGTCGACGGCGCCCAGGAGCGCCGCGGGGTTGGACGCGGCAGCGGCGACGGCGCGCGGCAGGGCCAGGCCCGCGTGGACGAGGTTGCGAACGGCCGCGTCGAGCGCGATGGTCGAGCCCGCGAGCGTGTCCGTGCCCAGCAGCGTGGCCCGCCCGCCGCGCACCTCCACGTCGAGCCCGCCCACACGCGTCCGCCCGTCGCCCATGCCCGCGAGCGGGAGCGCGTCGCTCACGAGGATCAGCCGGTCGGCGGGCTTGGTGCGGGTGATGATCGGCCACAGCGCGGGATGCACGTGGAAGCCGTCGGCGATGAGCTCGGCGTAGGCGTCGTCGTCGACGAGCGCCGCCACGGCCAGCCCGGGCGCCCGGTGGTCCACGCCGGTCATGGCGTTGAACAGGTGCGTCGTCGTCTGGCCGCCGGCCGCGAACCCAGCCTGCGCCTCCTCGAGGGTTGACTGGGAGTGTCCGATGGACGGCACGATCCCGAGGCTCGCAAGCCGGGCGATCAGGGCGAGCGAGCCGTCGAGCTCGGGCGCGATCGTCATGACCCGCAGGCCCTCGAGCACCGCATCGATGACCGCGGGGTCGAGGTTCGCCGGCGTCCGGAGCAGGTCCGGATCGTGGGCGCCCTTGCGGGCCGGCGCGATGAACGGGCCCTCGAGATTGAAGCCGAGCGGCTCGGCGCCATCGGCAGGCGCGGTGGGCATCCACGAGCGCACGCGCTGGGCGAAGCGCGGCAACTCGTCCGCGGCGAGCGTCGGCGCCGTGGGCAGGAACGAGGTGACGCCTCGCCGCAGCAGCGCGCGCGCCATGCCCGAGAGCGCGTCGGCATCGCCGGTGGCGTCGTGGCCGCCCCAGCCGTGCACGTGGACATCGATGAACCCTGGCGTGACGAACGGCCCGCCGGCGTAGGCGGCGTCGGGCACCACCGCCGTGATCCAGCCGTCGTCGATCACGACCCGCCCGGGCACGACCGCGTCCACCAGGACGAGGCGCCCGCCGACAACCTCACGCATGGACGGCCTCCCGGAGTTCCGCGTGCATCGCGAGGATGTTCTCGGTCGGCACGTTCGGCTGGATGTTGTGGACCGAGGCGAAGACGGATCCGCCGAATTCTAGGCCCGGCCGGCGTGCGCGCGGGGGCCGGCCCTGCGTGGCGGTGCGGCCGGACGCGGCGAGTCTCCGCAAGGTTCGAACACGGAGGCGTTCGGAGCCCCCGGTTGGGCGCAGCGCTCGTGCGCAGCGAGCTTGCCGCTCGCTCGACCCTGAGCTTGGCCAGCCTGGCATCGACACAGGACGCGGCGGTGGAAGCGATTGGCATCGCACAAACACCCCAGCGGACGCTCTGGCGTTCGCACCTTTCGAAATGCCGGCCCTGAGCCGGGACACCTCGCCTGGGAGAGGGTGCGGAGCGTGGCCACAGGGCCTCGACGACACGCCCGCGACCCCGCTGCCCAGCTGGCGAGATGGCGGACGTCTGAGCCCCTTCCTAGGCTCCCGCGTCAGCAGATGCGCGGCAGCTGCTCCCCGACCAGCATGTCCACGATCCGCTCGCTGCCGACGATCGTGCGCATCGTGACCATGCCGGGGTGCTCGGCCACCACGTCGCCGATCTTGGCGGCCTCGGCGCCCTCGGGCGTGGCGCGCATCGCGGCCAGGACGGCAGCGGCAGAGGCTGCCGGGACGATCGCCACGAGCTTGCCCTCGTTGGCCACGTGGAGCGGGTCCAGGCCCAGGAACTCGCACGCGGCGCGCACGGGTCCGGGGATGGGGATGGAAGGCTCGTCGAGGATCATGCCCACGCCGGACGCCTGGGCGATCTCGTTGAGCGCCGACGAGAGGCCGCCCCGGGTGGGGTCGCGCAGGACGTGAACGTCGGGCTCGGCCGCGGTGATCGCGCCGACCAGACCGCCAAGGCCCTGCGTGTCGGACGCAATCTCGACCTCGAACTCGAGCCCTTCGCGAACGCTCATGACCGCCACGCCGTGGAGGCCGATCGGGCCCGACAGGATCACCGCGTCGCCCGGCCGCGCGCGGTCGGCCGACGGGGCCACGCCGTCGCGCACCAGGCCAATGCCGGCCGTGTTCACGAACAGCCGGTCAGCGGCGCCGCGGCCCACGACCTTGGTGTCGCCGGTGACGATCTTCGCGCCCGCCTTCCGTGCAGCCGCCGCAGCGGACATCGTGATCGTCTGGAGCTCGTCGAGCGGCAGTCCCTCCTCGATCACGTAGGCCAGGCTGATCGCGACGGGGACGGCGCCCATCATCGCGAGGTCGTTGATCGTGCCGTTCACGGCCAGCTCGCCGATGTCGCCGCCCGGGAACCGGATGGGCGACACCACGAAGGAGTCCGTGGTGAACGCGAGGCGCGCCCCGCCCACCTCGACGATCGCGGCATCGTTGAGGACGCCGCCGGGCGATGCCGACGCGAGCGCGGGCGCCAGGAGGTCCCGCATGAGCGCGGCCGACAGCTGCCCGCCCGATCCGTGGCCGAGGATGACGCGCTGATCCTCGGGGATGGGCGCGGGGCAGTAGACGCCCTCGGCGTCGATGGTGACCAGGGGCTGGCGTTCGGTGGTCATCTCGGGGCCTCCGTCGGGACGACCTGGATCAGGGGCATCGCGGGGCTGAACCCGCCCGTCGTGTTGAGTCCGCGGCCCGCCGAGTAGAAGGCCGCGCACGTGCCCTCGGAGCTGACCATCGGCGCGCCGAGCGGCCTCTGCGGGGAGCAGAGCGTGCCGTACGCGGTGCAGTCGAGCGGGAGCTTGTCGCCGGTCAGGATGGCGCCCGCGATGCATGCCGGGTGCTCGTTGGTGCGGATGTCGCCCACGTCGAACTTCTGCTCGGCATCGAAGCGGGCGTACTCCGGGCGCAGGCGGTAGCCCGACATCGGGATCTCGCCCACCCCGCGCCACTTGCGCGGCCCGACCTCGAACACCTTGCCCACCTGCTGCTGGGCGAGCGGCACGCCCTCGCGGGTGACAGCGCGGGTGTACTGGTTCTCCACCTCGTGCCGGCCCTCCTCGAGCTGCCGGATGGCCATCAGGATCCCCTCGAGCAGGTCGAGCGGCTCGAAGCCGGTGACGACGATCGGCACCTTGTACTTCTCGGCAATCGGCTCGTACTCGGTCCAGCCCATGATGGCGCAGACGTGGCCGGCCGCCAGGAATGACTGCACCTGGTTGGTCGGCGAGTCGAGCAGGGCGGTCATGGCGGGCGGCACCAGCACGTGCGAGACGAGCACGCTGTAGTTGTCGATGCCGCGCCGCGCGGCCTCGGCCACCGACATGGCGTTGGCGGGAGCCGTGGTCTCGAAGCCAACCGCGAAGAACACGACCTGCTTGCCGGGGTTCGCGAGCGCGATCTTGACCGCGTCGAGCGGGCTGTACACGATGCGCACGTCGGCGCCGCGGGCCTTGAGGGCCAGCAGGTCCGTGGTGGAGCCGGGCACGCGCAGCATGTCGCCGTAGCTGGTGAAGATGACGTCCGGGCGGGCGGCGATGGCGAGGGCCTTGTCCACTTGCTCGAGGGGCGTCACGCAGACCGGGCAGCCCGGCCCGTGGATCATCCGGACGCCCTCGGGCAGCGCCTCGTCGATCCCCTGCTTGACGATGGTGTGCGTCTGGCCGCCGCAGACCTCCATGAGGGTCCACGGGCGCGTCGTGATCCGGTGGATCTCGGCCAGGAGCCTCTTCGCGAGTACGGGGTCGCGGTACTCGTCGAGGTACTTCATGAGCTCGAGCCCGCCATCGAGCTGGGCGGCTGGGCGGGGTTGAACACCAGGATCGAGGGGTCGTCGTCGCTGATCACCGCCGGAGCGTCCATGCCGGGGCCAAGCGTCATCAGCTCGGGCTCCATGACGCCCATCTCGTCGAGGATCTGGAGCGTCTTGATCGCCTCGGCCTCGTCCACCTTGGAGATGGCGAAGCCCACGTGGACGATGACATAGTCGCCGAGCTGGGCCTCGGGCAGGTACGCAAGGCAGGCGTCCTTGCGCACGCCGCCGAAGTCCACCTTGCCCATGGCCAGTCCGGCCTCGTCGCGGATCTCGGTGATCCGTCCGGGAATCCCAAGGCACATCGTTTCAGCCCTCCGATCGCGGCGCGCCCGATGCGCCGGCTGCGAGTCGGGCCGCGGCGATCGCGGCCTGACCATAACTCACCCCGCCGTCGTTCACCGGGACCTGGCGGTTGATGAACGGCTCGAATCCGTCTGACGCCAGCTCGCGCAGGAGCGTGGACGCCAGCCGGCGGTTCTGGAAGACGCCGCCGGAGAGGCACACGGTGCCCACACCGGTCCGGCCGTGGGCGTCCGACAGCAGCTCGCGTGTCACCTCCGCGATGGTGGCCTGGAATGCCGCCGCCAGCGCCGGGGCGGTCGCGCCGGAGGTCAGCAGTGCCCCGAGGGTGGGCCGCGGGTCATAGACCAGCAGGTCGTCGTGGTACTCCAGCCGGTACGGCAGGGGCGAGGCCTTGCGATCGCCGGCGGCGAGCTCCAGGTCGATGGCGGCCTGCGCCTCGTATTCGGCCACGTCACGGATCCCCAGCAGCGCGGCGGCGGCGTCGAACAGGCGTCCCGCGGATGAGGCCACGGGCGCGTTGAGCCGGCGGGCGATCTGCGTGCGCACCAGCGCCACCTCGCGCGGGTCCAGGCGTGCCAGGAAGGCTCCCGCTGCCTCCTCGGCGTCGGCCAGCCCGGGGGCCGTCGCCGCGTCCAGAGCCTCACCCCCGAACAGGTAGCCCAGCGCCATGCGATACGGGCGCTTCACGGCGAGTGCCCCACCCGGGAGCGGCGCACGAGCGAAGCGGGCCAGCCGCCGGTAGCCGCGCAGGTCCGCCAGGAGCACCTCCCCGCCCCAGAGCGTGCCGTCGTCGCCCATCCCGAGGCCGTCGTACGCGACGCCGAGGAACGGCCCCGCGATCCCGTGCTCGGCAGCGCACGACGCGACGTGCGCGTGGTGGTGCTGGACGGCGATCCGCTTGTCCGCGGGGAAGCGCGCGATGGCGTATTTCGTGGAGAGGTACTCGGGGTGGATGTCGTGGGCCACGACCTCCGGCTGCAGCGCGAGGAGCCGGGACAGGTGGGCCAGGCCGTCCGTGAACGCCCGGTGCGTGGCGAGGTCCTCGAGGTCGCCGTTGTGGGGCGCCACGTGGGCGCGCGCCCCCCGAGCGAGCGTGAATGTGTGCTTGAGCTCGGCGCCCACGGCGAGGAGCGGGACGGGCGTCGCGATCGGCAGCGGCATCGGCTCCGGCGCGTAGCCGCGCGCCCGACGGACCACGCTCTCGCGCCCTGCGACGACACGTGTGACGGTGTCGTCGTACCGGGCGCGGATCTCCCGGTCGTGGGCCAGGAACCCGTCCGCCAGACCCGAGAGACGGCTCAGCGCGTCCTCGTCGTCGGTGGCCAGCGGCTCATCGGTGAGGTTGCCGGACGTCAGCACGAGCGGCCGGTCGAGGTGCGCGAGCAGCAGGTGGTGGATCGGTGTGTACGGCAGGAAGACGCCGAGACGCCGGTTGCCCGTGGAGACGGAGGCCGATACGGCCGACTTGGCCGCCGGCCGGGCCTCCAGCAGGACGATCGGCCGGGCTGGGCCGGCCAGCAGCCTTCGCTCGAGGGCACCCACCCTGCACAGAGCCTCCGCAGCCGCGAGGTCGCGGACCATCACCGCGAACGGCTTCGCCCAGCGTCGCTTGCGGTCGCGGAGCCGGCGCACGGCGGCCTCGTCCGTCGCATCGCACGCGAGGTGGTAGCCGCCAAGACCCTTGACCGCGACGATCTGCCCCGCGCGCAGGGCGGCGATCGCAGCCGCCAGCGCTGCCTCGCCGGTGACCGACGACGCGGGCGCGCCGGTCGACCGCCATGCCAGCCGCGGCCCGCAGGCCGGGCAGGCCACCGGCTCCGCGTGGAAGCGGCGATCCGACGGGTCGCGATACTCGCGCTCGCACGCCTCGCACAGCGGGAACGCCCGCATCGTGGTCTGGGCGCGGTCGTAGGGGAGCTGGTCGATGATCGTGGCCCGGGGACCGCAGTTCGTGCAGTTGGTGAAGGGGTAGCGATAGCGCCGGTCCGTGGGGTCGAAGATCTCGGACAGGCAGTCGTCGCAGGTGGCGATATCGGGCGGGAAGAGCCGGTCCACGGCGGCCGACGCGACGCTCTCGTCGATCTGGAACGGCGTCGTCAGGCCGGCGGCCCGCTCGGCGTCCAACGGCAGCACGGTGACGCGCTCGACGCGGGCGCGCGGCGGGGCGTCCGTGCGCAGTCGACGGGTGAACGCCTGGAGCGCCTCGGCCGACCCTGCGGCCTCCACCTCGACGCGTCCGGCGGCGTTGCGGACGCGCCCGGCCAGCCCGAGCTCGGTGGCCAGGCGCCAGACGAAGGGCCGGAAGCCGACGCCCTGGACCACGCCCTCGACGAGGAGCGCGCGGGCGGCATGGTTCGGATCGGCGGCCGGGACGCGCACGTCCGTCGGGACGGTTGCAGCCATGGCAATAGAGTCCTCGGGAGACGGGGTCGCCAGATGTGCCGAATGGCCCGAAACGGCGCCCGGTCGGACGGGCGACCATGGCTGCGTCAAGGGGCTGGCACGGGTCGACGGGACGCGGCGCCCAGCGATGGGCCGGGTCAGCCGGCGGACTCGGCTGACAACGGCTCCGGCACGAAGTACGGGATCGCGGCCACGGGTTCCGTCCTGGTGATCCGCTCGCGGTTCACCAGGACGACCTCGCGCTGGGTGGGCGTCTCGTCGCCATTGGCGAAGCGGAACTCGACCTCGGTCATCGGGACGAAGCGGACCCATCGGGCGAGCGAGGCGAGCGGCGGCGCGCTGGGCGGGCGATGGAGGTTGCCGGTGACCTCGAACGGGCCGACCTGCATTGAAACCCGCTCGGCAACCGTTCGCTGGCGGCGCGTCGGGTCGCCGCGGTGGCCCTCGACCTCAATGATGTGGAGCTCGTGGCGATCCACCTCGAGCTCGTCCACCTCGACCTGGTGTCCGTCCTCGAGCGAATCCAGGGTCGCGCCGAAGAAGGTCAGCAGTTCCATCTGGTTGACGTGGTCGCTGAGACGCCCATCCCCGATGCTGACGTCCCCCCGGACGACACAGTCGCCTGCCCAGGCGACCAGCTGCTCGCGCATGGCGATCTCCAAGCTCCACGCGACGGCGGTTCGGACCGTCGAAGCGCGCGCTCAGCATAGTCGGACAACGCTGGTGTGGCACGGGCCATGCGGGCTGGTCACGGCCCACGGCGCACCACGCCTCGGCCGGTGGGCCGCAGCCTCAGGGCATCGCGGCGGCAGCCTTCTCCGCCAAGGCCTGGTCCGTCGTGGTGATCACGAGCACCGCGTTCCCATTGACGCGGAAGTAGTTGAACGCCCCCTCGTCGCCGAGGTCGTACTTGGTCCAGGCCTTGCCCGCCAGCGTGACCTCGGTGCGGATGACGCCCACGCCCGAGAGCTGGAACCAGTCCAGCAGCAGTGTCTTGGTCTCTGCAGCGCTGAGACCGTTCACCGAGATCGCGATGATGCTGACACCGATGGTCTGGGTCTGGTCGAGCGCCTCGGCGTAGCGGAGGTCGTTCGCGGTCTTGCCCTTCGCGCGCAGAGCGGCCGTGGCCGCGCGACCACCAGCATCCGAGGTCAGGACCGTGCTGCCCAGGGCGCTGTCCACGGTCATCGGGACGCCGCCGACCGAGGTGGGGAGGAGCTTCTCGAGCTCCGGCGCGTCGTGGGTCAGGCCCGATGTGGCGTCCGAGGAGCCCGGGCTGGCCGCGCCAAGGCTGCCGGAGGTGCTGGGCGCAGGTGTGGCGATGCTGCCGCCCTGGCCGCCGAGCGCCATGTCGAAGGCGGACGCGATCGTCTCGATGTCGGTTGCGGTCGCGCCGCCGGACGCGGCGAGGTCCACGACGATGTCGCCGCGACGGAACTCGAGGAAGATCGCGCCCGAGGCGTCGGTGGCCTCGAAGCCGCCGTCCGACAGGTCGGTCTTGGCGTTCACGACCTGGCCGAGTTCGCGCGCCGCGGCCTCCGCCCGTGAGACGGCATCGGCGGCTCCCTCGCTGAAGCAGGTGACGGTGGCGAGGACGTTCGGAGCGCCGCTGCCGTCGCCCGGATCCACACCGGCGAACTGGGTGGAGCGGCGGTTCACGTCGAACGAGGTGCCCTTGACGGTCCACTGGCCGGGCAGCTGGTTGCCGGCGGGCTGCGCGGCCCAGACGGAGTCCTGGCACGAGGCAGCCGCAGGGGCGACCGCGCGCCAGATCGTGAGGCCCAGGGCGATGCCCGCGATGACGATGGCGAGCACGGCCAGCTGCGTGGCCGTGCGCGTGGACGCGGCCAGCGCGGCGCGCTCGTCCGACGGCCTGCGCCGGGGCGCCTGGGGTACCTGGTTCGGCTGCGGGTACGGGGAGCGCCCCGACGGGTGCGGCTCGGTCATCGCGCTAAGGATGCCGTGCATCGGCGAAACCCGCGACGGGGCGGCATGACGGGCACGCGCCGCCACGGGCTGTCCAGTGTCGGCCTGGGCTGCTGGCAGCTCGGCGACGGCCTGTCGAATGGCGTCCCGCATGAGCCCGGCGCGCGCGGGGCGGACACTCGCGCACTTGGTACGATCCGGTCATGTTGGTGGGCATTCAGTGAAGCTGCTGGTGATCGCGTGCGATGTCGTCGCGCGGCCGGTGTACCTGTTCGCTGCGCGATCGCCGCAGGTGGTGGACATCCGCCTGTTTGCACGAGGTCTGCACAATGAGCCGGTCAGGTTGCGGGACATCCTGCAGGGCGAGATCGACGCGGTGGAGCCCGGCTACGACGCCATCGTGCTGGGGTATGGGCTGTGCGGCGGCGCCACCGCCGGCATCGTGGCGCGGGACACGCCGGTGGTCCTGCCGCGCGCGCACGACTGCATCACCCTGTTCCTCGGAGACCGCGAGCGGTACGCCGCCGAGTTCGACGCCTCCACAACCTACTGGTATGTGAACGACCAGGTCGAGCGCAACCAGGGCTACAACGCCAAGTCCGTCGGTCTGGGCGTGTCGGGCGACAGCGACGACGACATGGAGGCGACCCGCGCCGAGTACGTCGAGAAGTACGGCGAGGACAACGCGGACTACCTCATGGAGGTCATGGGCGCCTGGAAGACCCACTACCAGCGCGCGGCCTTCGTGGGGATGGGCGTGGCCGATGAGGGAGCGTCGGTGGCGTACGCGCGCGACCAGGCGGAGCGGAGGGGCTGGGCGTTCGACCAGCTGGAGGGCTCGATGGTCCTCCTGCGCAAGCTGATCGATGGCGAGTGGGGCGACGACATGCTCATGCTCCGCCCGGGCGAGCGCCTGGCGATGAGCTACGACGAGGGCGTAGTGAGGGCGGTCCC
>JBBIIL010000084.1:0-11808 GCA_037446495.1 Chloroflexota bacterium | reverse complement strand
GCTTGTCCGGGTCCGGCAGCAGGATGAGCGCCCGCTCGACCTCGTCGCGGCCAGCGCGATAGGCGGCGTCGGTCAGATCGCCCCACTCGTGCTGCTTGCGGAGTGCCTCAAGACGCCCCCGGAGGCGGGCCCGCTGGCCCCCGCCAACCTCCAGCCGATTGTCGATCAAACAGGAGCTCCGGTCCGACCACCCGACAATAGATAGTTGGACGGTATATAGTGCCCGCATGGTCAAGCGGACGATGCAAGAGGCGACGTTCCTGATTCTCACCGCGCTCGCAGCGGGCAGCCAGCACGGCTACGGGATCATCACCGACGTCGAGCAGATCTCCAAGCGGCGTGTCCGACTGCGCGCAGGGACCTTGTATGCGGCCCTGGACCGCCTTCGCGCGGACAAGCTCATCGAGGTCGACCGCGAGGAGATCGTGGGGAGCCGGCTGCGTCGCTACTACCGGCTGACGCCCTCAGGCGCGGAGCAGCTGGCGCAGGAGGCGGACCGACTGCGCTCCAATGCGCATGTCGCGATGTCCCGACTCGATACGAGTGGCGGGGTGGCGACGTGAGCGATGCAACGCAGCTGGAGCGGCGCTACCGACGCCTGCTTGCGTTCTACCCGGAAGCATTCCGCCGCGAGCACGAGCAGGAGATGCTCTCGGTGCTCATCGCTGGCGCCGGGGAGGGCCAGAGGCGACCCACGATGGACGAGGCCATCGACCTGGTCAGGAACGCGATCCTCATGAGGCTATGGCAGATGTTCGGGCCTCTAGGACGCGAGACTCAGGACGCCGCGGCCCTTGACACTGAACATACTGAGCATACATAGTGCCCCAAGGGGGCGAGGCGACGAAGATCCCACCGTTTCAGGCAACATACGGGAACCGCCTGCGCGGCTCCGGCGCGCTCTTCGACGAGGCGCGGCAGGTGATCCCCGCGGGGGCCGGGAGCAGCGCTCGCACGATCCGCTTCGGCTGGGACCCGTACCCGCCCTTTATCGCCGCCGGGACCGGCTCCCGGGTGCGCGACGTCGATGGCAACGAGTACGTCGACTACCTCCTGGGGCTCGGCCCGATGATCCTCGGCCACCGCCATCCGACGATGACAGCCGCCGTGACGACCGCGATCGCCGAGATCGGGACCTGCCTGGGACTGCCTACCTCGCTCGAAATCGAGGCGGCGCGCAAGGTCGTGGAGGCCGTGCCCGGGATCGAGATGGTGCGCTTCAC
Source organism: Chloroflexota bacterium (assembly GCA_037446495.1). Lineage (GTDB taxonomy): Bacteria > Chloroflexota > Limnocylindria > Limnocylindrales > CSP1-4 > CAIXZV01. The sequence continues at coordinate 10,585 of JBBIIL010000084.1, read as the reverse complement.
GAACTCCGGGAGCGAGGCCGTGGGCACCGCCGTGCGGCTCGCCCGGGCGACCACCGGGCGCCGTCTCCTGGTCCGCTTCGAGGGCCACTACCACGGCTGGCAGGACGTCGTCTACTGGAGCAACCACGTCGACCCCGCGGCGGCCGGGCCCGCGGACCATCCGCGCCCGGTCCCGTCGGGCGCCGGCGTGCCGCTGGAGCTCGCCGACACCCTCGCGATCCTGACTTGGAACGACCCCGCCAGCTTCCTGCGCCTGATGGATGAGCGGGGCGACGAGGTTGCCGCCGTTATCACCGAGCCGGTCATGCTCAATACCGGCGCGATCCTGCCGGAGCCCGGATGGCTGGAGCTGCTCCGCGAGCAGACCCGCCGCCACGGCAGCCTGCTCATCTTCGATGAGGTGATCACGGGCTTCCGCTTCTGCCGGGGTGGGGCGCAGGAGTGGTACGGGGTGATGCCCGACCTCACGACGCTGGCCAAGGGGCTCGGCGGTGGCTTCCCGGTGGCGGCGATCGGCGGAACGCGCGAGGCGATGGCGATGGTCGCCGACGGGCGCTACTCGCACTCGGGGACCTACAACGCCAACATCATCCAGTGCGCTGCGGTGTCGGCGGCGATGGACATCCTCGCCGAGCCGGGCCTCTACGAGCGCCAGCGCGCCCTCGGGGAACGCCTCCTCGACGGGTTCCGCGCCGCGGCGGCGCGGGCCGGCGTGCCCGTCCAGGTGGTTGGGTTCGGGACCGCGTTCCAGGTCTGGTTCAGCGAGCGCCCGATCCAGAACTGGCGGGAGGCCCGCGCGTACGCGAACGAGGCCCGGTTCACCCGCTGGTGGCAGGAGATGCTCCTGCGCGGCGTGCTATTCCACCCCAGCCAGTTCGAGAACCTGTTCGTCTCGCTCGTCCACACGGAGCGCGACATCGAGACCACGCTCGCCGCCGCGGACGAGGTGTTCGGCGTGCTCGCCCTCGAGATGCGGGGCGGAGCGTGACCGGCATCATGCTGCGCTACGAGCAGGTGATCGAGCTCGTGGAGCGGCTGATCGCCGACGACGGGCTGGCCCCGGGGAGCCGGCTTCCCTCTCGGCAGCAGCTCGCCCGGATGACGGGGGTGAGCATGATCTCCGTCCGCCGGGCCCTCGACGAGCTGGAGCGTTCGGGCCGCGTCACGAGCCACCAGGGCGTGGGCACGTTCGTGTCGCGGCCGCGGATCGTTATGGAGCCCGGTCGCACCGGACCGCTGCTCGACACCCTGCGCGGCGACCAGCCGCCTCCGCCGCTCACGACCCGCGTGCTCGGCGTCCGGGAGGGGTTGCCGGGCGCGAGCATCGCGAACGCCCTGAACCTGGAGCCTGGCGCGCGCGTCTGGCTCGTCCTGCGCCTGCGCGAGCTCGGTGGCATCCCCGCGATCGTCGAGCAGGCGGTGATCCCCGTCGCACTGGCCCCGGATCTCGGTGCGCACGCGGCCGAGGTGGGGGTCTCGCTGTACGACCTCCTCTCGCGCCGGTACGGGCTCGACGACGACAGCGAGGAACAGTATCTCGAGGTCGCGCAGGCAACCCTCGACGAAGGGCGCCAGCTCGGCCTGGCACGGGGCGCTCGGGTCGTGCGGCTGCGGGGCATCACCTCCGACGCGTCGGGTGTTCCGTTCGACTGCTTCCAGCAGGTCTATCCGGCCGACGACTTCGTGTTCTACGTGGCCGGCCGCACGGCGCGCCGCGTCTTCCGGGGCACCGAAGTCCGCCAGTGGCACGTCGAGCCGCTCGGCGGCGTCGAACGAACCCCGGTCGCCTCCGGGACGGCCCCATGACGCCGGCCGTCGCACCCGCGCCGCGCACCCTGGCCCGCCGGGCCGGAGGTTCGCCGGACGGTCCTGTGTACGTGGGGTTCGACCTCGGGACGTCCGGCCTGAAGGCCGTGGCCCTCACGGCCTCGGGCCGGGTCGTTGCGCGCGGCATCGGCCCCTATGCGACGCGGCGTGCCCGGCCCGGGTGGGCGGAGCAGGATCCGGCCGACTGGATCGGAGCGCTCCGCTTTGTCATCCGCCAGTTGGCCGCCCAGGTGCCGACCGGTCAATGGGCGGCCATCGGCCTTGCAGGGATGATCCCGACGCTCGTCATCGTGGACGGGGACGGGAAGCCGACCGGTCCTGCGATCACCTGGGAGGACTCCCGAGCCGAGGAGCAGGCTCGCCGCTTCCGCGCGGACGCGGGCGAGGAGCGCCTGTACGCCCGGACCGGACAGTGGGTGGACGGGCGCTACCTGCTCCCGATGCTCGCCTGGCTGTCCGAGCACGAGCCCGCCCGCGTCGCCGCGGCTCGGACGATGCTCGGTGCGAAGGACTACCTGTTCCTCTGGCTGACCGGCCGGTCTGCAACGGACCCGAGCACGGCGACTGGCTTCGGCTGCTATGACCTGGGAACCGGCGCCTGGGACCCGGAGCTGGCCCGCGCGGCCAGCCTCGCCGACCCCGCGATGCTGCCCGACGTGCTCGCGTCCACGGTCGCGGTCCCGCTTGGCACGGACGCCGCGGCGGCGCTCGGCATCCGGCCCGGGATCCCGGTCGTTCTCGGGGGTGCCGACTCGGTGCTCGGGCTGCTGGGGATGGGCGCGACCACGCCCGGCAGCGTGGCCTGGATCTGGGGTAGCAGCTGCGTCATCGTCGGTGTGGGGGCGGAGCCGGCCCGCGACCCCTCCCGCCGGTACCTCGTCTCCCCGCTTGCCGGGATCGGCGGATGGGGCCTGGAGATGGACGTCGTGAGCGCGGGGAGCGCGGTCGGCTGGCTGGCCGCCACCCTGGATCTCGGCGAGCACGGTCGGGGCGAGCCGGCCGAGGAGATCCTCGCGCTGGCTGCCGCCCGCCCGGTCGGCGCCGGCGGCGTCTCCTTTCTCCCCTTCCTCGGGAACGGCGAGCAGGGCGCCCGCTGGGATCCATCCCTCCGCGGAACGCTGCTGGGCCTCTCGCTCGGCCACGGTCCGGCCGACATCGCGCGCGCCCTCGTGGAGGGCATCCTGCTCGAGAGCCGCCGCTGCGTCGAGGTGCTCGACGAGGCGGGCCTCCGCGGAGCGCCGATCTCGATCGCCGCCCCACTCGGTTCGGCGCGCACACTCTCCCGGCTTCTCGCCGAGGCGACCGGACGGGAGGTCACCTGGAACCCAGGTGAGCCACCCTTGTCCGCGGTGGGTGCGGCGTTGATAGCCGCTCTAGGGACGGGGGCACGCGTCCGCGCCGCGTCGCCCATCGAGCGGGTCGCTCCCGACCCCGTGGCGGTCGGGGACTGGTCGACCCTGGCTGCGCGGCATGAATCGCTCGTGCGCCGGGCGCAGGAGATCTACGGGACACCGGCTGGGTAGGGGAACCATCGGGGCCGCCGTCGGCCGGCCGGGCCGGGGCGAGCCTCGCAATCGGGAGAGGAGGACCTGCCGTGAAACGACCTTGGACGATGCTCGTGCTGAGCGTGTCGGCCGCACTGGTGGCCGCTGCCTGCGGCGGCACGGCGGCCACTTCCGCTCCGCCGGCGAGCGCCGCAGCCTCCGCGGCGGCGGGCGCCTCAGGTAGCGCGGCGGCGCCCGCGCCGTCCGCCACGCCCTCGCAGCAGGCGCTGAAGGTGGGTTGGCTCTCGGAGCCGGACACCATGAACCCGCTCACGACCTACAGCACCGAGGGCGTCGAAGTGCTGCAGCTCGTCTATGACAAGCTGCTCGACTACAACCTGCAGCTCAAGCCCGAGCCGGAGCTGGCGACGAGCTACGAGTACTCGAGCGATGGCAAGTCGATCACGTTCCACCTGCGCTCCGGCGTGATGTGGCAAGACGGCCGGCCGCTGACCGCAGACGACGTCGCCTACACCTACAACCTGATTCACGACAACCAGCTGGGCCAGTACGCGCAGTTCCTGACGGACCTCACGTCGGTCACGACACCCGACCCGGCGACGGTCGTCTTGACGTTCTCGGCCGCCCAGGCCTTCAACCCGGGGCTCGTCGTCCCGATCGTCCCGAAGCACATCTGGTCGTCGATGGACGCCAAGGCGATTGAGAACTTCGCCAACGACACGCCGATCGGGTCGGGCCCGTACAAGTTCGCGCAGTGGCAGAAGGGCGCTTCGCTGACCCTGACCCGAAACCCGTCGTGGTGGGGCAGCCCGCTGCCGTCGCCCGCCTCGATCACCTGGGTCCTGTACGGCAACGGCGATGTGATGGGCCAGGCGCTCCGCAGCGGCGAGGTGGACATCATCCCGCAGGTCCCGCCGACCGTGTATGACGGGCTCGCCGGTGCGCCGAACGTGACGTCGGTCTCGCTCCCGTCGTTCTCCTTCCACCACATCGGCTTCAACGTCTCGACGAACCCGAAGTCGGGCGGCAACCCGCTCCTGCGCCAGCTCGTCGTGCGCCAGGCCCTCGAGTACTCGGTCGACCGCAACCAGCTCGTCCAACTCTGCCTGGCCGGTCACGGGCAGCCCGCGGACACGATCGTGCCGGCCGGCCTGAGCGACTGGCACCTGGCCATCCCGGCGGACCAGGCGCTGAACAACAACCCAGCCAAGGCGAAGCAGATCCTCGACGCCGCCGGTTACACGGTCCGCGACAGCTCGGGCGTTCGGAGCGCCCCCGACGGGAGCAAGCTCGAGTTCCGGCTGATCGCGATCGCGACGACGGACGTGGACGTCTGCGCCGCCCACCTCTTCCAGAACGCCGCCGCGGCGGTCGGGATCAAGCTCGACTTCCAGACCCTCGACACGAATACGCTCGGCAGCACGGTCTACAACTCGGCCGCGCCGAACTGGGACATCTTCGTCTGGGGCTGGGACTCGGGTGTGCCTGATCCCGAGTACATGCTGGGCGTCCCGCTTTGCAGCCAGATCGGCGGCAACAACGACGTGTACTACTGCAACAAGCAGTACGACGCGCTCTACGCACAGCAGGCTGTGACGCTCGATCCCGTTGCCCGCAAGGCGATCACGGACCAGATGCAGCAGATGTACTACAACGACGCGGCCTACCTGATCATGTGGTACCAGGACAAGCTGCAGGCCTATCGGACGGACACCTGGACGAACTGGACGCCGGTCCCGGGCGGGATGATCTTCAACTTCACACGGGACAACTACCTCTCGATCCGACCGGCCCACTGACCCATCGAGCGCGATCGATCACGAGCACCTGAGACCACAGATGCCCCGCCTGCGCTACTTCCTGGTCAAGGTGGTCCAGGTGCTCGTGACCCTCTTCGCGGTCGTGACGTTCAACTTCTACCTGTTCCACGTCCTGCCAGGCGACCCGATCCGGCTGCTGGCGCGGGCGGGCAACCTCCAGCCCGAGGACATCGCCCGCCTGCGCCAGCTGTTCGGCCTCGACCAGTCGCTGCCGGTGCAGTTCCTCATCTACCTGCGCGACCTCGCGACCGGCAACCTCGGCATGTCGCTCGCCTACCGCCAGCCGGTGGCGGACATCCTCGCCCAGCGGATCTTTAACACCGTCGAGCTGCTGGCGATGGCCACCGTGCTCGTGATCGTCATCGGGGTGGTCGCGGGCGTCTTCGCGGCCGCGCGCCGCGGCACCCGCGCCGACGCGGGTACGGTCGTGGCCTCCTTGTTCTTCTGGAGCCTGCCCACGTTCTGGACGGGCCTCATGCTGATCTTCATCCTCGGCGTCTACCTCCACGCCTTCCCCATCTCTGGTGCCGGCACGCCGGGCGTCTTCTACTCGTCACTGCCGGCGCAGCTCCTCGACCTCAGCTCCCACCTCGTCCTGCCGTCGCTGACGCTGCTCCTGGTCGACATCGGCCAGTTCGTCCTGATCACGCGGAGCTCGCTCATCGACGTTCTGACCGAGGATTTCATCGTCACGGCCCGCGCCAAGGGCCTGAGCGCACGCCAGGTGCTCTGGCGGCATGGGGTCCCCAACGCGATGCTGCCGGTGGTCACAACGAGTGCGCTCTACGTGGGCCTCGTCGTGGGGGGCGCGATCCAGGTCGAGACGGTCTTCTCGTGGCCGGGCATGGGCCGGCTGATCTACGACGCGGTGCTGCGGCGCGACTACCCGCTCATCGAGGCCACCTTCCTGGTCTTCGCGGTGACCGTGATCCTGGTGAACTTCGCGACCGACCTGCTGTACATGTGGATCGACCCGCGGGTTCGGAACGCATGACCGCCATCAGCGCCGAGCTCGGCGCACCGCGGAGCGGCCGCCTCAACGCGGCTCGCGCGAACCTGGCCCTCGCCTGGGGCGACCCCATCGGCAGGGTGGGGTTCTTCCTGCTCGCCCTGACCGTGGTCGTCGCCGTCGCCGGGCCGGCGCTCTTCCCGTTCGACCCGACCCAGGTCGGCTCGAGCGCCGCCAGCATCCTCCAGCCCCCGACGGCCGCCCACTGGCTGGGCACGGACGAGCTGGGGCGCGACATCTTCCGCGAGACGCTGGCTGGCGCGCAGATCTCGCTGCTCGTGGGCCTGCTCGCGACCGCGATCTCGATGCTCGCCGGCACCGTCATCGGCCTCGGTGCCGGCTACAGCCGTGGCGCGATCGGGGCCCTGATGATGCGGGTGACGGACTTCTTCCTCGTCCTGCCCACCCTGCCGCTCATCATCGTGCTGGCCGCGATCATCGGGCAGAGCCTGGGTGTGATCATCCTCGTCATCGGCCTCACGAGCTGGGCGTCGACCGCCCGCATCGTCCGCTCGCAGGTCCTGAGCCTGCGCGAGCGCGTCTTCGTGGAGCGGGTCCGGGCGCTGGGTGCCACCGACCTGCGCATCGCGGTCGTGCACATCCTGCCGAACGTGCTGCCGCTCGTCTTCGCGAACACCGTGCTCGTGATCGCGGGCTCCATCCTCTCCGAGGCAACGCTCGCGTTTCTTGGCCTCGGCGACCCGGTCCACACCTCGTGGGGCACCATGCTCCATTACGCGTTCGAGGCGGGTGCCGCCGGCCGGGGGGCGTGGTGGTACCTGCTGCCGCCGGGGATCGGGATCGTGGTGGTCGTGCTCGCCTTCACGCTGATCGGCTACACGCTCGATCGCATCCTCAACCCGCGCCTGCGGAACCGCTGACGATGGCGCTCCTCGAGATCTCGGACCTCCGGATCCACTACGCCACCGCGGACGGGGCAGTGCGCGCGGTCGACGGTGTCAGCCTCTCGGTGGAGCCTGGCGAGGCGGTCGGCCTCGCCGGCGAGTCCGGCTGCGGCAAGACCACGGCCGCCCTCGCCATCCCGCGGTTGTTGCCCCAGTCGGCGACGGTCGAGGGTGCGATTCGCTTCGACGGCACGAACCTGCTCGAGCTCTCCGAGCAGGCCATGGAGCGCGTGCGCTGGCGGGGGGTCTCGGTCGTCTTCCAGGGCGCGATGAACGCGCTCAACCCGGTCCAGTCCGTGGCCGCACAGATCCTCGAGCCGATCCGGCGCCATGAGCCCGAGACCTCCGCCGCCGATGCGCGTGCCCGCGTTGATGAGCTCCTCGACCTGGTCGGAATCGCCCCCGCGCGCGGACGGGCTTATCCCCACGAGTTGAGCGGCGGGATGCGCCAGCGGGTGATGATCGCCATGGCGCTCGCCTGCCACCCGCAGCTCGTCATCGCCGACGAGCCCGTGACCGCGCTCGACGTGATGATCCAAGCCCAGATCCTTGACCTGCTGCGGGCGCTCCGCCAGCGCCTGGACCTCGCGATGATCCTGATCTCGCACGACCTGTCGGTCATCGCCGAGACCTGCGACCGGATCGCCGTGATGTACGCCGGCAAGCTTGCCGAGGTGGGCAGCGTGGCCCGGGTCTACGAAGCCCCAGCGCACCCGTACACGCGCGCGCTCCTGCGTGCCTTCCCGAACATCCACGGGGATCGCGCCTTCGTGGCGGGGATCCCCGGGTACCCGCCGAGCCTGATCGACCCCCCGATCGGCTGCCGCTTCGCCGACCGCTGCCCGATCGCGGTCGAGCGCTGCCGCCGCGAGACGCCGGTCCTGCGTGAGGTCGCGCCGAACCAGATTGCGGCCTGCCACCTGGCCGGCACGACCGACGATGCCGGTACGACCGGCAGTGCGGGCACGACCCCCGCGATTCCGGGGACCCAGCCGTGAAGGAGCCGCTCGCGCCCCACGAGTTCAGCGAGTCCCTCGCTACGGGTGGCGAGGCGCCTGTGGGGGCGTCCTCGCACCGTGGCGGCAGCGACGCCGTGCTCCGGGTAGAGGACCTCCGCGTCGGCTTCGCGGTCCGCGGTGGGCTGCGCGCCCTCGCGGGACCGCAGCGCACGGTCCGGGCGGTGGACGGGGTCTCATTCTCCGTCTACCCCGGCGAGATCCTTGCCCTCGTCGGGGAGTCGGGATGCGGCAAGACGACGATCGCGCGGACGGTGACACGGCTCGAGCACCCCTCCTCGGGGCGGGTGCTCTACCGCAGCCAGGACCTCGCCCGTGTGCGCGGCGGGGAGCTGCGACGCCTGCGCCAGAAGATCCAGCTCGTATTCCAGGACCCATACGAGGCGCTCGACCCCCGGCAATCGGTCTATGAGATCGTCGCCGAGCCGCTGCGGATCCACGGGCTGGCGCAGACGGAGGCCGAGCGCACCCGCATCGTGTACGAGGCGCTCGCCTCGGCCGGGCTCCATCCTCCCGACCAGATCGCGCGCCGCTACCCGCACCACCTGTCCGGCGGCCAGCGCCAACGCGTGGCGATCGCCGCGTCGCTCGTGCTCGATCCCGAGTTCATCGTGGCGGACGAGCCGGTTTCGATGCTCGATGTCTCAGTGCGCGCGGAGATCCTCAAGCTGCTCCTGGAGCTGCGGCAGACGCGCGGCCTCACGTTCCTGTTCATCACCCACGACCTCTCACTTGCCTGGGTCATCGCGGACCGGATCGCCGTCGTCTACCTGGGTCGCGTCGTTGAGATCGGGTCGGCCGATGACGTCATAAGCCGGCCCCGCCACCCCTACACGAAGGCGCTCGTCTCGGTGATCCCGGTGCCGGAGCCGGTGCACGCCGATCCCCGCCTGCTCCTGACGGGTGAGACCCCGTCGCCGATCAACGTGCCATCAGGCTGCCGGTTCCACCCGCGCTGCTGGCTCCGGCGCGAGCTCGGCAACCCGGCCGCCTGCGAGTCGAGCGACCCCATGCTCGACGCAGCGGCCGACCACCCCGCCGCCTGCCATTTCGTCTAAGGAGGCTTCCCCATGCCAAGCACCGTCGCGCACGTCGAGGACCTACTCTCCGCGCTCGTCCGGATCGAGTCGGTCACGCCCTGGCTCATCCCGGACGGCTCCGGCGAGTCGTCCGTCGCCCGGTACATGGGCGAGTGGCTCGGGAACCTCCCCGGCGTCACGGTGCAGCTCGAGGACGTGGAAGGGGGCCGGCCGAACATGCTCGCCACGCTGGCTGGGGCCGGCGGCGGACCGACGCTCTACCTCAACGCCCACTCCGACACGGTCGGCTACGCGAATTGGCGCGAACGCGCCCTCGCACCGACCCGCGACGGCGATCGCCTCGTCGGCCTGGGGGCGGCCGACGACAAGAGCTCCTGCGCCATCGGGATGCTCGCCCTCCGATCACTCGCCGAGCGCGGGGTTCGGCTGCGCGGCGACGTGGTCCTCGCCTGCACGATCGACGAGGAAGGGGCCTCGATCGGCACCGAACACCTGCTCCGAAACCACCGGATGGACGCGGTGCTCGTCCTCGAGCCGGAGGGCAACGGCCGGATCGTCGTCGAACACCAGGGCTTCGGCTGGATCGACGTGATCGTCCACGGGAAGGCGGCCCACGGGTCGGCGCCCGACGTCGGCATCGACGCCATCGTCCATATGGCCGAGGTCATCCGTCGGCTCGTGGCGCTCGACGAGACCGGCTTCGGTCGCGGTCCGGGTGGCCTGAGCGGGCGCACGGTCTTCCACACCGGCACGATCCGCGGCGGGACCGACTACGCGACCTACCCGAGTAGCTGCGTGCTTGGGATCGAGATCGGCACCCAGCCCGGGGAGCACCTCTCCGACCGGGTACGCGAGATCGAGGCGATCTTCGCCGACGTCGCGAAGACCTACCCGACATTCCACGGTGAGGTTGCGGTCCGGATCGACCGCGACCCGTTCCTCGCGGCCGGCCACGAGCCACTGTACGAGGCGCTGGCCGGCGCGGTCGAGGCGGTGCTCGGCCGCGCGGCGATACCGGCGGGCGTCAACGGCTGGGGCGACTCGGGACTGACGCAGGGGGCGGGTGTGCCCACCCTCTCGTACGGTGCGTTAGGCGGCAACTTCCATGCCCCCGACGAATGGGTCTCGCTGAGCGAGGTCGTCCAGTGCGTTGGGATCGTGGAGCGGACGATCGAGGCGTACTGCGGGGTTGCGTGACTCTGTCCTCGAGTACTGCTGCGCGGCGGCACCGCAAGTCCGCCGGCGCATCCCGTCGACCTCGAAAGACGCGAGGGCCGCACACAGCGCTACGTGGCTATCTCAACCGTAGGTAGTGTGGGGCTGAGGGCCGAACGCCGTAGGTTGCGTGGCCACCCCCATCAGGGATCGCGTCACGCATCTGGGCGACAGCCCGCTATATGCGGAAGATCACGCTTGTTGTTCGTGCGCGTCCGAACCCCTCCGGGCGCGCCAGAACAACAAAG
>JBBIIL010000083.1:3680-12226 GCA_037446495.1 Chloroflexota bacterium | reverse complement strand
ACCATCCCGAGGGGGCCTTTGGATGCGGGCACGTACGCGGTGCAGGTCCAGACGACCAAGACCACGCCGGATGGCATAGTTACCGACCCGAGTCAGAACCAGAACACCAGCGCTGAGAATATGTTCGCGCTCGAAGCCGTGGGTGGAGCCGACGCCCTCGGCAACGGCCCCCAGATCTACGGCAACGGCAAGATGGTCGTGTACAACAACTTGATGGGCGGCTCGCCGCCTCCCGTCCAGAAGTTCTACCTGGCGCAGATCGACCGGTCGACAGGGGCGGGCAAGACCGCGCTCATCGACCTCTGGGACATCGGCGACATCTCCGGGACCGGCACGCTCCGGATCCTGAGCCCGGACGGGGGCTCCCAGAACTACGTGAACTTCACGTACACGACGGACAGCAGTTGCAAGCCCGTCAGCCTCGCGATGACGTGCTACAGCAGCGGGACCGCCTCGCCCGCAGTGAGCTCGATCATCACGACGCTGTCGAGCCAGCAAGCCACGAACGGCACATGGATCCACATCAGGATCCCGCTGCCCAGCACCTATGGCACGTCGTTGTGGGATAACGGCTGGTGGCAGATCGAGTACACGGTGACGCAGGGCGGCAACGACACCACCACCTGGCAGGTGTCGGTGTCCGGCAACCCTGTGCACCTGCTCGTCCCCTGAGCGGCGAGGGGAGCCGGCACCCTGGGGCGGTCGTCGCGTCCGGCCACCGGTCTTGGGCATCCTGGGATGACCTCTAGGCGCAGGCGGGCCGTGACGTTCATGCCGCCAGGGGCCCGACCACTGGCCGGCTGTCATCCGAGCCCGGGGGGGCATACGGCAAGCGCATGAGCCAGCCCGACGACCGGCACCGCGAGCACGAGCCACGCGCGGCCCCCGGCCGCGCCCGCCCGAGTCCGGCGCTCCTGTTCGTGATCGTCCTGACCGCCGTGGTCATGGCCGCCGCCGTCCTGGTGGCCGTGTGGATGTACTGGCTCGAGGGCGCCGTCCCCGCGTGACCGCAGTCCCGCGGCCTGACCGCCGTCGGGCTCATGCGCCGCGTGACCGCCGTCCCCGCCTGGCCGCCGACTGGCTCAGGCACCGCCTGACCGCCGTCACCGCCTGACCGCCGTCGGGCTCAGGCACCGCCTGACCGCCGTCACCGCCCGGGCCGGTGGGAGCGCAGGCGCCGTCTGGGCGCCGTGCCCGCCTGACCGCCGTCCCCGCCTGGCCGCCGACTGGCTCAGGCGCCGCCTGACCGGGTGGGGCTCAGGCGCCGCCGCTTCCTTACGGCACCACCAGGTGGACCGGGTTGCCCAGGATGTGGGCCGTCCAGGTGGTTGTGTCATTCGACGTGCCGGTGCCCGACATGGCGTACCTGATCTGCCACCAGCCGCTCTGCGGCGCCGTGTACGTGGACGGGATCACGACGTCCACCGTCATCCAGCAGTTGTTCATCGAGGCGCCGGCGCTGTTCCTCGTCACCACGGAGGCGACGTTGCTGCCGCTCGCGGACGGTGGCGAGCAGCTCCCCGCCGCGGACCCGGCCGTGTAGGAGATGTTGAGGGGGGTCCAGGTGCCGACCGTCGTGGAGGGCATCATCACGTACAGGCTGCCCGTGAGGGGGCTGATGTCGCCGGCGTCCCACAGGTTGAGCTCGAGCGTCTTGCCGGCGTAGTAGGCCGGGATCTGCGCCAGGTAGAACTGCGAGCTGGCCGTCCCCGAGGACGTGAGCGGCGTGAACATCTCCATGGCGCCCAGGCCGTAGATGCTCGGCGTGCCGCCGACCGCGGTGGCGTAGAGCGCGAAGTTCTGCTCTGTGGCCACGTTCATCTGGTTGACCAGGTCCACCTGGCCGGGAGGCGTGGAGTTGGTGGTGTGCAGCCGGTACGTCTGGCCGTCGGCGCCGCCCGTCAGCGGGTTGTTCGGGTTGAGCAGGATCCAGTTGTCGTGGTAGTCGCGGGCGTCGCCGTAGGCGGTGTCCTTCTGCTTGCAGTCGAGGTACCCGCTCGGCTTCGCCCCGCCCATCGTGGAGTCCGAGTAGGGCATGTCCACGAACTTCGACCCGGTGCTCACGATCAGGGTGTCGTCATTGTTGGTGTAGAGGGTGTTGTTGGTGTCGAACAGCTCGTACCACGAGCTGGGCGGGCTGGCGACCGTCAGGCTGCCGCTGCTCTGGCCGTCACCGACCCCGTACGCCGCGCCCTGGTCGCAGAACACGGGGTCGAAGACGTAGACGTAGCCCCCGGCCGAGCCGGGCGGCATGTCGATGGCGTAGTTGTAGTAGTTGGTGGGGTCGTAGCAGCTGCGGAGCCCGGCCACGGTCGAGCAGTCGGGCGCGGTGACGCCCGAGGGGTCCTTGTCGGACTGGAAGGCGTCGCCGTTGCCCGACGTGATGCCCTTGGTGTTCATGGCGGCCCAGAACCCGCGGGCGGTGAGCGTGGCGCCGTCGGGCTGGTAGCAGTCTGCCGGGGCGCCCGTGGACACGGCCGAGCACGCGGTGCCCGGCCCCTTGAGGTCATAGCCGCTGCCGGGCGTCGCCGTGGTGGGCGTCGTGACCGTCTTGGTGTCGACCGAGTAGCTCACGCGCACGGAGACCCAGTCGGCCAGCACCGTGGTCGTTGATGCGCAGCCGGCCACGCCGGTCTTCCAGCGCAGCCCGACCTTGAAGTTCGTGTTGCTGAAGTCAGCCTGGGTCCACGAGTGGGCGCCCCAGGACGCGGTGCTCGCCGGGCTCCCGAACGCGAACGTCTGCTCGGTCGTGGCCGGGGCCGTGAAGGCCGCGCTGTCCTGCCAGGTGCTGGTGCCGCCGGAGAAGGTGGTGCTCGCCTGGAACACGCAGGTGGTGGGCGTCACCGACGCCTTCGCCTGGACATTGACCTCGATTCCGTTGATCACGGCCGTGGACGGGATGACGGTGCCGGGCGGCGCGGGCGAGCCGGTGGTCAGGTTGAACGTCGTCCACTGCTGGGTGGACGTGGCCGCGCTCGAGTAGGCCGGGCTGGTGGCGAAGGTGGTGTTGTCCGCGGCGGCCTTGCCGTCCACGCTGGCGGCTGACGTCCACGTCCCGCCAGCCACCACCGCGTTCGGGCCGCCGAGGCCGACCGTGCCCTGGACGGTCGCGGTGAAAGTCGCCCCGCGCACGGGCCCGAACACGCCGTAGTAGTTCTCCGGGCTGCCCATCGGCACGGGCAGCGTGAACACCGCGGCTGAGTCCCGCGTGGCCGTGAGCGATGAGATCCCGAACAGCCGCATGAAGAACGTGTTGACCGGCGACGAGATGGTGACGTCCAGCTGGTTGGTGTTGCCCACGTCGATGTGGGCGCAGATGCCCGGGTTGGACGACGGCGTCTGGCCGTCCGAGGCGCAGCCGAACGTGAGCGACGGATACCCGTTCTTGGCCGCCTGGACGATGGCGTCACCGATCCCGGTGCCCTGCGCATGGGCGGTCGCTGTGCCCGGCTTGGCCGGCAGGTCCACCGCGCCGGCGAGCGCGGCCGCGTCGGCCGCCCGCTGGACGCGCAGGCTGTTGCTCCAGTACCAGGCGACGTCGATGACGAGCCCCAGCAGGCCCACGATCACGAACACCGACGTCACGTAGATCACGAGGACCTGGCCGCGCGAGGCGCGGGCGCGGGCGCGGGCCGGGGGCACAGCGGTGGATCCGGCCGCGGCGGCCTTCTGGGTCGGCATCGTGGTTCTCACCTAGCCCGAGACCTTGGTGGGGTTGAACTGCATGACCGTCACGTCCGACATCGGCAGCGTGGTGCCCAGGGGCGTGGTCATCTTGTACGTGTAGGAGATCGAGACGCCGATCGAGTCGATCTGGGCGGGCGTGAAGCTCGCGGTGTGCCCGATCACGTTCGAGCGGTTGCAGGCGCCCCATGTCTGGGTGGTCCCCGGCTGGAAGTTCACCAGGGTGCCGTCCGCCAGCGTGTAGGGCGTGGCGGTGTACACCCAGTCGTTGTCCTTGCCGAGCGTGTCGCCGCCGGTGGGGTCCGCCTGGAAGATGCGGACCCTCGTCACCTGCGACTCCGGGACCGGCGAGCCGGACGAGCTCAGGACGCGGTCCACCGCCTCGATGATCACGCCGTCAACGTTGGCCGCGTTGGGGGACTGGCCCGAGCCGCAGCCGAGCGTCCCGCCGCCGTTCACCAGGTCCGCCCCGATGCGGGCGCCCTCGCGGACGGCGTAGCCCAGCGTGAGCTGGTGATTGAACGCGGTGCCGAACTCGAGCATCCCCAGCAGCATTCCCGTCATCACGGGGACGAGGAGGGCGAATTCGACGAGGCCCTGGCCGTGCTCGCGCCGGCGCCGCCCGCCGCGCGGGGTCGCGACGCCGTACCCGCGCCGGGTCACAGGATGGGCTCCATGCGCATCTCGTTCGACCGCACGATGGTGTAGCCGCCCCCGCCCAAGCCGATGAAATTGCTCAGGGGCGTCAGCCAGTGGTAGGTGTAGGTGACCTGGACGCCCACGGCGTCGCGCGTGCGGAGCGTGTTGTTGGGGCAGCCGTTGAGGAAGTTGCACCGCCCCCCGGTGCCCGCCGTGGTGTCCGGCGCGCCCTCGGCGTAGTTGGTCGTGAGGAGGGTGTACGGCAGGTTCGCCGACTTGCCGTAGGCGCTGCAGTCGGTTGAGCCGGACCGGACCCAGACATTGCCCGAGTTGTCGTAGGTCCCGCTGTACGGGTCGCCGGACGTCTTGGCCCGGTAGATGATGATCTGGCTGAGGTCCGCCGCGTCCACGGGCGGGCGCATGTCGTCGAGCACCTTGGAGATGATCACGCAGTCGGCGCCCGCGCTCGAGCCCGCCTCGCTCGCGATGAGTGACGCGTCGCGGGTGGCGTAGTTGGCCGTGAGGACGGCGTTGAACAGGAACCCGAACTCGATCAGCGCTAGGAGCAGGACGATGAAGATGGGGATGACGAGGGCGAACTCCACGAGGGACTGCCCCCGCGCACGCTGGTGTGCCCGGCGGCGGCTGGCTGCGACTCGCCTGCGATGGCGCGCCGACCCCGCGGGCATCCCCTTCGTCATGCGACCCCCAGAAGAACGATGGCGCCCATGGCGGGGCGGCTAGGTCGGCGGCAAGCGTAGCGGACCTAACCTTGCGGACGGCCTTGCCCCGGCCCCTGACCTTCGTTCAGTCGCCGTAGCCTCTTGGGTGTGCCAGCCGCCAGGCCCACGCCGAGCCGATCATCTCGGGCAGGGTGGACCGGCGCGGCACCCAGCCCAGGACGTCGCGTGCGCGGGCGTTGGACGCGACGAGGACGGGCGGGTCGCCGGCGCGCCGCGGTCCAACGGTGTGGGGGATCGGCGCGCCCACGATGGCCTGGGCCTCGCGCAGGACGTCCTTCACGGAGAAGCCCGCCGACGTGCCCAGGTTCGCGATGACGGGCTCGGTTGCACCGCCGCCCACGGGACCCGTGCGGGCGTCGGCCGGGTCCGTGGCGACCAGGGCAGCTAGGTGCGCGTCCGCCAGGTCGGCGACGTGGATGTAGTCGCGGATGGGCGTGCCGTCCGGTGTGGGGTAGTCCTCGCCGAAGAGCGTGAGCGCCGGGCCGCCCTCAGCCGCGAGGAGCATGTTGGGGACGAGGTGCGTCTCGGGACGGTGGACCTCGCCCAGGCGCTCGGTGGCCCCGGCCACGTTGAAGTACCGCAGGATGACGCTCCGCAGGCCGTACGCCACGCCGTACCAGCGCAGGGCGCCCTCGAACACGCGCTTCGACTCGCCGTACGGGTTGATGGGGCGGAGCGGCGCGTCCTCGGTGATGGGCGTGGCGTCGGGGACGCCGTACGTCGCCGCGGAGGACGAGAAGACCACGCGCATGACGCCCGCCGCCCGGGCCGCCTCGAGCAGTGCCACGCCCCCGGCCACGTTCTCGCGGTAGTACTTCGCCGGGTTGGCCATGCTCTCGCCCACCAGCGAGCGGGCACCACAGTGGAGGATCGCGTCCACGCCCTCACGCTCGAGCAGGCCGCGGGTCGCCGCCTCGTCCGTGTAGCTGCCCTGCACCAGCAGGGCGTCCGGGTGCGGGACGGCCGGGTGCCCCGTGGTGAGGTCGTCAAGCACCACCACCTCGTGGCCGCCCGAGATCAGCAGGTCCACGGACACGCCGCCGACATAGCCGGCACCGCCGGTCACCAGGACCTTCACGCGTTCACCTCCCGGGTGGGCAGGGCCTCGCCCCGCGTCCTCAGCACTTCCTCCATCCGCGCGGCGAGGCGGGCCGCAGCGGCGTTCTCGGGGTCGATGGCCAGCGCACGCCACGCGAGCCGCAGCGCGCCGGCGTCGTCCGCGCGCTCGAGCGCCACCCGCGCCAGGCCCACCACCGCGATGGAGTTCCGGGGGTCTGCCTCGGCGGCCTGACGGTACATGCGCTCGGCCTGGTCCACCTGCCCCATCGTCAGGGCGCGCTCGGCCTGGAGCAGCACCTCGATCACGACGGGTCGGCTGCGGCTTCGTCCATGTCGGCAAGGATGCCCTGTGCGAGCAGAAGGAGCGAGCCGCGC
Source organism: Chloroflexota bacterium (assembly GCA_037446495.1). GTDB lineage: Bacteria > Chloroflexota > Limnocylindria > Limnocylindrales > CSP1-4 > CAIXZV01. The sequence continues at coordinate 5,726 of JBBIIL010000083.1, read as the reverse complement.
TCGTTGAGGCCGGGATCGGCGATGACCCGCTCCAGCAGCTCGTCGATCACCCGGCCCAGGCGCGGTCCCGGGGCGAAGCCCAGCTCGGCCATGAGGTCGGTGCCGTCGACCGCCAGCGCGTTGCGGTCGAGCGGGTGGGCGGCGTGGAGCTCGCGGTCGACGCGGGCGCGGAAGGCGAGCGTGGCCGGGTCGTCCGGGTCGGCGCCGCTGCCGATGTCGTCCGCACGACGCAGGGCGAAGAGCGCGTCGAGGTGCTCCGCGCCGATGCGCTTGATGAACCGGCGGACGGCGGCGCCGGTCGCGTCGGGGTCAACGGTGAACATGTGGTTCCGCACGAGGTGAACCACCGTCCCGGCGGGCGTGCGCGGGTAGCGGAGGCGGCGCAGGAGGTCGTCGGCGAGCTCTGCGCCCACCGTCTCGTGGTGCGGGAAGTGGCCGTCGGCGAGCGTGGCCGGCTTGCCGATGTCGTGCGCGAGCGCCGCGAGCCGGACGACGGGACGCCCGGCGGGGGCCTCGTCCACGGTGCGCAGCGTGTGGTCCCAGAGGTCCTCGCCCGGGACCTTGCGCTGGGAGATGCCGCGCTGGGCGGCGAGCTCGGGCGAGATGACCGCGAGCAGTCCCGTCTGCTGCGCCAGGGCCAGCCCGACCGACGGCCTCGGGGCCGCCAGCAGCTTCCCCAGCTCCCCGCCGATCCGCTCCCCGGAGAGGTGGCCCACGAGCGCGGCGTTGGCGGCGATCGCGGCCAGCGTGGCGGGCTCGATGACGAAGCCCAGGGTCGCTGCCAGCCGGACGGCGCGGACCATGCGCAGCGCGTCCTCGCGGAAGCGGGCAGCCGGGTCGCCCACGGCGCGCAGCGTTCTGGCGGCCAGGTCGTCGCGTCCGCGGAACGGGTCAACGAGGGCATTCGCGACGTCATCGGCGTCGTTCGGCCCACGGCCCCAGGCCATGGCGTTCACCGTGAAGTCGCGGCGCGCCAGGTCGGCCTCGACGTCGTCGCCGAACTCCACGCGGTGGGGCCGGCGGAAGTCCGCGTACTCGTGCTCGAGCCGGAACGTCGTGACCTCGAACACCTGGTGCTCGCGGCGCACGGCCACGGTGCCGAAGCGGTTCTCGTACACGGCGCCGGGGAACAGGGCGACGAGCCGGTCCGGGCGGGCGTCGGTGGCCATGTCCCAGTCCGCGGGCTCGCGGCCCAGCAGCACGTCCCGCAGCGAGCCGCCGACGACGTAGGCAGCGTGCCCGGCCGCGACGAGCCGGTCCATGAGCGCGTGGACGGCGGGCGGGACGGCGGCAGCCAGATCGACGGCCGGATCGAACGTCGCGGCACCGACCACCCTTGGCCCGTCGCCGGTCACCCGCGGCGCGGCTTCGGCCACCCTCGGCCCGTCGCCGGTCACCCGCGGCGCGGCGGCGTCCGGCTGGCGCCCGTCCGCGGCCATGCCGCGCCTAGTTCTTACCGAGGAACAGGTAGTCGCGCCAGCCCTCGTTGCGCGTGTCCTCGAGGTACGGCGAGAACAGCGAGTAGAGGTCGCTCCGCGGCTCGAACGGCGTGCGGAGCAGGCGGAGCCGCGCCTCCTCGGGCGTGTGGCCGCCCTTGCGGTGGTTGCACGGGCGGCAGGCCGCGACGAGGTTCTCCCAGGTGTGCTGGCCGCCGCGATGGCGCGGCACGACGTGGTCGAGCGTGAGGTCGTTGCCGGTCCTGCCGCAGTACTGGCAGGTGTGGCGGTCGCGGGCGAAGATCTCGCGCCGGGTCAGCTTCACGCGCGGGCGCGGCCGGCGGATCTGGTGCTGGAGGCGGATCACGCTGGGCGCCCGATAGGCGGCGCGCACCGTGCGGATCTCCTGGTGGTCGTACTCGATCACCTCGGCCTTGGAGCCGAACACGAGGCGGAACGCCCGCGGCAGGTTGCAGACGTTCAGGGGCTCGTAATTCTGGTTCAGCACGAGCACGACGCCATTCACGGCCGAACCATAACAGCGCGCGGCGTTCCGCGTCCTTGCGGCCGCACGGCGTGGGCAGGAGCGACCGCTACATCCTCGGCGGCG
>JBBIIL010000083.1:0-3580 GCA_037446495.1 Chloroflexota bacterium | reverse complement strand
GCTACATCCTCGGCGGCGTCATCGCCCGCTCGATCCGTGCGATCTCGACCTCGATCCGGCCAACCTCGGCCGATGCCTGCTCCCACTCGTGGCTGCCGGGCTCCGCGCTGCGGCGCCGGTCGCGCGCTGCCCGGTGCAGGACGAGAAGCTCCTCCCGAGTGGACGGCAGGGGCGTCGTGCTCGGCAGGGGCGCCGTGGTCGGCTGGCTGGTGCTCATGGATCCTCCAGTTGCGATCCTCGACAGGGTAGCGCGCGGGTTCGCTCGTGGCGCCTGCAGCCGGTCAGCCGCGCAGCAGCCGGACCGGCATCCCCGGTTGCACATCGCCCTCGCGCAGCACGCGGGCGTACCAGCGGGCGTCCTCCGGGTGCACCTTGCCGCTCACGCGCGCGATCCGCCGCTCGACGAACCAGTGGGCCAGCGACTGGCACGGCGTGGCGAACCAGGTGAGCTCGAGCTCGGTAGCCGCCTCCCCGTCGCCGATGACCAGCCGGTCGCCCGCGGCGAGGTCCGCCCAGTCGATCCCCAGCAGCGTGAGGTTCTCGCCGAAGGCACCGGGAAAGGACGCGTGGCCGTCCCCGCGCACTCGCTCCACGGCCTCCTGCGCGTACAGGCAGACCGCCTGGTCGGGACCGCCGTGGATGGGCTCGGGCTCGAGGTGGGCGTCGTTGAGCAGGCCCAGACGGCCGACGTGCGCCGCGTCCACGGGCGGCTTCGGCACCCCGCCGCCGTTGGCGTTCACGGAGGCGACGATGCCGACGGCGCCCGGCTCGACGGTCGTGCGCTCCGCCCACAGGACCTCGGTGTCGTACGGCAGGTCGATCTCCGCGGCGCCTGCCGTGAGCGGATCTGCGGCCAGCAGCGCCCGGACCTCGTCGAGCACGCCGGCCCGCACCTCCGGCGAGGCGGCGGCGACGTAGCTGACGGACGCGGCGCGGTCGAGCACGCCCTCGGGGGTGAGCCGCTGGACGTGCCGGAACGCCAGCGACTGCCATGGGCCGAACAGGCCGCACCGGGCCAGCGCGCCGCGCCACGCGTCGCCCCAGACCTGCGGCTCGCCCGCGGAGAGGCGCCGGATCGCCTCGCCAAGGCCCAACACCCATGGCGCCGACTCGTCGCGGAGGTTGAACACCAGGACCACGCGCCCGCCCGGCCGGAGCACGCGGTGCATCTCCGAGAGCGCGCGGATCGCGTCGAACCAGTGGAACGCCTGCGCCACCACAACCGCGTCGACCGACCCGTTCGGCAGGCCGATCGACTCGGCGGCGCCGTCCACGACCTCCACGCCCGGTGCGGCCTGGAGCAGCTTCGCGCGCATCGCCTCGACCGGCTCGACGGCCAGGATCCGGGCCCCCGTCGGGGCGAGCAGGCGGGTGAGCTTGCCGGTCCCGGCGCCGAGCTCCAGGACCGTTCGCCCGGGCCCGAGGCCCAGCGTCGCCACGATCGCGGCCACGGCGTCGGGCGGGTAGGTGGGGCGGGCGCGCTCGTAGGCGTCAACGCCGTCGGTGAAGCCCCTGGCGGCGGCAGCGTGGATATGGTCGCTCATGGACGCGACTGTAGCCGAGTCGGTCGGGACCGTCCTCGGCGCGCTAGCGAATGGCCGCGTAGACCGCGAACAGCGTCTCGTCCGCGACGGCGCTGGGCATGCTCCAGGACGACGAGAGGTACACCAACACGAGGTCGTGCGCCGGGTCCACCCACAGCCTCGTCCCGGACATCCCGCCATGGCCGAACGCCGCGGGCGACGCGGGGGACGCCAGGCCCGGCTTGCCCCAGCCGAGGGCGTAGTGGTTGTCCTCGAGGCGGTCCCCCGCCCGGCCGAGGCCGTCAACCGTCACCTCGCGGGTGGCCAGCTCGACGAAGGACGGCGCCAGAACCCGCTGCCCGTCGAGCTCGCCGCCGCGCAACATCGCCCGCCCGAAGCGCAGCAGGTCCGAGGCGGTGCTCCACAGGCCGCCGCCGGCCAGGCGCAGCGCGGTGTAGCCGTCCATCAGGGGAGCGGCGCGCGCGGGTTCCTCGGACCCCATGAGGCGCGTGCCCTCCCAGCGGCCAACGGTCACTGGCGACATGCGGTCGGCGAGGCCGGCGGATCGCGGGTCGAAGGCCGTGGAGGTCATGCCCAGCGGCCCGAGCACCGCGCGCTCGAGGATCGCCGGCAGCTGCTGGCCCGTGGCCCGCTCCATCGCGACTGCCAGCAGCTCGAACGGCAGGGTCATGTACGCGAACCGGCTGCCGACGGGCGCGCTGGGCTGCGACGCGAGGACTCGAGCCACGAGCCCGTCACGGTCGATGCCGGTCATGACCAGCCCCTCGATGCCCTCGTCCTCGAGACCCGTGGTGTGGGTGAGCACGTGCCACGCGGTGATGGTCCGCCGCTCGTCGCCGCGCAGTTCGGGCAGCCAGTCGGCGAGCGGCGCCCGGAGGTTGAGCGTGCCCTCCTGCGCCAGGCGGAGCGCGGCCGTGGACACGATGGGCTTGGTGATCGAGGCGAGCAGACACACCGCGTCGGCGCCGATCCGCCGCTCTGCGCCCGGCGCCGTGACCGCCTCCAGGCGGATCGTCCCGGCCGCGTTCGCCACGCCGAGGACGACGAACGGCAGCTCGCCCGACAGCGCCCGGCGCGCCGCCACGTGGAACGCGCCGTCGAGGGCCTGTGGATCAAGGGCGTGGGCGGGCATGCACCGAGGGTAGCGCGCCAGCCGCCTGAGGGTCGGCGCACGTCCCTGAGGGTCGGCGCACGAAATCGGCTAGCGCCGAATCGCACGTTCCGGCTGGGAGTAGCATTCGGCGGTGACCGACCTCGCCGCCGCCCCCAACGCGGCCGACCCCCGCGCCCGCCAGGCCAGCCCCATCGCCGAGGAGATCCGGCTGCGGCTGGCCGATGCGTGGGGCGACATGGGCGCGGCCTGGGGCGTGGCGCCGGCGATCGCGCGGGTGCACGCCTACCTCATGGCACGCCAGGAGCCGCTGACCGAGCGCGAGGTTCGCGAGGCGCTGGGCCTCTCGCACCGCGCCGCCAGCCTGGCCCTCGCCGAGGCCGAGCAGTGGGGCCTCGTCGAGAAGGTCGCCGAGCCCCGACGCGTGGGCCGCCGCGGACCCGCGGGCACGGCGTACGAGGCGATCGGCGACCACTGGCGCTGGTTCGGCCGGGTCGTGGCGGAGCGCAAGGTCCGCGAGGGCGACCCGATCATCGAGGTCCTCGAGCGCACCCTCGCGGACACGAACCTCGCGCTCGTCACCGCGCCGGGCGACCCAGAGGTGGTGCGGCTGCGGGAGTGGCTGGCGACGTTCCTCGTCTTCGTGCGGCTGTTCGACCGCGCGGTGGGCCTGGTGTCGCGCCTGGAGCCCACCGAGCTCGAGCGTGCGCTGCGCCTGCTGGGCGAGGTGCCCGACGACACGATCCTGCGGCTGATCGCGCTGCTGGACGGCCTGCCCGACGGCGACGTGCTGGGTCTTGTGGAGGCGCTCTCGCGCCTCTCGCCCACCAGCGCCCGCCGCGCAACGACGCTGATGTCGGGGGTCGTGCGGACGCTGGTGCGCTGACCGCGGTCAGGGTGCCGCCCCTCCGCGCGCCGCCGCGCG
>JBBIIL010000082.1:0-12691 GCA_037446495.1 Chloroflexota bacterium | reverse complement strand
CTCGCCCGCCGCAGCCTCGCCCGCCAGCAGCACGCTGAGCGAGGGTGCCAAGGGCCTCGCGTTCACGGTCGGCACGCTCAGGGCGCCGGCCGGCAGCGCCTTCACCATCCACTTCGACAACCAGGATGCCGGCATCCCCCACGACATGATGATCAAGGACGCCTCGGGCAACACGGTCTTCAAGGGCGACATGGTCACCGGGCCGGCCGCGGTGGACTACAGCGTCCCCGCGCTCTCGGCGGGCACGTACACCTTCACCTGCACGATCCATCCCACGACCATGAACGGCACCCTCGTGGTGGGCGGCTGAGGCGATGACCGACCTCGGCAGCGCGCTCGGGCTCGGCATCGCCTTCACCGGCGGCGTCGTGTCCTTCGCGTCGCCCTGCTGCCTGCCGCTCGTCCCCGCATACGTCTCCTACATGGTGGGCGCGACCGGTGAGGGCACCACCGGCCGCCGCTCCGCCGCCACGCACGGCCTCTCGTTCGTGCTCGGGTTCTCGCTGGTGTTCATCGCCTTCTACGCGGTCATCGGCGCTCTGGGCGTGTTTGTCGACCGGCGCATCCTCAACTCGGTCGGCGGCGCGCTGCTGATCGTCATGGGGCTCCAGGTCGCGGGCCTGATCAACATCCGCGCGCTGTGGCACGACACCCGCGTGATGCCCTCGGTGGGTGGTTCGATGGGTGGCGGGCGCGGCATGGGCGGCGGCCTGGTGATGGCCAGTGCCGGGGGCGGGAACGTGGTGGCCGCGGACAGCCGTCCGGGCTACGGCCGCTCGTTCGCGTTCGGCCTGCTGTTCGCGGCGGGGTGGAGCCCGTGCATCGGCCCCATCCTCGGCGGGATCCTGGGCCTCGCCACCGTGAGCGCATCCGTGGCCACGGGCACGGCGCTCTTGATCGCCTACGCCGCGGGGCTCGCGGTGCCGTTCATGGCCGTGGCGATGGGCGCCTCCTGGGTTGGCCAGCGGCTGACCTGGGTCGGTCGCCACCACGTGATCGTCAACACCATTACGGGGCTGCTCCTAGTGGTGCTCGGCGTGCTGATGCTCACCAACATGCTCGGCCAGCTGGCGAAGTTCACTTCGCCGCTCGGCCTCTAAGGGAGGTCGTCGGAGATGACCCAAGAGGTTCGCACTCCGCCGCTCGGGCCGGCGGCGGTGGCGACCGGCCAGGCGGCGGCCAGTCCCAGCCTGATGGACCGCGTTGACGGGGGGCTGGAGGGCCTGTGGCACCTGCTCACCTCGATGCGGGTCGCGATGGTCCTGATGATCGTCCTGGCCGCCCTGTGCGTGATCGGCTCCCTGGTGATCCAGATCCCGACCGGCATGGCCGACGACCCCGCGTCCAAGGCGCAGTGGCTCGACGGGATCCGGCCGAAGTACGGGGCCTTCACCGGCGTGATGGACGCCCTGGGCCTGTTCAACATCTTCAACTCGATCGTGTTCCGGGTCCTGGTGGCCGGGCTGACGATCAGCCTGATCGCGTGCTCCGTCCACCGGATCCCCGGCGCCTGGCGCACCGCCACGAGGCCTCGCGTGGACGTCGGCCCGGGCTTCTTCGAGCACGCACCGCAGCGTGAGCAGATCGTGATCCACGCCACGTCCGCCGAGGCGCTGACGACCGTCCAGGGCGTGCTCAAGAAGCGCCACTACCGGACCCTCACGCAGGACGACGGGACGATCCACGTGTACGCGGATCGCAACCGGTTCGTGGCATTCGCCTCGCTGGCAGGCCACATCTCGCTGATCCTGATCCTGCTGGGCGCGATCATCGGCACGACGTTCGGGTACAAGAACCAGTACTTCGTCGTGCCGGAGGGCAGCACGGTCCTGACCGGGACCGAGGACGGCCTGTCGCTCAAGCTGATCGACTTCACCGACAGCTACTACGCGACGACCGGCGCCCCGTCCGACTACATGAGCCAGGTTGTGCTGCTCAAGGGCGACCAGCAGGTGGCGGCGCAGACGATCCGCGTCAACGAGCCGCTGACCTACGACGGCGCCACCTACTACCAGCGCGCCTTCGGCCCGGCGGTGGTGATGACGATCAAGGACGCGTCCGGCAAGACCGTCTACAGCGAGGGGATGCCGCTCGACGGCTCCTCGACGGACGGCTCGAATCGGAGCGCGGGCAGCCTCACCATCCCGACCACCGCCGACCTGATCAACGTCTTCGCCACCAACGGCACGACCGACACCGTGATCCAGCCCGGCCAGGTGCAGGTGGTCCTGTACAGCGGCGGCGCGAGCGCGGCGACCGCGGCAAAGGTGTTCGACCAGGGCAAGCCGCAGCAGCTGGGCACCTACACGGTGACGTTCGACCGCGAGGCGAAGTACACGGTCCTCTCGATCTCCCGCGACCCCGGCCAGAACCTCGTCTGGCTGGGCGCACTGCTCCTGTTCGCCGGGTTCACGCTGGTGTTCCTGATGCCGCAGCGCCGGGTGTGGGCGCGCATCTCCTCGCGCGGCGCCATGTCCGTGCTGTCCGTGGCCACCCTGGGGCGCCGTGACGCGGCGCTCGGCACCGACTTCGACGATCTGCTCACCGACATCCGCGCGGCGCTCCAGGCGCCCGCACAGGCCTGAGGGAGGTCCCCACCGATGGAGAAACTGTCCGGGTATGCCTTCGTGGCAGCGATGCTGAGCACAGGGCTCGCGACGCTGTTCTACGTCCTCTACGCGGTCTCGGGCGTCCGGGCGGCGCGGATGCAGACCGCAGGCCTGTCGACGACCACGAGCACGGTGGGCTGGACCTCGGGCCCGCGCACCGCCGCGATCGGCCGCTACGCGACGATGCTCGCCTGGCTCGCCGTGTGCGCGCTCGGCGCCGGCCTGATCTTCCGGGCCATCGCCACCGGCCACGGGCCGTTCCAGAACATGTACGAGTTCTCGCTCGCGTTCGCCTTCGGCGTGCTGGTGGCGTACATGTACTTCGAGCGCAAGTACCACCAGCGGATCCTCGCCCTCATCGCCATGCCGGTCGCCCTGGCGATGATGGGCTACGCCGCCACCATCCCGTCCACCATCGAGCCGCTGGTGCCGGCGCTCCAGAACAACCTGCTGCTCACCGTCCACGTGGCGGTGGCCATCGTGGCCTACGGCTCGTTCGCCATCGCCTTCGGCGCCGCGCTGCTCTACGTGATCCAGCCCGAGGGCGGCCGCTGGGGCCTCCCCAAGCCGCAGGTCCTCGACGAGATCGGCTACCGCGCCGTCGTGGTCGGCTACCCGTTCCTCACCCTGACGATCATCCTGGGCGCCGTGTGGGCCAACACGGCCTGGGGCACCTACTGGAGCTGGGACCCCAAGGAGACCGCGTCGCTGGTGACGTGGCTCATCTACGGCGCCTACCTCCACGCCAGGGTCGTCCGCGGCTGGCGCGGCGAGCGCGCCGCCTGGCTGCTGATGCTGGGCTTCGGCGCCGTCCTGTTCACCTACTTCGGGAACCTGTTCTTCGGCGGGCTCCACAGCTACTCCGGCCTCACGTCGGCCGGCTGACGCGAAGGGAGCTGAGATCATGAACGCGGCAGAAGCGGCAGTCCGGGCCCCGGCGAGGGGTCGGGTTGCCGGGCGGCTGCAGACGATCCTGGTCCTCGCGATCACGGCAGCCGTGATCGGCATCGCCGCGCTCGTCATGGGCGGCGGCGGCTTCGGCCAGGGCAGCGGGGTCACGCAGGTCGATCTCACCGGCGACGTCGCAGGCACCGCTCCGACGGTCGGCGCGATCCCGCCGGGCTTCACGGCGATGACCTACGACGGCAAGACCGTCAGGCTCGCCGACTACGCCGGCAAGCCGCTGTGGCTGACCTTCGGCGCGTCCTGGTGCCCGGACTGCCGCGCCGAGGCTCCCGACGTCCAGGCCGCCTATCAGAAGTACCAGGCGCAGGGCCTCAACATCCTCGGCGTGTTCATCAGCGAGTCGTCATCCGACATCTCGAGCTACGCCGGGCGGGTGGGCATGACGTTCCCGATCGTCGTGGACCAGAACACCGTGATCGCCAGCAAGTACCGGACGATGGGCATCCCCACGCACTTCTTCATCGGGGCCGACGGCAAGATCAAGGACGTGAGGATCGGCGCCCTGGACCCCGCGACCATGGACAGCGAGATCCAGACGATCCTGGGCAAGTGACCCCCCTGAGGCACACATGAGCGACCCGGTCGAGCCCGACGCGCCCCAGCCGGAGACAGTGCTGGACGCCTCGGCCGACGATGGGTCGCAACACCCTGCACCAGGGGAGGTCAGGGCTGGCGAGGTCGCACCTCCCAAGCGGCGGAGCCCGTTCTACCTGCGAGGCCGCCGCCTCCGGCTGCCGAGCTCGCGGCGCGGCCTGTTCGCGCTGCTGCTGGTGCTGTCCATCGGCGGCTTCGCGAGCGTGTACTCCGCGGTGTCGCTCATCCAGTGGACCGAGACCCCGGACTTCTGCGGGCGGTGCCACACGATGGCCCCCGAGCTCCAGGCGTTCGAGGCCGGCTACCACAAGAGCCTCACCTGCGGCGACTGCCACGTGGAGCCGGGGATCCTGGGCTGGGTCAAGGCCAAGATCAACGGCACCAAGCAGCTGATCGAGGTGGTCATCGGGGCGTACCCCACGCCGATCCCGCCGGCGACCCACGCGGAGATGCCGTCCACTGCGGACACCTGCGAACGGTGCCATGGCGTCACCCGGCAGGCGGTGGTCACCCTCAAGACCGAGACGGTCTTCTCCGAGGACCAGGCGAACACTCCGCAGATCGTGGGCCTCTTGGTCCGCCCGGGCGGCGGCAGCCAGTTCGACGTCGCCCGGAGCGTCCACTGGCATGTGCTGCGGAACGTGACCTTCTACAGCGCCGACCCGCACGCCCAGACAATCGATGTGGTGGACGCGACACAGGCCGACGGAACGGTCGCCACCTACGAGTCGCTCGCCAAGATCCAGGACAACCTCGACGGCCAACCCCACCCTGACGGCATCAGGTCGTCAGAGCCGTCCACAGTGATGTCCTGCTACGACTGCCACAACCGCGTCGGGCACGACATCGCCAACCCTCGCGTGGGGTTGGACGAGGCGATGACCGTCGGCACGATCGACAAGACGCTCCCGTTCATCAAGCGCGAGGGGATGCAGGTCCTGTGGGCCGGCTACGCGGACACTGCGGCCGCGGACTCGGCGGCTGACGGCATCCGCGGGTTCTACCAGCTCAACTACCCGTCGCTGGCGGCGAGCAAGGCGACGGCGATCGACGCGGCGATCGCGGAGGTCAAGGTGCTCTACCGCCTCAGCTCCGACCCCGAAATGAAGGTCACCGCCAAGACCTACCCCGACAACCTCGGCCACTTGAACTTCCCGGGCTGCTTCCGATGCCACGACGGCGCGCACTTCAAGGTGGTCAACGGCGTTGCAACCAAGGAGACGATCCCCTCGACCTGCGACACGTGCCACACGTGGCCGCAGATCGGTCCGGCGGTGGCGAGCATCCCGCTGGGCACCCCGCCGCCCACCCACAGCGACAAGCTCTGGGTCTTCGACCACAAGACCGTCGCCACATCCGTTGACCCCGGCGGCCAGTCGTGCGGCAACTGCCACGCGAAGGACTACTGCGTCAACTGCCACTCCACCGGTGCGATCACCATCGACCACGACACCATGGCGTCCAATCACGCCGGCGTGATCAGGAGCCAGGGCAACGTCGCGTGCGCGTACTGCCATCAGCCCGTCTTCTGCGCGTCGTGCCATGGCTCCACTCAAGTGCTGCCCGTGACCACGCCGTTCTCGACGGGGCCCACCACCGCGGCGCCGGGCGCGTCCGCCGCGCCGTCCGGGTCGCCTGGCGCCGCGCCGTCACCGTCCTCGTCCGCGCCGGTCACGACGGGCGTGCTGTTCCCGCTCCGGTCGAGCCCGGGCAGCTGACGCGAGCGTCGGCGGCCGCCGTGGCGACTCGTGCCACCGGCCGTCGCACCGCCGCCCATCGTGCCGTGGCGACCCGTGCCGCCGCGCGGACCCCGCTCGACGCACGGTCCCCGCTACGCCCCTCCGACGGCCACCCGGTCCGGGCGCGTGTAGACGTTGAAGCCGTCCCCGCGCAGGAACCCGACGAGCGTCATGCCCAGGCGCCCAGCGGCCTCGACGGCGAGGTCCGAGGGCGCGGACACGGCGGCGAGGATGGGCGCGCCCGCGACGGCCGCCTTCTGGACGAGCTCGAAGCCGGCGCGCCCGCTCACCAGCACGATCCGCCCGTGGAGCGGCAGCTCCCCCGCCAGGAGCCGGCCGCCGATCAGCTTGTCGAGCGCGTTGTGGCGGCCGACGTCCTCGCGGACGGCGACGAGCGTGCCGTCGGCCTCGAACAGCCCCGCGGCGTGGAGGCCGCCCGTCGCCTCGAACACGGCCTGGGCCTCGCGCAGGCGTCCGGGCAGCGACCACAGGACCCCGGGCGCCACGACGGGACCGTCGGGGATCGGCCGCGCCCGGATGTGGACGTCGTCGAGGGCGGCCTTGCCGCAGATGCCGCAGGACGAGGACACGGCGAAGTGGCGCTCGGCGACCAGCGAGGCGTCGAAGGGGCGGCGCAGGCGGACGAGCACCTCGTCGTCCGGCCGGGCGACGGCGCCGGGATTGCCCAGCTCCACGCCCTCCACCTCGTCCCGGCTGCTGATCAGCCCCTCGGCGTGGAGGAACCCGACGGCGAGCTCCGCCTCGTGGCCCGGCGTGCGCATCGTCACCGCCACGTCCACCGGGTCCTGGCCCGGGCCGGCGACGCGGATCGCCATGGGCTCCTCGCCCGCGAGCCGGTCCGGGCGCGTCTGCACGTCCGCCCCGCGCACGGCCGTGACCGTCACGCTGGTCGCACGTCGCTCGAGGGCGGGCTCGTCGGGGCGCCGGTCCATCAGGCCGAACCCTACCCTGCCGGCCGCTCGAGGTACACCGCGGACCCCGTGGGCCGCAGGCAGTGCGTCATCGACATCGCCTGGAGGTAGCCGCCGGCGTTGAGGATCGCCACGCCCTCGCCCTCGGCCACGTCGGGCATCGGGTAGTCCTCGGCGAACACGTCGCCCGCCTCGTTGATGTGCCCGGCGACGGTCACCAGCTGCGTGCGCTCGCGCATCGGGTTGCGGAGCGGCACGACCTCCTGCGCGTAGCCGTAGATGAAGTAGGCGCAGTTGACGTTCCAGCCCACGTCGAGGCCCACGAACGTCACGCCGCCGCGCCGCTCGACGCTGACGACCTCCGCGAGGAGCACCGCCGCGTCCTTCATCACGAAGTCGCCCGGCTCGAAGGCCGCGATGACGTCGTACGGGGCGAGGTGCCGGGCGATCGTCGCGGCGTACGCGTCGAGGTCCACGGGGACCTCCCCGTCCCGCGCGGTCCGCCCCAGACCGCCGCCCACGTTGAGCTCGCGGATGGCGAACCCGGCGTCGATGAGCCGCTCCAGCATGGTGGTGGCGCGCGTCAGGGCGGCCTCGAACTCGCCCAGCTGGTCGCCCAGCCAGCCCGAGCCCGCGTGGAAGTGGAGCGTGTCCACGACCAGCCCGCCGCGGCGCGCGGCCGCAATGGCGTCGTCCAGCCGGTCGGGCGTGACGCCGAACTTGGTGGGCCGCTCGCCCGCGTACGCGAGTTGGTCGGTGTAGCCGGCGCCGGCGCCCGGGTTCACGCGAATGCCCACGGTCCGGCCCGGCGCGCGGCGCCCGACCCGCTCGATCTGGCTGACCCCGTCGAGGTTGAGCCGGATCGGGTGCGCGAGCAGGACGTCGAGGTCGCGCTCGGACACGTTGGTGCCCGTGAAGCTGATGGCCTCGGGTGCCCAGCCGTTGGCCAGGGCGTGGAGCACCTCGCCCGGCGAGCAGGCGTCGATGCCGATGCCGTCAGGCGTGCCGGGCTCGCCCATGCTCCGGAGCACCGTCAGGATCCGCGGGTCCGGACACGACTTGAGCGCGAAGCGGGTGACGTAGGGCAGGCCTGCGCCCCGCAGCGCTGCCTGGAGTGCCCGCACGTTCTCGGCCGGCCGGGCGAGGTCGTAGACGAACAGCGGGGCGCCGTGCGCGCGCAGGAGCGCATCGAGGTCGTGGCCGTTGAGCACGAGCCGGTCGCCCTCCACGCCGAATCCGGGCCGCTGCCACCATGCGGGAGCGGGGGTCGGCACGACCGGCGCCGCCTGCCGTTCCGGGGAGCTCACGTCGAGCCCTCTGCGGCGCCCGGGCCCCGGGGCGAGCGCCGGGACCCAGCGCCCCCGACCGCCCGTGCGTCGAGCATCGCCCGCCGGGTCACAGGATCGGCGAACGGGTCCGGGCCGTCGGCAACGCTCGTGCCCATCGCGGTCAGCAGGCGCGCGGTGGCGGCGGCCACCTCCCCGACGGCGGCGTCGAACGCCTCGCGGTGGCGCACCGACGGCGTGCGGCAGCCGGAGACCTTGCGCACGTACTGGAGCGCGGCCGCGTAGGCCTCGCCCGTGGTGGCGGGCCCGTCGTCCTCGGCCCGGCGGAGCTGGCGGATGGAGCGGCACATGGCCGCAGGGTATCGCGGCCGCCGTCGACGGCGGCGACACGCCGCAGCGCGATCAGGGCGGAGGTCGCCAGGCGCCCCGCTGGCGCTCGCGGAGATGCGGCCTCAGGACTTCTGGCGACCCTGCATGACCAGGTACCCGATCACCCCGACCACGATCAGGATGACGACGACGGCGATCGCGAGCTCCTTGCCGGACACGGTGATGCCGAGGAGGGTGATCAGGAACAGCGAGGTCATGAGCGGCTGAGCCTCCGTGATCGGTCGCCCCTGCGGGGAGTCCCGAGGCGTCCCGCGGGAGGGTACCCGACGCGGTCCGAATCGGCTGACGGCAGGGACCGGCTGGTGGCGGCAGCGCCGATCGGCGCCTCAGGCCGCGGCGCCCGCCTTCTCGCCTTCCTCGTCGGCGTCATCGTCCGCCTCGCCGCCCCTGCGCGTGCCCGGCTTGTCGGCTGCGACCGAATCCGATGCGGGCTGTCCCGGCATGTCCGGCAGGAGCATGCTCAGCACGACGCCCACCAGCACGAACCCCGACGCCACGAAGCCCGCGAGGCGCGTCGCGTCCACGAACGCCGACTCGACGGGCGCCACCGTCTTGGGCAGCGCGGCGAGGAACGCAGGGTCGCTGAAGCACGCGGCCTGCTCGGGCGGCAGGGAGCCGACGGCGCCCGCGAAGTCGCCAGCCGCGCCCGCGGTGGGGTTCTTGAGCACCGGCAGGATCTGCCCGGCGGTCTGGTCCACCAGCGTGGTCACCAGCTGGACGCACGCCGGGTTCGCATTCGGCAGTGCGGCCGTCAGGTTGCTGCTCGTCCCGTTGACGAGCGTGGTGAACAGCACCGTGCCCAGGATCGCGATGCCCAGGGCGGACCCCACCTGGCGCATCGTGGAGTTGGCGCCCGAGGCCAGGCCGGAGCGTTCCGCCGGCACGTCCGACAGCACGATGCTCGTCAGCTGGGCTGTGGCGAGGCCCACGCCGATGCCGTAGACGAACAGCGGCACCGCGAGGATGAAGCCGGTCACGGTGGTGGAGACGAGGAGCGCCGTGCTGATGATGCCGATCGCCTCGAGGCCCATGCCCAGGGTGACCGCGCGGCGCGGTCCCCAGCTGTGGGCGATCCTCGCGGCGATCGGAGCGGCGAAGAAGGAGCCGATGGCGAGGGAGAGGAACACGAGGCCCGTCTGGAACGCCGAGTAGCCGATGACGCCCTGGAGGAACAGCGGCAGGGCGAACAGCAGGCCGAACTCGCCGAGGGACACGATCGTGCCCGCGAAGTTGCCGTACCGGAACGCCGGGTACCGCCACAGGTCCACGTCGAACAGGAAGAACTTGCCCGCCTGGGAGCGCCGCCGCTCCACGACGAGGAACAGCGCCAGCCCGATCACGCCGACGGCGATCGCCACCGGGATCACCGAGATGGCATCCGACGGCCACGTCCAGCCCATGACGCTGAACGGCTGCTTGGGCGCCCACCAGCCGTACGAGCGGCCCTCGATCAGGCCGAACACGAACGCGCCGAGGCCGAACGTGATGAGCACGAAGCCGAGGGGGTCGAGGCCGGCCTTCGCGTTCTCGTCCTTGGACTCGCCGATGTAGCGCAGCACGCCGAACACCGCGATGATCGCCACCGGGACGTTGATGAAGAACGCCCAGCGCCAGGTGAGGTACGTGGTCAGCCAGCCGCCGAGGAGCGGGCCCACCGCCGCCATGCCGCCGATGGTCGCGCCCCAGATGCCGAACGCGATGGCCCGGTCTCGGCCGCGGAAGTTGGTGTTGAGGATCGACTGGGTGGACGGCAGGATCATCGCGCCGCCGACGCCCTGGAGCACGCGGGCGCCGATCAGCAGCTCGCCGGTGGGCGCGGCGCCGGCCAGCATGGACGCCGTGCCGAAGACGGCGAGGCCGATGAGGTACATCCGCCGGCGGCCCCACACGTCGCCGAAGCGCCCCACCGTGACCAGGAGGGCGGCGAACACCAGCGAGTAGACCGTGTTGATCCACTGCGCCGTCGTGGAGTCGAGCTTGAGGTCCTTGATGATCGAGGGGACGGCGACGTTTACGATGGTCGCGTCCACGATGATCATGGCGACGCCGACGCTGAGCATCGCCAGGCCGATCCATCGGCCGCGGCCCTCGGTGTCCATTGCCGGCCCCCCAGCAGCGCCTACGCCCTGTGCTTGACCCACGGTGACCCCTCGTGTGCTGCGTGGCGGGCGCTACGTGCGCCCGCCAGTCGAGTTGCATTCGCGGCGAATGCGAATCCGGATGGGGTCGAGTGTGCCACGAACCGGTCGGGCTCGTCGCCTCGGCCGGGCGCTCAGACGACTGCGCTCATGCCGCCGTCGACGTACAGCAGGTGGCCGTTCACGTAGTTCGACGCGCCTGAGGCCAGGAACACCGCGGCGCCGACAAGGTCCTCCGGATCGCCCCAGCGGCCGGCGGGTGCCCGCCCCCGTACCCAGGCGGAGAACGCCTCGTCGGTCACCAGGGCTTCGGTCAGCGCCGTGTGGAAGTAGCCCGGGGCGATGCCGTTGACCTGGATGTTCCTGGGGCCCCACTCGGCGCACAGGCCGCGGGTCAGCATCCGCAGCCCGCCCTTGGCGGCCGTGTACGGGACGATCGACGTCCGGCCGAGGTCGCTCTGGATGGAGCACATGTTGATGATCTTGCCGTGGCCCCGGGCCACCATCCGCATCCCGAAGGCCTGGCTCATGAGCCAGGCGCTGGTGAGCCCGGCGTCGATGACCCGGTGCCAGTCCTCCGGGGTCCACTGGGCCACCGGCATGCGCAGCTGGACGGCGGCGTTGTTGACCAGGATGTCCACGGGACCATCGAGCGTCTCGATCCGCTCGGCGGCGGCTTCGACGGCGACGGGGTCCGTCACGTCGAAATCGGCCCCCCGGACGTCGAGGCCCTCAGCCGCCAGCTGGACCACCGCTGCCGTGAGCCGCCCCGCGTCGATGTCGTTCAGGATGACGGCTGCCCCGGCCCGGGCGAGGCCCCGGCCGATCGTGAATCCGATGCCGCGTCCCGAGCCGGAGACGATGGCGCGCTTGCCGGCGAGGCTGAACAGGTCGGTGCTCATGCGAGGTCTCCCGCGGCTGGTGCGGACGCCGATCCTCGGCGTGGTGGAGCAAGCGTAGCCGCGGCAGACGTCCGCAAGCGCATGAGAACGCCCCGCCCGGACTGGTCCGGACGGGGCGTGGGACGGTGACCTCGGTGCCCTCGCGGGCAGGGACCCGAGGGGTCAGCGGGAGCGGGAACGAGCCGTGGCGAAGCGCCGCGAGGCGACGACCAGGCCGAGGAGCCCGGCGACGGCGAGGGCCAGGACTGCGGCACCGTTGAGGCCGGAGGTCGCCGGGGCGACGCCGACCGTGTCCGTTGCCGGGGCAGCCATGCCGTCAACTGCCACCACCGCGGTCAGCGCCTGCTGGCCGGCGGCCGCATTGAGGGCGCCGACGGCGAAGACGGAGTACGAAGTGCCGGAGTCGAGCTTCAGCGCGCCCGGGTCGAGGGGGCAGACGCTGTGGTCGGCGTGGGCGCAGACGATGAGGTCGTAGGACCCCGGGGTGAGGGTCAGGTAGCCCGTCGCCTTGGGGTAGGCGAGGTTGGACACCACCGTGGTCGACTTGTCCTGCGTGAGGACGTCGACGGCCGGCGTGTTCGCCGACAGGTGGACGACGCGGACCTGGGTCTTGCCGTCGGTCGGCATGGGCGAGTCGGTGAACACGGTGGCCTTGATGGAGGCCAACAGGTCGGAGGCGGCGATGGTGTACTGCTGGCCGGCGGCGAAGTTGAGGCTGACGGGGCCGATCGGGCAGACGGTGTTGTCGGCTGTCGCGCAGACCTTGATGGAGTAGGTTCCGGCCGGGACCGCGACGTAATCGGTGATGTGGCCGAACGCGAGGTTCGACAGCGCTGCCACCTTGGTGCCGTTGGCGAACACGTCCACGGCGGGTGCGTCGGGCGACGCGTGGATGACGCGGATCATCGCGTTGCCGCTAGCTGCGCCAACGGGCGCGGCGACGGCGAGGGCCAGGGCGCCGGCGGCGACGAGGCCGGCAATTCGGGCGAGGCGCATGGGGGGTTCTCCTTGTAGTGGACTGGGCGACGATGCAGGCTGGAGACCGGTCGCCCCCTACTTCGGGACAGCCCGCGCCCCGGATTGCGAGCACCGTCGTCCGCATGTCCGCTGCCCTCCGCGGGTCGCCGCCCTTCGT
>JBBIIL010000081.1:0-12763 GCA_037446495.1 Chloroflexota bacterium | reverse complement strand
GAGACCTGCGGACCGCGGTCAACGCCCGTCACGACCTCCACGCCCGGGGGGCGGTCATCCTGTTCGCCGACGAGCGGGTGCTCTCGTCGGACGAGGACGAGTGGGAGCGCTGGGCCCGGGAGGCGGTCGAGGCCGAGGCCTACAGCCGGAGGCTCGCCAAGCGGATCCGCGAGGGCTACGCCGCGAAGCGCCGGCGCCTCGGCGTCCCGGGCGGCAGGATGGCGCCCCTTCGGGGCGGTCCGGGAGTGCCGCACCCTGCGGGTCGACGAGGACGCCCTCGCGCTCGTGCGCCGGGTGTACGAGCTCGCGGCGGGCGGGCGCACCGACCGGGAGGTCGGGCAGGCGACCGGCCTCGCCCTCAAGCACGTCGCCGAGGTCCTGACCAACCCCTTCTACGTCGGCCGCCTGTGGTCGGGCGAGCCCTCGGCGCTCGGGCCGCTCGTCGACCCCGCGACCTTCGAGCACGTCCAGGGGCTCCGCGCCCGGTACAGCCGCCGACACCGGGGTGCCGTCACCCGCCGCCAGTACGGCCTTGGCGGCCTGCTCGCCTGCGCCGCCTGCGGGCGGCGGCTCATCGGCCACGTCGGGCGGTACCGGCACCAGGACGCCTGCCCGGCGTTCGCCGCGGCCGCCCCGCGCCGGCTCCAGCGCGACGGGCAGACGGTCGACCCCCGGGTCCGGGGCGAGAGCTACAAGGCCGACGTCTACGAGGACGCCATCGGCCTCGCGCTCGGGCACGTCGCGGTGTCGGCCCGGCTCAAGGCCGCGGTCGTCAGCGAGGCGGTCGGGCGGACGGGGCCGGGCGGCCCCGACGCCCTGGCGCAGGCGCGGACGAGGCGCGAGCGGGAGCGCGCCGCCCTCCAGTACGCGAGGGACCGGGACGTCGCGCGCCTGGAGGCGACGATGGCCCGCCTCGACGCCGAGGCCGCCGCAGCCGCCGAGCGGCCGTCACGCCTGCCCAGCGCCACCGAGGCGCGCGCCTACCTCGAGTCGCTGCCGGACCTCTGGGCGGGGACCTCGGACGCCGGGCGCAAGGCGATCGCCGAGGCCGTGTTCGAGCGGATCGACGTGCTCGGGGCGACGGACTTCACCTTCACGCTGACCGCCGCGGCGAAGGCGCGGGGATGGGACGCGGCGTTCGGGCCGGGCGTGCTGCGCCTCGAATCACAAGGTGGTCGGGGCAAAACTCCGGCAGTACAGAACTCCGCCGGAGAGGGGGTCCTGAGCACGAAAGAAGGTCGATCTGGTCGGGGCGAGAGGGGTAGCCCCTCCTTGACTCAGCGATCGCTGCGCTTCCTGATGGTCAACGCCACCCCGCGTGAGCCTCGAACCCCAAGCGAGCTGGCCCGCAGCGCATGAGGAGGCAATCTCGTCGGCCCTCCGCCCGTGCGACCGACCGCGAGGTGCTGGTCGTCGCGGCCATCCTGGCCGCCGGGTCGGAGAAGGCGGCCGCCCACCGGCTCGGCCTGTCGCACTCGACTGTCAAGCACCACCTGGCGAATGCGCGTTCCAAGGCAGGCGTGGCGACGACGGCGCAGCTCGTGTGGATCCTGGGGCCGCGCCTGCCGGAGCCCGAGGACGTGGCCCAGACGGATGCTGCGGGGTCTCCCGGTGAGCCGGCCGCGGGACGCGTTTCGGCATCTGCGGGATCAACTCGGTAGTCCTGTGTCCGCCGCGATGCCGCGCCACACGACGTCGAGCACCGCCTCCATCCAGGCGTCGTCCTGAGGCTCGCCGATCAGGTGGCGCGTGAACACCGAGCCGGCGATGAGCTCGATGACCACGTCGGGGCGCACGCCGGCGCGGATCTGGCCGCGCTGGATCCCCCGCCGGACGATCTCACACCCGAGCTCGAGGCGCGGCCGGTAGATGGCGGTCCGGAACATCTCGATCAGGGACGGCTCGGTCCGCTCGGTGACGAGGAGCGTGCCGACCATCGAGAAGCCGATCTGCTCGCGCGGCATGGTGTCGGGCGGCGGGCGAACGAGGGCCAGGAGGTCCGCGCGGGCGTCGCCGCTGTCCGCGGGCGGCTCGACCGACGCGACGAGTGATGCGAGGGCCGCCACGACGAGCTCCTGCTTGCGTGCGTAGCGCCGGTAGATCGCGGGCTTGCCCACGTGGGCGGCCGTCGCGACGCCCTCGACGGACATGGCGTCATACCCCTGCTCCGCGAGCAGGCGGATGGTCGCCGCGAGGATGGCCCGGTCGGTGGCCGGGTCGCGCGGTCGCCCGGGCACGCGGGCTGCCCCCGATCGCTCGAAAGCCGCCGGCTTCACCTCAGCGGGCAAGGTCGCGCCTCCGAAAGCCCGCGAACCCGATCGCCGTCAGGGCGACGCAGGCAATGCCGAGCACGAGCAGCCCGGACCAGTTGGGAGCGGGGGCCGCGACGTTCGGGACGTGCCAGAACGGGCTGATCGCGAGGATCCAGTCCCACAGGTGGAAGCTCGGGCCGAGCACCGTGAGCACGAACGAGATGAGGACGCCGGCCCACGCGGCGAGAGCGACCTGCGGCCGTGCGCCGATGACCGCCACCGAGACCGCGACGACGGTCCAGACAGCCGGGATGGTGACGATGGCCTGAAGGAACACGGTGCCGAGGTCGACGCCGATGCCCGCGGCCGAGGCGATCAGCGCGATCAGCGTGCCCGCGATGAGGACGCACAGGGCGGGCGCGATGAGCGCGACAGCCACGTTGCCGGCGTAGAAGCCCGCGCGCGACACCGCCGTGGCCATGACCGGCTCGACGCGGTCCTCCATCTCCTCCGTTCGGACCCTGTTCATCGCCTGGACGCCGGGGATCGACGCGAGGATGCCGACGAGGCCGAGGATCGTGACCACGAACGCAGCGATGAGCGCCTCGGGCGTCGTCGCCCCGGCCGCGAGGATCTGCTGGATGGCGCTGTTGGACCCGAACACGTCCTTGATCGAGCTCGCGAAGTAGCCGAAGACCACGCCGAGGACCACGAAGGCGACCGCCCAGGTGATGAGCGCCCCGCGGTTCAGGCGCACCGCGAGCCGGAACGGACTGCGGTCCCGGCCGCGCGCAGGACCCGGCTCTGGCGCGATCGCCCCCTGCCCGAAGTCGCGGCGCGCCTGGAGGACGAAGGCGAGCGCGAGGACCACGATCGTGAACCCGGCCGCCAGCAGGAGCGGCCACCAGACGTTGCCCGACGCGGGCCGCGTCTCGCCGATCCAGCCGAGCGGGTTGAGCCAGGTCGTCCAGTCCGGGGCAGAGATGCTGTAGAGGAAGCCGCGAGCGACGAACAGCACCCCGAGGACGCCCATCGCCATCGAGTTCGAGGTGCGGGAGTCCGACCCGATCTGCGCGGTGAGGGCGGCGACCCCCGTGAACATGCAGCCGGTCGCGGCGAAGGTCATGCCGAGCAGCATCGACGACTCGACCCCGCCGCCGAACAGGACCGTCACGAGCCCCGCGATCAGCCCGAGCACGAGCGAGCCGCCGAGGGCCATGACCACGGCCGACATGAGCCGGCTCGCGCGCCCCAGGACGCCCGAGGCGAGGAGCTCGGCCTGGCCCGAGTCCTCCCGGGCACGCGTGGTGGCGGTCACCAGCAGGATGGCGCCGAGTCCTGCGAGGAACCCACCGAGGGCGAGGCTTCGCCAGGCGTTGAAGCCGTCGACGGTGGTGAGGTCGCGGGCCGGGCCGAAGATCAGCCCGAGGGCCGGGTTGGCGCCGAGGGCCGCGGCGAGCCCGGCACGGGCCTCCGCCGAGGGGAAGACCAGGGCGTAGGCGATCACGGACGAGACGGACAGGGCGGTCGCAAGGGCGATGAAGGGCACGAACCTGCGCCCGTCATACCGGATCGATGCCCGCAGCAGCGGCCCGGTCCCGGCGAGCTCGGCGCTCATCGTGCAGCCTCGCCCCCGGCCGGGGCGTCGTACAGGCGCAGGAACAGGTTCTCGAGCGAAGGCGGCGCCACGGTCAGCGCCTCGATGCCGAGCGGCGTGAGCAGCGCCATGGCCTCGCCGATCCGGCTTGACTCCACGGACGCCGTGAGGCTGCTGCCGTCCACCCGGACGTCGTGGAGCAGGCTCGGCGCCTGGCCGTCGAGGCCGCGCTCGAGCCGCGCGTGGATGGTCGTGCGCGTCTGGGCGCGCAGCTCCGTCAGCGTGCCCGTCTGCACGATCACGCCGTCGCGGATGAGGCTCAGGCGGTCGGCCAGCGTCTCGGCCTCGGCGAGGATGTGGCTGCTGAGCAGCACCGTCGTGCCGCGCGCCTTGGCCTCTCCAACCGCCTCCTGGAAGACGTTCTCCATCAGTGGGTCCAGGCCGCTGCTCGGCTCGTCGAGGATCAGCAGGTCAACGTTGGACGCCAGCGCGGCCACGATCGCGACCTTCTGCCGGTTGCCCTTCGAGTACTGCCGCCCGCGTTTGGTGGGGTCGAGCTCGAACCGCTCGATGAGCTCGGCGCGGCGCTTCTCGTCGAGGCCGCCACGCAGCGTGCCGAGCAGGTCGATCGCCTCCCCGCCCGACATCCCCGGCCACAGGGACACGTCCCCCGGGATGTACGCGAGCCGGCGATGCAGCTCGACGACATCCCGCCACGGATCGCCCCCGAGCACCCGCATGGTTCCGGCGTCTGCCCGCAGCAGGCCAAGGAGCACGCGGATGGTCGTGGACTTGCCCGCGCCGTTCGGGCCCAGGAAGCCGTGGACCTCGCCGCGCTCGACGCGCAGGTCCAGCCCTCGCAGCGCCTGGAACTTGCCGAAGGACTTCGTCAGTCCCTGGACGTCGATCGCCGCGTCGCTGGCGTTCATTTGCCCTCCCTTGCCGGCCGCGTCGTGCGGTGCTGTTCTGGGTCCGTCGACGTCGCGTGGGCGACATTCGGACGCGGCTTCGCCGCGCCGTGACACGACGGGCGTGTAACGATACGCCACCGTTACGCTACTTCGTTCGACCGTCGCGTCAGCCCCGGACCGAAAGCCATGGCCCAATCGGCCAACTAGGAACGGCGGCCCGCCCCGGTCACGATTCGGGGCATGACGGCGCGCTGGTCCGATCCACACCGACTCCCGGCATCTCCCCCCACCGGGTACGTCCGCGCCGTCACCGCCCCGTGAGCGGGGACGAGCCCGGCTCGACCGGGATCACGCAGCGCGAGCTCCTGCTGGAGATGCGCGAGGACATCCGCGGCCTGAAGGCGGCGGTCGACGCGATCGCCCGGGACCAGGCGCTCGGGGTCGAGCGCCGGGCCGCCATGCAGCGCAGCGCCGACTCCGTCTTCGACCGCCTCGACGGGCATGACAGGGACCTCGACCGGATGCTCGCCTGGCAGGACCGCGCCGACGGCGCGCTGGTCCTCGCGCGGGACGCGCACCGGTAGAGGCTGGGTCACCTGGGGACTGGAAGTGCGTAAGACTGGTCGGGGCGAGAGGAGTGGCGCCGACGCTTATCAGGTGATGGTCCGGATCACCACGCGTCACACGAGGCGCGCTGCCTTCAGCTGCCACCGACGGCTGCAAGCGACAACGTAAGCCCGTCGCCGGGAAGGATCAGGCCCCATGTCCTATCGGCGAGGCTGATCTCGACACGGGGACGACGCCAAGGTCCCAGCTCGTCCCGGAGCCGAGGTCGCAGGAGCTCATGTGTCCGTCGGCCTCATCAGTAACCACGACGCGGCCCGCGATGGCGACCACCAGACCGGTCGTACGTCATTGCGTGGGGCGAACCGGCCCGCCGGACTGGAGGTCCGCCATCCTGAGTGCCCCGCCATGATTGGCGACGAGGATCGAGCGGGCTGCCACCCAGAACGGTGACCGGCGCTCCGGCATCCCGATCGGTATCCGAGTCCTAGCCGCCGGCCCGCCTGCGCGGCGTTGTGGGGAGGTCGAGCAGCTTCTCCCGGTCCACGTGGACCGCCAGCTCGGTCCGAGTGACCACTCCGAAGCGGGCGAACAGCCGCGAAAGGTACGCCTCGATCGTCTTGCGGGAGACGCCGAGGTCCCCGGCCAGCTCGTCATTCGATCGGCCCTCGACCACGCCCCGGAGCAGGTCGTGCTCGCGTTCGGTAAGCGGAGCCCAGACCGCGCGCCGGCTGGCGCGCAGCTGATCGGCGGTGAAGGCAAGCCCCCCGTCGGCGACCTGCTCGATCGCGGCGATGAGGTCGTCGATCGGAGAAGTCTTGAGGAGGAAGCCGCTCGCACCGAGGGCGATGGCGGCCGAGACGTACTCCTCTGTCAGGAAGCTCGAGAGCACGAGGAACGCCGGGCCGCCGATCTCCTGCCGCTCCTGAAGCAGCTCGATCCCCGAGCCGTCCGGCAGGCGCAGATCCAGCAGCACGACGTCGCAGGGGGTCGAGGCCAGCACGGACCTGGCCTCGGCTACGCTTCCCGCCTGGCCGACGACCTCGATCGCCGGCTGCTTGGGGAGGGCGGCCTTGATGCCGCCCACGACCAGAGGGTGATCGTCGATCAGGACGATCCGAACTGTCATGCCGACCACCTCACACGGACACGGGTCCCGTTCCCCTCGCCGCGAGACAGCTCGAACACCGCATCGATCGACTCGGCTCGCCGCCGCATGGACGCGATCCCGAGGTGCCCCGCTCTCATCGCGGCCGCAACGCGCTCCACGCGGATCCCAGAGCCGTTGTCGAGGACGGCCACCTCGATGCGGGTCGGGCTGATCCGACCCTCGACCGCGAGGTGCGTCGCTCCCGAGTGGCGAACCGCGTTCGTCAGGGCCTCCTGCACGATCCGAAAGATGGCGATCTCGACCGCGGCTGGCGGTCGTTCGGACCTCCCGTAGCCCACCTGGCTATCGATCGCCACCTCGACGTCGAGGCCATCCGAGCGCGACGTCCGGGCAGCCCCCTCGAGCGCGGCCGCCAACCCGAGGTCATCGAGCACAGGAGGGTACAGGTCCGTGGCGACCGAGCGGAGCTGGGCTGCGACGCCCCGCAGCGTCTCGCGGGCACCCGCCGCACCATCTTGGCGCTCGAGCTCCTGGATCACCCCGGCTATCGCCTGAAGCGGCGAGTCGTGGATCTCGCGCGCCAGCCGCGCGCGCTCCATCTCGGCGGCCTCGAATCCCGCCCGCTCTCGCAGGTCCCCGACAAGCAGGCTGTCGATCGCCCGCATGATCGATACGCGCGAGCGCAGATAGACCGCTGCAGGAGCGAGGACGATGAAGGCGACCACGACGGGTGGGAGCCCCGC
Source organism: Chloroflexota bacterium (assembly GCA_037446495.1). GTDB lineage: Bacteria > Chloroflexota > Limnocylindria > Limnocylindrales > CSP1-4 > CAIXZV01. The sequence goes on along the minus strand of JBBIIL010000081.1, from coordinate 5,585 downwards.
GACGAGCAGCACGATTGCGGCTGCCACCGCCACGACCGCCACGACCGCCACGACCGCGTCGAGCGTCCGGGTCGCCGCGAGTGCGGCTGCAGCCCTTCGCGGCGTCACGCCGGCGCCCACGATGACCGCGGCCACAAGCCCGATGGCGATGATGGCCGGCCACAGCTGGCGCATCCCGTCGATGGTCTCGACTCCCGAGGTCGTCGCGACCCACAGCAGCCCGACGGCCGCGATCGAAGCCACCGATGCAATCGCGGGAAGCGTCCGGAACCGGAGCCATCGGACGATGGCGACGATCGGCGCAACGCCGGCTGCGAGGACGGTCGCGGAGCCGATCGGCTGTGGCTGGGCGACGAGGAAGACAATGCTGCTGAAGCAAAGGCCGAGGACTGCGAGCGCCTGAGCCCGCCGCCGCCGAACACGGGCGCTCGCGATCGAGAGCACGGCGGCGACTGCGGCTGCAACGGCTGCGATGGCCGACCAGTGCAGCTGCCCCTCCGCGGCGGAGACGCTTGCCCGGAAGAACCGGGTTCCGTCGGTGGTCTCGATTGTCCAGCCGCCGGGGGCGTCTGTCGGCTCGAGGGTCGTGACACGCTGGCCGGGACGAATGCCCTCCGCCCACGCGAGTCCCTGGCGACCGACTTCGCGAACGAGGCCACCAGGCGCATCGGCGACGACCCCAGCATCAAACGAGCCCGTCAAGGCGGTGGACAGCGCGAACAGCGCGACGGCAAGCACCGCCACCGACAAGGCCACGTGGGCTGACGTCCTCATCGTGCGCGTGGCAGCCAGTCGCCGCTACTAGGCATCTCCCTACGGATCGCCACGGCACCTACCCCCTGCTCCACGGCCGCCCCGGCCAATACGTTCGGGTCGCGTCCCTTCGGCTTCTGCACTAGGGGTGGACCATGGGACGATTGTCGCGCACCTGCAGCACGTTGTTGCTCGCCTTGGCCGTGTTCGGGGTGCCACCCGCCGCCCAAGCCGCCGAGCCACCCGTGGCCCCCGACCTCGAGGGTAAGCCCATCGCGGTCGAGGCGATCCCCAACTTCTACTGCACCGACCGCGACTTCCCGCTGATCCACTGCTACAGGACTGCCCGCCGGCTCGACGCCGCCATGCAGGAGACGTCCGGGCTCTCGGGCATGGCGACGTCGGCGAGCGACTATGTGGTCATCTACTCCGGGCAGACGTACTCGGGCTCCTATATGTACGTCTCCCAGAACTACGACATCCTGGCGCTGGTCGGCTGGAACGATCGCATCCGCTCGTATCGCGGCGTGAACAGCGGCCAAGGCGTCTTCTGGACCGACTGGTACCGGACCGGTATCGGGATCCCGTTCTGCTGCAACACCTGGGTCCCCGCCCTCGCCGCGGACGTGGACAGGGCATTCAGCTCTGTCTACCGGAGATGATCGGAGGCGGACGATCGCTGTGGCGATGAAGGCCCTCCGTCACAAGCGGCCGATCGTCCAGGACTTGCTGGCCCCGGTGTCCATCAGCCGGCGTGAGCGCGGGCAATGCCGCGACGCTCAACGCGAAGGCGCAGCCAGCCAACGCTCGGAGGACACCATGATCTGCGACGGAACGAGACCGGCACACCGGGCAGGTGCCCTACTGGCGGCGGAATCGCGGCGGGCACCAGTCGCCGGGCGGCCGTTGCCCGATCGAGAGGGCCGCGCACGCGGCCAAACGGGATGGCGTCAGCTACCGAGGAGGCTTGTCTCCCGACTCTTGACGAGGGAACAGAAGGGTGGCAGCGTCCTACACGGGTCGGCAACCTTGGGAGAGATGCGATGTTGAGAGCAGTCCGGATCGTCGGGATCGCCGTCGGATCCTTGGTGGCCGCCTACCTGGCGGTCTCGCTCGTGGCGGGGATCCTGCTCGGCTGGGGCGGCAAGGATGCCCCGGCGGTGGGGCTCCTCGCCCTTGTTCTCGGCGGGCTGGTATTCGCCGACATCATGCGCCGCGAGCGCAAGAGCCCCGAGGGCGGAGGGTCGGCGCGCGGGTAGCGTCACCCGGCTTCCTCTGCAACAGGCCGCAAGACGGATCGGCAACCTGGCCGGCGAGCGGCGGGCGATTCCGTACGACGCATGTCCGTGCGGGGCTGGCCTGTTGAGGGCACGGGGCGCAGCGACGTTGACGAGGTGCATTGCCGCCAGTCCATCGCTGTTCGTGCTGTCGCCGGGGTTTGAGGCTCGACGTTGACCCACTCGCGACCACAAGAGGGGCAGCGCCGTGTCGAATTCGCTCGCAGCCATACCGCTTCGTTAGGCTGGCAACCGCTCGAGACACTCACGCTGGAGGACCCGCGGACGCGATCTGCCGCCACGGCGCATGTCGCGCCTGAGCCGCCGCGCACTACTCCTTGATGTCCATGCGCGAAGCCTGGAGGGCCGTCCCTGCGACGAGGGCGGCGATCCAGGCCGCCGCGATGAGGACGTTGATCGGCCACGGCGTCGACACCGGACCTGGCATCGCAACAGACTCCGGGATCATCCCGGCTGATCGCTGGACCGCGACGAGGAGCGCCCCGGCAGCCTCAGTGGGGAGGATGCGTGCGATCCAGACGAGGGTAGGGTCGTCCCACGCCGGGAGGGTCGCGACCGCGGTCTGTGCAACGTAGGCGAGCAGGCCGACAAGCACCGGCGTTGCGGCGCCCCGAAAGACCATCGCCAGAGCGGCGCCGCTTGCCGCGTAGATCAGTGTGGCCAGGAGGACTCCTCCCACCTGCGCGAACAATCTGGCGGCGTCCGCCGGTCCGGACAGGCCCGTCACCACGGGGCCGAAGAGGCCGGCGAATGCGACGCCCGTCACACTCAGGGTCGTGACGATCCCGATCGTGGCGCATCGGCCGGCGATGAGAGCGCCCCGCCCGGGGGCCAGTAGCGCTGTTGTCCTGATCGTCCCCCACGTGAAGTCAAGCCCGACGACCAACGCGGCCGCGATGAATGCCCCTGCGCTCAGCCAAGGCCCGGACACGAGCGTGGCGGCGACGCTTTGGGGGAAGGTAACGTCCCCGAGAAGGAGGCGTGCCGCGTCTGGGTCCGGGTGAGAGCCCGGCGCACCGGCAACTAGGCTCACGCCGTGGAAATAGGCAACTGCGTACTGCAGTGCGGCGAGCAGAGGCGCAGACAGGACAATCGCGATCATCTCTCGACTTGAACGCCACCGGAGCCACTCAGCGATGAAGAGTCCCCGCACTCACTGCTCCTTCGCAATCTCCGTCGCATCGACATAGCGGCGGTACACGTCCTCGAGCGAGGCGCGGCCCGCGATGACGCTGGTCGGTAAGAGACCGGCAGCCGCGAGAGCGCAGAGGGCCTCGCCGAGCTCCTCCGGCGGCAAGTCCAGCCGGACTTCCGGACCTTCCTGCTGTGCGCCGATTCCCCGACTGCGGGCCACGCCAGCCGCGGCGGAAGCAGTGCCGAGATCGGCGAAGCCCACCCGCGCTGAGCGGGCTGTCGGCGCGATCTCCGACGGAGCGCCCTCGGCCAACACTCGCCCGCGAACGATGATTGCGACGCGCGTGCAGATGCGCTCCACCTCCCCCAGGAGATGGCTGGAGAGCAGGATGGTCGTGCCCGCGCCCCCGAGGTCGACGAGCAGCTGGCGGAGGTCCGCGATCCCTGAGGGGTCGAGTCCGTTGGTTGGCTCGTCCAGGACCAGAAGTCGCGGACTCGGGAGCAGCGCAGTGGCAATGGCAAGTCGCTGCCTCATGCCCGTGGAGTAGGCGCGGGTCGGTCGGCGGTCTCCCGGATCGAGGCCAACGCGGCGGATGGCCTCGGCCCTCTCGGTGCGTGTCATGCTGATGCCAGCCACGCGGGCGAACACCTCGAGATTCTGGTCGCCGCTTAGGTGCGGGATGAGCGCAGGCCTGTCCACAACCGCGCCCGCGAGACCCGCCATGGCTGAACCGAGCCGCACCCTCCGCTCGAACACGTGCACGTCCCCGGACGTCGGCCGGACGAGGCCGGCAAGGATCCGAAGCGTTGTCGTCTTGCCCGCTCCGTTGGGGCCCACCAGGCCCACCGTCTCGCCGGCAGCCACTGTGAGCGATAGCCCGTCGACAGCCGGCCTTCCGGCGAAGAGCTTCGTGAGTGCCTGGATCTCGACCGCTTGCACGAGAAGGCCCCCGCTTCTACTGGTGATGGGCAGGCCCGCGCCCTGGGCGGCGGGCCCGACATCGCTATGCGATCACACTTCCGTGCAGGACCAGGTGCCGTTGGCCTTGACGTTGATCTGGACCCACCCGGTCATCGTCGTGATGACGTTTCCGTTCACGATCTGCTTGAAGATGTACGACTTCTGGGCGGCGAGCTCCGAGTACTGGTGGACCCACCACTGCGTGGGGCTGTACTCCGTTCCGTAGTAGTCCCACCCTGCTCGCGTCGAGCGCGTGAAGTAGGCGGCGGAAACCGGTCGTGTGATCGAAGTGCCGTTGGAGGAGAAGTCCTGCCAGACCGTGAAGGTCCAGACCCAGACTCCGCCCTGATAGGTGGACAGCTGGCAGCCGGCATGCCAGCTCCCGCCGGCCATGGGCACCACGCCGCCTGTGGAGACCGGTGTCAGTTGTGCGTGAACCCCGCGGGTGCGGCGGGGGACGCTGCCAGAGCACCGCTGGCGACTGACAGCGAGAGCACGAGACCTATGATGGTCGCGACGACACGTTTCATGTGTTTCCTCCAGAACCTTCCCGGGGCGGACCGATCCGGCGGTCAGGCCCATCGTCGTTGTCGTGATGGATGGCATCATCAGGAACCCTAGGCGCTCCCCCCTTTCTGGACGACAGTCCCGCCCCGGTGGCGCACGCCAGCCTGCCCGGGCCATGCGACCCGCAAGGCGGCACGAGGCGGCAGCGATGGCGGAGACGGGGAGGCGCTCCACCAGCCGAGCGTCGTCGGACGGACCCGCATTGGCGAGCGCGGAGTGCCCGGCGCCTGTCCGGCTGCGAGACCTGACCCAGCACGTCACCTGAAGCGGAGCCGGTCCGGGAATCGGGGCCGCGACGAGCCTGTTCGCGCCGCATCGGACGCGCCGCCTCATCGCAAGGCGCGGCAGAGAACGGCTCGTGATGCTTCGGGGTTTGCTCGTCCCCCACCGATGTTCTCCCCTCCAGACCAAGCGTGTCCACCCTCCTGTGGGGCCAGCCTCTCGATCCTCGGCGATCGCTGCCCGCCTGTCGATGGGGCGGAACCCTTGACAAGTGCCAGCCCCCGACACTTGAACGGTGGCTCGTCAGCATCCGGTGCTCGGGTCACGACGAGGCAGTCCAAGGAGCGGCCCGGCCCGGCGCGACGGTGCAGTTCGCGGATGGAGACGGCGCGCTATGGCTTGACGGAGAGGCCTGGTCGCGCAGGATCTGCAGGTCCATTCGGTTGACTGTCGATGAAGTTGCCCTGTGCGCATTGAGTCCGCGGGGGACGGGGCTGGACCTGCGCACCTCGTGGACCCGCACGAAGGCGACGCCGACAACATGGGCTGCGACAGGGGAACGGCCGCAGCCGCTGACGCTCGACTTCTGATGCTGAACGTGGCCTGTGCCTGCGCCCTGTTGGAGGTCTCTCGCTCCGCCTTCTATCTCT
>JBBIIL010000080.1:0-13195 GCA_037446495.1 Chloroflexota bacterium | reverse complement strand
GAGCCTGACGGCGGCGGGCGAGAAGCGGATCGCCGAGCTGGTCAAGAAGGCTGCGAGCTGAGGGGGAGGGTCTGGCTTGAGCTTCCCTGACGGCAGGCGATGGCTCGTAACTCCGGCCCTGCCGACCTCAGCTGCATGGGGCGCGCGGCGGCCTCGTTCCCCGACGACAAGTGCCCTTGGTGATACCTTCTGATCGACGCCGCTCAAGACTGCGGCGTGTCCGCCGAAGCAGGTCGCCGCCGATGGTCTGGACGGGATGGCGAGGATGAGCTGGAGCCTCGAGATCGCTGGCGAGGCGGACGATGACCGGCGCCGCCAGCCGGGCGCTCTACCTCACGGCGAGGCAGCCTCCTGATGAGTGCGGAGCATCCGAACGCGATCGCCTACCGGAGGACGGCTGACGCGTTCCGCGCTCGGGACTTCGACACCCTTCGATCGCTCATCGCCGACGACGTCGTCTGGCACGTGCCGGGTCGTCACCCGATGGCCGGCGAGATCCGTGGGCTCGACGCCCTCGTTGCCTGGCTCAGCCGCCTCAACGGGCTCGGCTTCACGCTCCGCGAGCACGACGTGCTCGGGAACGACGATCACGTCTGCGCCCTGAGCTACATGGGCGCCCGGCGGCCCGGGGTCGACATCGAGATCCGCGTGTTGAGCGTGTTCCACTTCCGCGACGGCCGGCAGCTCGAGCGATGGCTCTATCCCGAGGACCTCGAAGCCTGGGACGCGATCTTCAACGGCTGAGGCCCCGCGGTCCGCACGTCGCACCATCGGGCTGCGCGCCGGACCGCCTGCGCTCCCGGATCTCACGATCACTGCTCTTATCGTCAGGAGGCCGCGACCGCCCGGCGGGCTCCCGCGCCGCACCCGTTCAGGCGATCGCCGTCGACGGCCCGTCGAGAGCGATGGCGGCGATGTCCTCCGGGAGCACGCCGTCCGCGACGGTGCTCGTCCGTCCGCCCGCCGTGGGGCGCTGGAGGACGACTCCATCCGGGACGTCGTAGATGAGGATCAGCCCGCTCCCCCACGCCATGTGGATCGCGGCGCGCTCCGGGTCGCGCGAGCGGACCTCTAGGACCCAGTCGGCGAACACCCGCAGCGCGGCTGCCGTCAGCGGCAGCTCCTGCCCGCCGTCCACGACGAGGACGTCCCCGGAGCGGAACCGGCCGGCCCCGGGGGCTTCGGGGCGGACCGCCGCGGACCGCCGCTGGTGCCGCCAGGCGAGGTTCGCCGCGAAGCGGTCCCAGGTGAAGGCGTCCTCGGTCGAGCGGAGCCGCTGCAGGTACGGGCCCGGCGGCTCGTCGGCCCGGTCGAGGTAGACGAGCGCGCGCTCCACGACCTCCTCGGTCAGGAGCCCGAGGGGGCCCGCGATCCTGGCGAACTGGCCGGCGACGAACGGGGCCTCGGGGGCGCTGGCCCCGTGGGACTCTAGCAGCCGGATGCAGGCGGCAGCCGTCAGCGCGTCGGCATGGCGGTCGGCCAGCAGGAGCGCCGCCGCGAACCGCTCGTCGTCCGCAAGCCGGGAGAGGTACCCGGCGCGCCGGTCGTCGCCCCAGAACCCGGCGAGGAGTCCGGCGGTGAGCGGGGCGAGGTCCCGCTCTGCCAGGATCGGCGACGGGCCGTCCGCGCGCAGCCACAGGCGCTCGATGAAGTTCAGCCAGATCGCATAGTTGATCGTGACCCAGGCGGGATCCACAAGCTCCCAGAAGCGGGGGTCGGCCATGCCGCTCACGGCGCGGCGGACGCGGTTGCGGACGAGCACTGCGACGCGGCGGTTGTCCGACCAGCGCCGGGGCTCCGGCTCGGCGGGCGCGGGGAGCTCGTCCTCGATGTCGCCGTCGGGGATGGGCGCCTCGACGCCGCGGAGCTGGATGTTGCGACGCCGCTCGAACTGCTGGACGACCTCGTCGAGCCACAGGACGAGGCGCGGCGTGTCGTAGCCGTCGCCAGGGGTCAGGTCGTACGCGCGCGCCCGGGGGTGTTGGCGGACGCGCTCGAAGTCGATGTCGTCGAGCCTCGCGAGCGGCGGCTCGTCGCCGGCCTCGAGGCTCTCGAGCTCGGGCGTGAGCCGCTCGCCGCGGATCATCCGCGCGACGTCGTACACCGACACGATCGCGAGGCCGGCGAGCTCCTCGAGGAGGGCGAGGATGTCGCTGTCGGCCCCGTAGTCGAGCGCGGCGAGCGGCGTGTGCCGTGGAGTGTCGGACCCGCGGGCGAGCTGGGCCAGCTGGTGCAGGTCGTGCACGACGACGGGCCCGGCGCTGCCCCCGTCCCAGCGCACCTCGACGATCCGCGGGGAGGGCCTGCCGGCGATCGCGGCGCCCCAGCCGTCCACGTGTCGCGCGAGCTCGACGGACGGGCCGCGGTCGAGCACGAGCGCCGCGCCGGGCGGCGGCTCGCCGAGGAGCTCCACGGCCAGCCAGTCGCCCTGCTGGCGCGCCCCGAGCAGCTGACAGGCCGGGGCCGCTCGTCGCGCGTCCTCCGTGGTCGCGTCCGGCTCCCAAACCAGCGCATCGGGCCCGACCTCGTCGCCGATCGCGACCGGGCCGCCTTCGCCGAACAGGGTGCGGCGCAGATCGGCACCGCGGTGCACCACGGCGATCTCGAAGTTGCCCTCCGCCGCGGACCGGAGCAGGGCCGGAGCGGACAGGTTCGGCGAGCCGAGGAGGGCGAACGACTCGCCCGAGCCGAGCGTCGCGAGGATCCCCTTCGCGTGGATCATGCCGCCCCTGAGGGGGGGCCGGTGCTGGAGCTCGCGGGTCTCCCACGCCGTCTCCGGGTGCGCCGCCCGCAGTCGGGCGAGTCGATCGCCGTCGAGCCTCGTGATGCCGGGCTGGACGGCGAGCACGACCCGCGACGGGCGCAGTCGCCCGACGAGCGCGCGCAGGGCGGCGAGGCGGCGGTCGGTGAAGGGCGACCAGACGAGGAGCTCCTCGACGGGGCCGCCTGGCACCCGCGCGAGGAACTGCTCGAGGATCGGGGCGTCGAGGTTGTGCACGAGCCGGTGCTCCTGCACCGGGGTCGCGAGCGCCGGCACGAGCCTGCCGATCGCCTCGACGCGCTCGCCGAACGTTCGGTCGACTACCAGTCGGCGGGCGAGCTCCCGGCAGAGCTGCCACGCCTCGCGCGCCAGCGCCGGTGCCTCGCGGGTCCACTCGAGCAGGGTGAACAGGTCGCCGCCCCCCGCCAGGCCCGCCTCGCTGATGTTCCCGCTCCCGATGAGCACCGCCCCGAGGTCGGGGCCGACCGCGAGCAGCAGCTTCGGGTGGAAGACGCCCGGGACTGCAACCTGGCTGAGCGAGTAGCTCACGCCCGCCTCGGCGATGTCCCGGGCCTCCGACCAGCCCGCCAGCCGCTCCGGTAGCCAGCTCGCACAGGCGGCGGCGGCGATCGAGCGGCACCCGTTTCCCACGAGCTTCGGCAGCACGTACGACTCGAAGAACGGCAGGTCGAACGAGTACGTGAGGATGAGGACCTCGCGCCAACGCCCGCGCGAGAGGACGTCCCCGAGGTCGAGTGGCGGGGCGGCGACGACCGCGCGGACATCAGCCATCGAGCAGCTGCTCCCCGAGGGGCGTGAGGCCGTGCCCCGGCTGCTCGAGGGGCCCGGCGACGAGGCCGAGCTCCGCGAGGGCGCTCGCGACGGCCGTGAAGCGGATCGAGATCGGGTTCAAGCCGTCCTGGTCCCCCTGGTCGATGAAGCGCAGGGCGCCGCCCTCGTCGTGGAAGCGGAACGTGTCCTCGGGCAGCTTCGACCGCGCCACCCTCAGGTGCTGCCTGACGACGTGGCGTCGCAGGAGGCCGAAGATCGCCTCCGCCACGCTGTCGCCGGCTGCCTCCCGCTCGGCCAGCCAGCTCGCGAGGCGGGCGCTCGCGACGCGCTCCTCGCCCCCATCGCCGAACGCCGCCCGCTCCGTCGGGGCGGCGCCCTCCGCCTCGAGGAACACGAGCGCCCGGCGGAGCGCGAGGAGCAGCGCAAGGAAGCTCAGGACTGGGGCGTCGGCGGCGAGGCCGCGGTCGGCGCGCGCGAGGTACTCTTCCTCCTGGGGCGACCCGGCCGCCGTCTCGATCGGCCAGCCATCGGCGTGGACCGCGGCGTCGCACGCAGCCGTCGCGGTGCGCAGCGCGACGTCGCCGGCGCGCACGGGGCCCGCGCCGTCGAGCGTGACGGGCAGGTCGCTGAGGAGGCGGGCGTAGTCGGCCAGCGGCTGGAGCCGGATCGCGCCGCCGCGCGCGAGGCCCCACCTGACGAGGTGGATGAACAGGCCGTTCAGCGATGCGACGACGAGCTCCCGTTGCCGGACGAGCCACCAGCGGCGCCACGTGCCGGCGACGCCCGACGAGGGCCGCCAGGACGCCGCGCCGTCCGCGCCGCGGTACAGGAGGCGCCGGAAACGCTCCTGCTCGACGGGCGTGTCCCGCGTCGCGCGGGCGAGGTCGAGGAACAGGCGGACGCTCGCGGCCCGGTTCCGGTGCGAAGCGTGCGGCGGCTGAGCATTCCCCAGCAGCACCCCCACGAGGAGGTCCCGCTCGGCCCCGCCGGCGGCGAGGTGGTGGAAGCAGCTCGCGTCGGCCAGCTCGCGCAGGACCTCGAGGGGGATCGTGCCGTCAACCAGGTCGGCGTAGTCCCGCATGTACGACGTGTCGGCGATCGCCGTCCCGAACGCGTCCGCGAGGCCGGCCCCGAGGTCGCCGAGAGGGGCGTCGAGCGGCGCCCGCGGGTTGAGCTCGGCCGGGAGCACGAGCCCGAGCGCCGCCATGCCGCCCCGGTACACCTGCCCGTACCCGCCCATCCGCTGCTCGAGGTACGGAAGGTCGAGGTGGAGCCCGTCGGCCGTTCCGCGCAGGTGCGGGACGATGGCGTTGCGCCCGATGATGCCGGGCAGCTCGTCGTGCGCCCCGCACAGGAGCGCCGCGCTCGCGAAGGCGAGCTCCTGGCGCCTCAGGAAGCGGCCGAGCCCGGCGTTCGTCTGCGGGCGCAGGCCGCGATCCCAGTACCGCTTGATGCTCCAGGTGTAGATGCTCCAGTAGCGGGGATGCTGCGAGAGCACCGGCAGGCCCGAGGCGAGGTCGTCCAGCTGGCCGAAGTTCACCGCCTCCAGGCCCACCGGATAGCGCCCCGGGGTCCGCCGGAATGATGGGATGGTCCAGCGGGGCCGGGGCAGCGTGGCGCTCTCGGCGCTGGGGAGGGGCTCGATCATGGCGCGCGCCTACGGGGCGCGCGGGTAGCGGGGCCGCAGCTGCGCCTCGCAAGGATCGGCCCGAAGCGCGCGGGCGGCAACATACGGCGGGCGGCATTTCCTCGCCTCGTCGAACCCGCGTTGGGTGACCCCGCCGAACCTCCCTCGTCGATGACGATGTCGAGCCTTGTCCTCACGTCCACGCGTGATCGTCACCCCTCCGGCTTCTTGTAGCGCCGCCACTCCTCAGGTCCTCCGCGGACCGTCATGCCAGTCCCGCTGCCCCGATCCCGGCTACGCCATCCCCGCTCCATCGGGCTCGGCGCCCGGCACCAGGGCCATCCAGCAGACGAGGTGGATGTCGTCCTCGTCGATCACGGGCAGCGGCTCCGGCGCAGGCGCGGGCCGAAGCCCCAACTCACGAACGAGCGTGAGGACGGCCGCTGCTCGTTCGACGTCGTTCTGGCCGTTCGCCAGCACGTCGCGGAACATCCTCAGGATCCGGGCGCCGTACGGGGCCTCGATAGCGTCGATCGCCTCGTCGACGGCGTCCTGGCTCGTGCCGGCGGGCGCCGACGTGCGGCGTAGAAGGGCGGCCGCATCCCGCATCACCTTCGGGACTGCGGGTTGGAGGTTCCGCGGGTCCTCACCGCGCTTCCATGAGTCGAAGATGTCCTGCTTGGCGACGGTCCAGGCGCCATAGGCGGCACGCCGCATCCCGTCTGTGAGGACCCGGACTGTCGTCGCCTCGGCGCGGGCTCGGGCAAGCGCGGTGAGGGTGTCACCGACGATGACGGGCTCCGCCCCGTCGACGCTCACGAAGCGGTACTGGACGAGCGGGTGGTCGCCGACGCGGGCGCAGAACACGAAGCCGCCCGCGCCGTCTCGCGCGGCCATGCCGCTCCCGGACCCCCACGGGAGCGCCCGGACCTCCTCCGCGAGCCGGGGGTTCACGAGGGCGGCACGGAGGTCCTGGCGGTACTCCTCGCCGCTGTGGGCGTTCCCGACCTCGCCGCCCAGCTCGAACAGCGTCGCGTCCTCCTCGCGGATGCGCTCGATCTCCTCGCGGGTCTGGGCGAACACGAGGTCGCTCGTCTTGGAGCCGGGCAGGATTTCGTCCTCGACGCCGATCGCGGACGCGGCCTGGGCGATCTTGCGGCGGAGCCGGTCCTCGAGGCCGAGGAGGGCGTCGAGCGCCTCGTCCGGGAAGTACGTGCGGATGAAGACCCTTGCGTGGCGCGAGCCGATCCGGTCGATGCGGCCGTGGCGCTGCACGAGCCGCATCGGGTTCCAGGGCAGGTCGTAGTTGATGATGTGCCGGGCCTGCTGGAGGTTCACCCCCTCGGCCAGGACGTCGGTCGTCACGATGATGTCGAAGCGGTCCGCGTCCCGGCCCGGCGGCGCCTCGCTGGAGACCGGCGCGAACCCCCACACCGCGGAGTTGCGGCCGATCGTGGCGAGCGCGTCGTCGCCGGACACAGCTGCGACCCGGCCCCGGTACGCGGCGAGCCGCGGGTCCCTCGCCGCCTGGTCCTCGAGGAACCCGCTGACCCAGGCCACGGTGTCGGCGAAGTAGCTGAAGACCAGCACCTTCCGCTTGTCGCGCTCGTCGGCGGGCCCGTACGCCTCGGCCGCGGCCTCGCTGGCGATCTTCGCGAGCTCGTCCGCGAGGCGCAGGAGCTTCGGGTCGCGGGCGCGGTCGACGGACTCCGCCTCCGCCGCGAACGCGAGCAGGAGGTCCCGGTCGCCGGTCACGGCTTCTCGGAGGGCGTCTGCGTCGAAGTCTCCGATCGGGGCTCCGGCGCCGCGCCTCACGGCCGATTCCACGGCGGCCCGGTACTCTCCGTCCGACTCGCCGGTCAGCCACTCCGTCAGCGCCTCGGGCTCGGGGACCAGCCCGACGTCGAGGAACGCCACGAACCCGTCGTGGCTCTGGGCCATCCGCCGGCAGGTCTGGGCGAACGCCGCGGCGCTCGACTCGAACCGCTTGAGGAGGCCGGACCGGAGGAGGCCGGCGAGGTTCACCTCGCGCTGGACCTGCTCGCCGTCGGCATCGGCCGGCCGGCCGGCGGTCCGGTACAGGGACGGCGTGTAGCGGGCGAGCCTGAGGGTCGGGGCGCCCGGCGCCATCCCGTGCTCGCACTCGTCGAGGTCGACGCAGTCGAGCGCGTGGGCGAAGCGCGTGAAGAACCCCGGGAGCACGGCGTCGAGGTTGTAGGTGACCGTGATCGGCTCGGGCTTCGGGAACGTGATCGGGACCTCAGCGCCGCCGATCGTGACCGTGTCGTGGGGGTAGTACTTCTTCACGAAGTGCCGCGTCCGGCGGACGGCGACCCCGTCGAGGACGTCGAACAGCTTGTCCGGTGAGAGGTCCTCGGGATCGGTCGCCATCGCCTCGGCGAAGTGCGTCTTGAGGCTCGGGATCCCGCTGGCGGCGAACTGGGCGTCGTTGGAGATGAAGTAGCCCAGCAGGTAGAACAGGTCCCAGAGGCTGTTGTTGACGGGGGTCGCGGTCAGGAGGACGAGCTGCTTGGGCGGCGACCCGGCCAGGAGCCGTCGGAGGACGCCGGCCCGCTGCGTCTCGGGGTTCCGGTACGCGTGCGCCTCGTCGATCACGACCAGGGCGTAGTCGTTGGGGGCGTACCGCAGGCCCGTCCCGTTCGCCCCCGGGTTGAGCTTCGGGTCGGCCGTCAGCTCCTCGTACGAGACGGACTCGACGCCGAGCTGGTGGTCGGCGAGGAACTTGCGCCAGGGGCCGTCGCGCAGGGTCGCGGGGGTGACGAGGAGGACCCGCTGGCGGCGCTCGACCACCGCCTCGCGGATCAGCTCGCCCGCGATGAAGCTCTTGCCGAGCCCCACTCCATCAGCTACGAGCACACCGTGGTAGGCGTCCAGGATCCGCTTCGCCCGCCAGACCCCGTCCTGCTGGAAGGTCGTCAGGCGCAGGCCCGTCCCCTCCTGCCGCGCCTGGTCCTCGACTTCGGCCCCGTACCGCTCGTAGAGCATCCGGAGGTACACGAGGTACGGGTTGTGGGGCGCGAAGCGGGCACGGTAGAGCGCGGCGAGGTCGTAGGTCTCCGAGTCCTCCCAGAGCTCGTCGTACCACTCGCGGACCTGCTTCACGACGCCTGGCTGGTACTGGCCGAGGTTCAGCTCGACGTTGAGCGCGAGCCCTGCGTACGTGAAGTTCGAGGAGCCGGCGATCGCCCCGTCGTCGTGGGTGGTGACGAGGAACGTCTTGCCGTGGAGGAACCGGCGCGTGTAGCGGTGGACCTGGACTTTCTCGCGCTCGAGCCAGGCGATAAGGCGCTCGAGCAGCGCGTCCGTCTCCTCGGTGAACCCGAGGAGGTCGCGGTCCGCGACGACGTCGGACTCGAGCGTTCGCAGCGCCTCCTCGAGGCGACGGCCCTCGGCCCGGGATGGGGCGACCTCGCGGGTCAGGTGGCGGACTTGGGCGAGGTCGGACTTCGGCTCGGCGCCGAGGAGCAGGCGCACGGACCCGGCCCGCTCCAGCCGGTCCGCGAGGAGGGAGAACCCACCCGGGTTGAAGTACGCGGTCGCGATCGCGAGATCGAACGGGTCACGCCAGGCACCGATCAGCTGGTCGAAGTACCCGCCGATCGCGTCGGCGACGCGCTCGCCGTTACGGTTGGTCGCGAACTCGGGCTTCATGCGGTCGCCCACCGTTCGAGGTAGTCCAGGACGCGGCGGAGCCGGCCCTCGTAGTCCCAGGTCGGATGGAACGTCGCGAAGATGTGCCGGACGTCGGCTGTGTTGAGGCCGTAGAGCGCGGCGACGACGGCGTCGAGCTCGGCGATCAGGTCGCCTCGAGCCTCGCCGTCGAGCCGGCCGACGTTGACGCCGACCGCCCGAGACCACTCGGCGAACCGCTGGTCGACCGCGGTGAGCTGTCCGCTGATCTCCTCGGCCCGGCGCCGGCGAGGGTCGTCTCGGCTAGGGGCCGGGATGGGGAAGCCGTTGAGGACATGGAAGTTCACGTGTAGCTCCACGACGCACCGGGCGTACCAGTCGAGCGGGATCGAGCTCAGCACGCCGAGCAGATACGCCTGGTCCCGCTCATCGCCGCGGGGCCACAGGAAGTACGGTGCCGCGTTGGTGACGACCACCCTGGGCGGCAGCAGGCTGGCGATGACTGTGCGCTGGTTCGTCCGGTTGGTGACGTCGCGGATCACCAACCGCGGTTGCCGGCACGGCAGTGTCGCAGGGTCTGCGGCCCAGACCCGGCTGAACTCGGCGAACGCCGACGTCGCTCGGCGCTGCTGGTTGAGCCGCTTGGTCTGGAGCGTCCGCGTGACGGAGGCGGGGTCCGCCCATGCGAACACGTCCCCCGTGTCGGGGGTCCAGAGGTTGAACCCGGCCCCGGAGAGCACAGGCCACAACCCGGTCCGGTCGGGCGGGTCGAAGATGAACTGATCGCGGTCCGTTGTGGCGTTGAAGTCGCCCTGGACCGGCCTGGCTCGCCACGGATGCGCCGGCGCGTCCAGGCGCGGGTGCTCGCGCATCCGCTGGAAGATCCTGCCGGCATCTGGGGTTGGGAGAAGCGGGAACGAGCCGCCGGTCGCCCACGTGCGGAACGAGGCGGCGGGGAACTCGAGCGGCGGACGCTGCATCCCGGCCGCGTAAGCCTCGGGGCTCGCGAACGGACCGCGCAGCCGCACGTCACCGGCTCCAGGGCCCTTCGACACCGCGACGAAGGTGAACGTGTACCGCCCATCAACGTCGTCGAACACCCACTGCCGCGTGTTCAGGAGGGTCGTGACGTCCTCGAACTGCCCGCCGTCGTAGATCGCCGTGCGCCAACCCTCCGATCCCGCGCCGGAGAGAGCCGCCCGCGGGAGGACGACCCCGATGCGGCCGCCAGATCGGACGAGCGCCCAGAAGCGCCAGCAGAACGCCTTGTACAGGTCGGCGTTGCCCTCGTTCATCCCCGGGTAGGGCCCGGCGGTGAGGACCCGGCGCAGGAGGTCCGTCTCGGCGACCTCGGCCTCGTACTCGGCGACGAGGTCCGGTCTCGCCTCGCGGAAGCCAGCGATCTGGCGCCGCTGCTCGGCCGGCGACGCACCGCGGAAGGCTGGCTGCCGGGTCGACCAGAAGCTCGTCTCGTCGACCATCACCTCCTGCCACGGCGGGTTCCCGAGGATGCAGTCGAAGCCCGGGCTCGGGCGCAGGAATACCTCCGGGAACGCGACCGGGAAGTGGAGCGCCTTGAGCTGGGCGGCGAGCGCCCGAGCGTGGGCAAGCCCGGGGTGACCGTCGATCGCCGCCTCGTCGAGGCTGTCGACGGGCTCGATCTCGCCGAGGCGGGCCGCGATCAGGAGGTCGAACGCTTGGCGAGCCCGCGTCACCGCCGCCGCGGCCTCGGCCTGGGCCTGTCGCGCCTCGGCGATCTCTGCCGCGGATCCGTCCGTCGTCCGGGCGAGACGCCGCAGAGCGTCCGTCGCTCGGTCCAGCCAGCGCACGAGCGGCTCCCGGAACCACGACATCTGGCCGCCGCCGGCGCTCGGATCGAGGATCTCGAGGGCCTCGTCGATCGTGCTGATCCCGGACAGGCTGTTGCCGACGACGAGGTTGTGGCTGAGGAAGCTCAGCGGCAGGCCCGGGACGAACGTGTGGACCCAGAGGGCCAGCCTCGCGAGCTCCACGCTGATCGGGTTGAGGTCGACGCCGTAGACGCAGCGACGGGCGATCTGGCGGCGGAGCAGGCTCGTGTCCTCGATCTCCGCGATCTCCGCCTGGTAGGGCCCGAGGGCCTCCCGGGCCCGCTCCCGCAGCCTGGCGAGCTCACTGGTCACGCCGGGCAGCCGGTGGACGGCCAGGAACGATGACAGGCGCCGCTCGATGCGGTCGACAGCAGCCACCAGGAAGTGGCCCGAGCCCATCGCGATGTCGGCGCACCGGAAGTCGAAGAAGGCATCGGCGGCGGCGATCTCATCGTCTGCCGCCACCAGAGCCTCCAGCCGCTCGATGTGCCGTGCCAGCGCCGGTTCCAAGGCGTGATCAAGGAGGTGCGCGACGGCGAACGGCTTCGTGAAGTAGGTGCCCGTGGACTTGCGGGCGCCCGATGCGTTGTGGAGGTAGATCGACCCAGCCAAGACCTCCACCTGGGTCGCCCCACGGGCCGGGATGTACGCGCCGGCGTCGTCGACGGCGAGGTCTGTGGAGGCGATCGAGAGGTTCGACTCAAGGAGGCCCTCGTAGATCGTTCCGAACTCCCGGACCGAGAGGCTCCGGAAGTCGACCGGGCCGCTGACGTCATCCGTCCCCCGGTCGACAAGGAGGGCGGCGAGCGCGGGTCCGAACTCGGCGTCCGTGAGCTCCAGTTCGGCGATCGCCGCCCCCGCAGGGTTCACGGCGGCGTCCGAGCTAAACAAGCCCCCGTTGTAGGCCGGGACACGCCAGCTCGGTCGACCGGCATCGACGGCCCGCGACAGCTCCCGGAACCTCGACCACAGGAGGACGGACCCTTGCTCGAACTCGAGTCGCCGGGCGTTCGCCAGCTCCGAGAACTCGCGGGCGAGCGCCTTGAGCGAGTTCGGCTGGTACGCGCCGTCCGATCGGTAGGGCAGGAGGTCCTTGTCCTCGGCGTATGCGATGAACAAGAGGCGGAACAGGACGTTGAGGGCCTGCTCGTAGAGCGCCGAGAGCTCGGCCTCGGCGAGCGCCGGCATCGCAGCTCGGCGGCGTGCAACCGCCTGGGCGAGCGCGGGCACGACGATCCGGTAGACGCGCTCGCGGAGTCGCGTCCCGAGGTCGACCGCGAAGTCGCGTGAGCTCGCGAGGATCTCCTCGAGGGTGCCGCCCGGGCGAAGTGCCCCGGCGCCGAACAGCAGGGGCAGGTACCCGGCTTGGCGCATCGGCAGCAGCCCGAGGTTCGCGGCGACATAGCTCTCGGCACGGCCTCGTCGCCCGACTCCCGCCTCGGCACGAACGGCGTAGACGCGGACTTCTGGCCCCCGCGTGATCAGGACGTACGGCAGCTGCTCGCTGTCCGCACGGGCGAGCGCCGCCGAGATCGGGCTGATGAACCCGTACGCGACGTTCTCGGCCTCCGCCGTCTCGTCCGCTTCGAGGAAGACGGCCACGGCGGCGGCCACCTCGCCGGCCCGCAGGACGTAGGTCGATGTCCCCCGCTCCTCGACCGAGAACCCGAGTGCCTCGACAAGCGGGCGTCCGCGGAGCTCGAGCAGTGGGGCGCCACGGTCGCATTCCTCCTGCCAGTCGCGGCGGGCGGGGACCCCGACCTGGAGTTCGTGCGATGCCACGAGGCCGATGTTCCGGACACCGGGCAGCTGGGAGTCCGCTTCGGGGAGCACCTCCTGGAGGAAGCGGACGGCCGCATGGCGGTTCGGTTCCGCGAGCGACGTGGCCGCGATCCGCTCCACCTGGTCGAGCGGCAGTCCCACGACGGGGGCGGGTGACGGCGGGACCGGGCCGCAGACGCTCGCCGAGGGCCCGTCCGCACCAGGATGAAGGACGATGACCAGCAGAGGACTGGGGGCGTTGCCGTGGCGAGCGTGCCAGAGCTCGCGCAGCTGCGCGACTCCAGGGGTCCGCGCGGCACTCGCCACCGCGACCTCGAGGGGCAGCCTCCCCTGGCCGAGGTACAGCCCGACGGGTCGCAGGCCGGCGGGTGCGCCGGCGGGCAACGTCCAGGGCCGGACGTCCGCCCGCGACTGGAGGAACTCCCCTTCAGCCACTACTGGTCGAGCCCGAGCCGAGCCATGACCCGATCGCGCGTGAAGCTGCTGCGGAGCGCGCACGCCGTGTTCTGGTTCGCGAACATGCCCTTCTCCCAGATCGCCTTGCTGCGCGGCACGGTCTTGGTCCACTGCACGCGGACGACGTACTCCGACTTCTCCGGGTCATCCGCGAACTCGCCCATCTTCGTCGTCGTCACCCCCGCGTCCACGATCGCGACGTCATGGCCGTTCACCACGACCGCGAAGTCCTTGACGGGAACAGACGGCGCCACGACCTCGCCGACCCCGACGTAC
>JBBIIL010000079.1:0-13356 GCA_037446495.1 Chloroflexota bacterium | reverse complement strand
TCCGCGAGGGCGGCCGGACCGTGGGCGCCGGGGCCATCACCTCGATCGTCGAGTAGGAAATGGCCAAGGTAGACGCGCGCCCCATCATTCAGCTGGCCTGCAGCGAGTGCAAGGCCAGGACCTACACGACTCGCAAGAACAAGAAGAACGATCCCGGCCGACTCGAGCTCCGCAAGTACTGCCCTCGGGAACGCCGCCACACCATCCACAGAGAGGCCAAGTAGCGGAGCACAGGCGCCTAGCTCAATTGGCAGAGCACTGGTCTCCAAAACCAGCGGTTGTGGGTTCGAGTCCCGCGGCGCCTGCCAGCCCTCGTCATCCCAGATAGAAGAGAGCAGAAGTGTCGCGCATCCAGCGCTTCATCCAGGACTCCTGGCAGGAACTCAAGAAGGTCAACTGGCCCACGCCACAACAGGCCCGGAATCTCACGATCCTGGTCCTGGCCGTGAGCGCGGCGATCAGCGCCTACATCTCCATCTTCGACTACGTGTTTGGTTACGTGGCCAAACAGCTGAGCGCCGGGTGATCGAAGCATGAGAACGGAGCAGGCCGCCGGCGAAACCGTTCGGCCGCCCGAGAAGCGCTGGTACGTCATCCACACCTACTCGGGCTACGAGAACAAGGTCAAGGCCAACCTCGAGCACCGCATCGAGTCGATGGGCATGGAGGACAAGATCTTCCAGGTCCTCGTCCCGATGGAGGACGAGATCGAGATCCGCCAGGGCCAGCGGCACACCGTCCAGAAGAAGGTCTACCCGGGCTACGTGCTGGTCGAGATGATCCTGGACCCCGAGTCATGGTTCGTGGTTCGGAACACCCCGGGCGTCACGAGTTTCGTCGGCAGCGGCAACATCCCCGGGATGCGCAGCGAGCCGATTCCGCTCGACGAGACCGAGGTCAAGCAGATCCTCCGGCACATGGGTGTGGAGACGCCCAAGTACCGGGTCGCGTTCACCAAGGGCCAGAGCGTGCGCGTCACCGACGGTCCGTTCGCGGAGTTCATCGGCACCGTGGACGAGGTCAACCCGGAGCGCAACAAGCTGAAGGTCCTCGTGAGCATCTTCGGCCGGGAGACGCCGGTCGAGCTCGACTTCCTCCAGGTCGAGAAGCTGTGATCACCTCTCGAACCGCCGGGGATGCCGCGGTCGCTTCCGCGCGCTCGATCACGCACCGCCAGGGCACTCGCCCGCGTGCTCGGCTCCGTATTGGCCGGGGCGCGTCCGACGCGGTGCTCACCGGCCGCGCCGGGTAAGAAAGGAACCACTCAGTCGTGGCCAAGAAGATCAGAATCGTCCTGACGCTGCAGCTGCCGGCCGGCAAGGCAACGCCCGCGCCGCCGGTAGGCACCGCGCTGGGCCCGCACGGCATCAACATCGTCGAGTTCACCAAGAGCTACAACGAGCGGACCGCCGACAAGCTCGGCCAGGTTATCCCCGCCCAGATCACCGTGTTCGAGGACCGGTCGTTCTCGTTCGTGCTCAAGACCCCGCCTGCGCCGGACCTCCTGCGCAAGGCCGCGGGGATCGACAAGGGCGCCCAGACGCCGAAGCGCGCCGTCGCCGGCCGCGTGACGCGCGACCAGGTCCGCGCGATCGCCGAGCAGAAGATGCCCGACCTCAACGTCAACGACATCGACGCCGGCATCAAGGTCATCGAGGGCACTGCCCGCAGCATGGGTATCGAGGTCGTCGGCTAACTCCCGACGGCAGTGCGCGGGAGCCACCCCGGCCCGCGCGAGCCAGTGAGGGGCAGGTCCGCAGGACCGAAGGAGTCGTTCACATGGCCGAGCACGGCAAGCGCTACCAGGACGCCGCGAAGCTCGTGGACCGCACGAAGGTCTACCCGCCCGCCGAGGCGGTCTCGATCATCCGAGCGTCATCGACCGTCAAGTTCGATGCGTCTGTCGAGGCGCACCTCCGGCTGGGCGTGGACCCGCGCCACGCCGACCAGATGGTTCGCGGCACGGTCGTCCTCCCGCACGGCACGGGCAAGATCGTCCGTGTGGCCGTCTTCGCGCAGGGCGAGAAGGCGCAGGAGGCGCTGCGCGCCGGCGCCGACGAGGTGGGCGCCGAGGACCTGGTGAAGAAGATCGAGGCCGGCTGGCTCGAGTTCGACGTCGCCATCGCGACGCCGGACGTCATGGGGCAGGTCGGCCGTCTGGGCCGCATCCTGGGCCGCCGCGGCCTCATGCCGAACCCCAAGGCCGGCACCGTCACGTTCGACGTGGAGCGAGCGGTCAAGGAGGTCAAGGGCGGCCGCGTCGAGTTCAAGGTGGACAAGGGCGCGATCATCCACGTCCCATTCGGGAAGGTGAGCTTCGACGACGCGCAGCTTGCCGAGAACCTCGCCGCCCTGGTGGACGCGATCAACCGCGCGAAGCCGTCCGGCGCCAAGGGCCAGTACCTGCGGACGCTGTCCATCGCCTCCACGATGGGCCCCGGCCTCCGCGTGGACATCCCCGCCGTCCTCGCCAGCGCCTAGTCGAGCGAGTTCTATATAGAGCCCCGCACTAGCGGGGCATGACAGCACATCAGACGGATCGCCGCAGACAGCCTGCGCCCGATGACGCAGCCCCGCCCGCGAGGACGAGGTTGACGCCGAGGGCTTGATCCGCCGGGCCGGACCGGTCCGCCACCCCGCGAGGGGAGCGGACACGGGGACGACGGCGAGCACGCCGAGGCAGAGCACGAGCCACCCTCTGGGTGGGTCGCCCCTGCGTCGATGAGTGGCCCGTCGCAGGGAGGACCGGCAGGACGCCGGGAGACCCGCCGCCGCGTGCCGGTTGCGCGCAGGAGCAAGGAGGTCATGGAGGCTCAATGCCGACCGAGGCCAAGCGCGAGACCATCGACGCGCTTCGTGGGGAGCTGACCGAGCACCGCACGTTGATCGTGTCCGAATATCGCGGCCTCAAGGTGAAGGAGATCAGCGAGATCCGGCGTGCGCTGCGCAAGAGCAGCGTGAGCTACCGGGTCGTCAAGAACCGCCTCATGCGGATCGCGGCGCAGGACAATGTCGCCGCGGACGCGCTCTCGCCCCTTCTCGTGGGGCCGACGGCGATTGCCTTCGGCAACGACGAGGCGGCGACGGCCAAGGCGGTCCTCGAGGCCGTGCGCCCGTTCGGGAAGATCGTGAAGATCACCGGCGGCGTGCTCGGCTCCAGCCGGATCGACGCCGACGGCGTCACGCGGCTCGCAACGCTGCCCCCGCGCGAGGTGCTCCTCGCCGAGGCGCTGGGTGCGATCACCGCGCCGATGTCGACGGTCGCGGGCCTGTTCGACGCCCCGCTGCGGGACGTCATCGGCCTCGTCGACGCGCTCATCGCCGAGCGCGGCGCCGTGGCGGCCTGACCGGCCCCTCACCCCTGAGACCGAACTGCGCCCCGCGGGGCGCCCACTGACGGAGAACCACACACCATGGCCACGCTCACCACCGCCCAGCTCCTCGAGGCGTTCGAAACGATGACCGTCCTCGAGCTGTCCGACTTCAAGAAGGCGTTCGAGGAGAAGTTCGGCGTCACCGCCGCCGCTCCCGCCGCCGCCGCCGCGGTCGCCGCCGCCGCCGCCCCGGCCGCCGCGGTCGAGGAGGAGCAGACCGAGTTCGCCGCGGTTCTGGCCGAGGTCGGCCCGAACAAGATCCCCGTGATCAAGGTCGTCCGCGAGCTCACCGGACTCGGCCTCAAGGAGGCCAAGGATCTCGTTGACGCAGCCCCGAAGGCCGTCAAGGAGGGCATCGCCAAGGACGAGGCCGAGAAGATCAAGGCCGCGCTCGAGGGCCAGGGAGCCAAGGTCGAGATCAAGTAGCAACCTCGCCGCTGGCCACGCGCCAGCAGCGATCGCCGACTCGGTGCCCGGTCGCACGACAGGCGCGCGGAGTCGGCGAGCCCAGGGAGCCCTGCCCCGGCGGGGCTCTTTGCGTTTGGAGCGCCACGCATCTGCAACCGCGCCGGGGTTGACAGGAGTCCTGATCGCGGTATCCTAGACGGTCTGTGACCTTGCCTTTCCCTGTCCTCCACACTCCGTAAGGAGCCGTCCTTCATGCTGTCCGTCCCGTCGACCGCCCTCCCGATCACGCCGTCCGGTCGCGTCTCCTACGCCCGGATCGCCGAAGTCCGTGACGGAGTCAGCGACGACAAGTTCGCGGTCCCGAACCTGATCGAGCTCCAGCTCGAGTCCTTCAAGTGGTTCATTGACAGGGGCCTCCGCGACCTGTTCGACGAGATCAGTCCCATCGAGGACTTCACCAAGAAGGTGATGGAGCTGCGGTTCCTGGACTACGAGTTCGGGGATCCCAAGTACTCCGAGGAGGAGTGCCGCACCAAGGACCTGACATTCAGCCGGCCGCTGTACGTCCAGGTGGAGCTCCTGATCAAGGAGACCGGGGAGATCCAGCGCCAGCGCGTCTACATGGGCGACTACCCGTGGATGACGGACATGGGCACATTCGTGATCAACGGCGCCGAGCGCGTGGTCGTGAGCCAGCTCGTGCGCTCGCCGGGCGTGTACTACAGCGAGCTCGAGGACCCGGGCAGCGGACGGATGCTGTTCAGCGCGAAGGTCATCCCCAATCGCGGCGCCTGGCTCGAGTTCGAGACCAACAACAAGGACCAGCTGTGGGTCAAGGTCGACCGCAAGCGCAAGATCGCCGCGACGACCCTGCTCCGCGCCGTCGGCTATGAGACCAACGACGAGATCGCCAGCCTGTTCACCGCGGTTGACACCGACATCGAGCACCAGTTCATCGCGAACACGCTGGACAAGGACCTGACCAAGACGCCGAGCGAGGCGCTCATCGAGGTCTACAAGAAGCTGCGCCCGGGCGATCCGCCCACCGGCGACAACGCCCGCCAGCTCGTCGAGAGCCTGTTCTTCAACTTCCGCCGCTACGACCTCGGCCGGGTCGGCCGCTACAAGTTCAACAAGAAGCTCGCGCCCGTGGCCGAGCGGATGGGCATCGAGCTCGACCGCGAGCAGCGGATCATCACCCGCGAGGACATCGCCGCGATCGTCGGCCACCTCATCGAGCTCAACCGCGGCTTCGGCACGGAGGACGACATCGACCACCTCGGCAACCGCCGCATCCGCGCCAACGGCGAGCTGATCCAGAACGCCTTCCGGATCGGCCTGCTCCGGATGGAGCGCGTGGTCCGCGAGCGCATGACGATCCAGGAGATCGACAAGGCCACGCCCAACGCCCTCATCAACATCCGCCCTGTCGTGGCGGCGATGAAGGAGTTCTTCGGCGGCAGCCAGCTCTCCCAGTTCATGGACCAGACGAACCCGCTGGCTGAGCTCACCTCCAAGCGGCGCCTGTCGGCCCTGGGTCCGGGCGGCCTGTCGCGCGAGCGCGCCGGGTTCGACGTCCGCGACGTCCACCACAGCCACTACGGCCGCATCTGCCCCATCGAGACCCCGGAAGGCCCGAACATCGGCCTGATCGGCTCGCTCGCCACCTACGGGCGGATCAACGCCTACGGCTTCATCGAGACCCCGTACCGCAAGGTCAAGCGGTCGATCGCCCACGACGACCCGACGCTCCTCGGGTACGAGGCCGGCGCCGACGTGACGGCCAAGGGCGGCAAGGTGGTGCTCAAGAAGGGCGAGCGGTTCACGCCGGAGGCCCAGAAGGAGCTCGCCCGCCAGAAGTCACTCGCCTTCCCGATCCGCCCGGTCGTCACCGACGACATCGACTACCTCCCTGCGGACGAGGAGGAGGAGCACGTCGTCGCCCAGGCGAACGCGCCGCTCGACGCGCAGGGCCACTTCACGGCGGAGCGCGTGCCGTCCCGGTACCGGGACACGTTCCCAGAGGCGCGCCCGGACCAGATCGAGTACATGGACGTCAGCCCCAAGCAGGTTGTCTCCGTGGCGACGGCGCTGATCCCGTTCCTGGAGCACGACGACGCCAACCGCGCCCTGATGGGCTCGAACATGCAGCGCCAGGCGGTCCCGCTCCTCGAGCCCGAGAGCCCCATCGTGGGAACCGGGATGGAGGCTCGGGCAGCGCGCGACTCCGGCCAGGTCGTCATCGCCCGGCACGCCGGGGTCGTGATCAGCGTCACGGCCGAGCGCGTCCTGGTGGACGCCGACGAGGGCGGCGTGCCCGACGAGTACAAGCTGCTCAAGTTCGTGCGCAGCAACCAGGGCACCTGCATCAACCAGCGTCCGATCGTGACGGTCGGCCAGCGGGTGGCCAAGGGAGACCCCATCGCGGACTCGTCGTCCACCCAGGGCGGCGAGCTGGCCCTCGGCCGGAACGTCCTCGTGGCGTTCATGAGCTGGGAGGGCGGCAACTACGAGGACGCCATCGTGATCAGCGAGCGGCTCGTCCGCGACGACCTGTTCACCAGCATCCACATCGAGAAGCACGAGATGGAGTCCCGGGACACCAAGCTCGGGCCCGAGGAGATCACCCGGGACATCCCCAACGTCGGCGAGGAGGCCCTCAAGGACCTCGACGAGGAGGGCATCGTCTACATCGGCGCCGAGGTCCGCCCCGGCGACATCCTCGTGGGCAAGATCACGCCCAAGGGCGAGACCGAGCTCACCGCGGAGGAGCGCCTCCTGCGCGCGATCTTCGGCGAGAAGGCCCGCGAGGTGAAGGACTCCTCGCTGCGCCTCCCGCACGGCGAGCGCGGCAAGGTGGTGGAGATCCGCGAGTTCCGCCGCGAGTGGAACGACGACCTCCAGCCGGGCGTGAACCGCCTGGTCCGGGTCAGCGTGGCGCAGAAGCGCAAGGTCTCGGTCGGCGACAAGATGGCCGGACGACACGGCAACAAGGGCGTCATCGCCAAGGTCCTCCCCGTTGAGGACATGCCGTACCTCCCGGACGGCACCCCGGTGGACATCGTGCTCAACCCGCTCGGCGTGCCGAGCCGCATGAACATCGGCCAGATCCTCGAGACCCACCTCGGGTGGGCGCTGGGGACCATCGGCCTCAAGGCCGCCACGCCGGTCTTCGACGGGGCGACCGAGGAGCAGATCCGCCACGAGCTGATCTCGGCCAAGGTCAACTGGCCGGGCCACGACCACCTGCCCGAGGACGGCAAGATCGAGCTCCGGGACGGCCGCACGGGCGAGCTGTTCGACCGCACCATCACGGTTGGCCAGATCTACATGCTCAAGCTCCACCACCTCGTCGAGGACAAGATCCACGCCCGGTCCACCGGACCGTACAGCCTCATCACCCAGCAGCCGTTGGGCGGCAAGGCGCAGTTCGGCGGCCAGCGGTTCGGCGAGATGGAGGTCTGGGCGCTCGAGGCCTACGGCGCCGCGAACATCCTCCAGGAGCTCCTGACCGTGAAGTCGGACGACGTCCTCGGGCGCGTCCAGACGTACGAAGCCATCGTCAAGGGCGAGGAGATCCAGCCCCCGCGCGTCCCCGAGTCGTTCAAGGTCCTGATCAAGGAGCTCCGGAGCCTCGGGCTCAACGCGGAGATCCTGGACCCCAACGACGAGGAGATCCCGCTGGCTGAGGACGACGCCTCCGGCTACCTGCTCCCCGATCTCGGCGGGATCAACCTGGCCGGGTTCGAGGACTAATCACCAGCTACCACCGCCACGAGGGGGACCGGCGTCCGGCCGGCCCGATCCCCACTCGCACTCACCGGTAAAGACGCGCTGCCAGGGCCGCGGCGGCGCGGAGGAGACTGATGCTCGAGGTCAACAACTTCTCGGCGATCCGAATCTCGCTCGCCAGTCCGGACCAGATCCGGGAATGGTCGAAGGGCGAGGTAACGAAGCCCGAGACCATCAACTACCGCACGCTCAAGCCGGAGAAGGACGGGCTGTTCGACGAGCGCATCTTCGGCCCCACCCGGGACTGGGAGTGCTACTGCGGCAAGTACAAGCGCATTCGCTACAAGGGCATCATCTGCGACAAGTGCGGCGTCGAGGTCACCCGCTCCAAGGTTCGCCGCGAGCGCATGGGCCACATCCAGCTGGCGAGCCCCGTCTCGCACATCTGGTACTTCAAGGGCACGCCGAGCCGGCTCGGCATCCTGCTCGACATCAGCCCGCGCAACCTCGAGCGCATCCTCTACTTCGCGCTCTACATCGTCACCCACGTTGACGAGGAGGCACGTCAGCGCGCCCTCAAGGCGCTCGAGGAGCAGGCCGAGGGACGGGGAGGCCCCGCTTCCGAGGTGCTGGCCGAGCTCGAGTCCACGCTCAAGGCGGATATCAGCCGCGATTCCGCGGAGCTGCGGGCGGCACTCGCGGCAACCCGCGCGGACGTCGAGGCCCAGCGAGTCGCCGACACCGACGCGGCGTCGGCCGAGGCGAGCCGGATCGAGGCTGCGCTGACCGCGCTGGGGTCGGGCGCCGCCGAGGAGACGATCGCGCTCGCCCAGACCGGCGAGGTGATCGTTGCTGCTGGCGACAAGGGGGGCAAGGAGGCCCTCGGCCGCCTGCGCAAGCTCGCCACCGCCGAGATCGAGCGCATCAGCGCGGCCGCGGCCGAGCGCCTCGCGCTCGAGGCGACGGCGACCGAGCAGAAGGTCACCGACCTCAACGCGTCCATGCAGGACACCCTGGCCCACAAGCGCGAGGAGCTCGCCCTGCAGGCCGCCGGCCTCAAGGACGAGCTGCGCAAGCAGCGCGACGAGATCGAGTCGCTCAAGTCGCTGATGACGGTCGGCGAGATGGAGTTCCGCCAGCTCGACGAGAAGTACGGCTCCGGATCCCGCACGGGGCGCATCTTCTGGGCCGGCATGGGCGCCGAGGCCGTCCGCGACATCATCGTCCGGATGGACCTCGAGGAGCTCGGCCGCTCGCTTCACGCAGAGGTCCGCACCTCGTCCGGCCAGCGGCGCAAGAAGGCCATCAAGCGGTTGCGCCTGATCGAGGCGTTCCGGCGGTCCGGCAACCGGCCCGAGTGGATGATCCTCTCGGTGCTGCCGGTCATCCCGCCGGACCTGCGCCCGATGGTCCAGCTCGACGGTGGCCGGTTCGCCACCTCGGACCTCAACGACCTCTACCGCCGCGTGATCAACCGCAACAACCGGCTCAAGCGCCTGCTCGAGCTGGGCGCCCCGGAGATCATCATCCGCAACGAGAAGCGGATGCTCCAGGAGGCGTGCGACGCCCTCATCGACAACGGGCGGCGCGGGCGGGCCATTGCCGGCACCGGCAACCACCGACTCAAGAGCCTGTCCGACATGCTCAAGGGCAAGCAGGGCCGGTTCCGCCAGAACCTGCTCGGCAAGCGCGTGGACTACTCCGGCCGCTCGGTCATCGTCGTCGGCCCGGACCTCAAGCTGCACCAGTGCGGCCTGCCCAAGAAGATGGCGCTCGAGCTGTTCAAGCCGTTCGTGATGCGCCAGCTCGTCGAGAAGGGCTTCGCGCACAACATCAAGAGCGCCAAGCGCATCGTCGAGCGCGTCCGGCCCGAGGTCTGGGACGTCCTCGAGGAGGTCATCAAGGACCATCCAGTCCTGCTGAACCGTGCGCCCACCCTCCACCGCCTGGGCATCCAGGCGTTCATGCCGGTCCTCGTGGAGGGGTCTGCGATCCAGATCCACCCGCTCGTCTGCACCGCGTTCAACGCTGACTTCGACGGCGACCAGATGGCGGTCCACGTGCCGCTGTCCACGGCCGCCCAGGAGGAGGCGCGGACGATGATGCTCTCGACCGCCAACCTGCTCTCGCCCGCGGACGGCTCCCCGGTGGTGTCGCCCACGCAGGACATGGTCCTGGGCAACTACTACCTGACGATGGACGACCGCTCCGGCACGGACTGGGGCAAGCGGCCCGTCAAGCAGTTCGCCACCGAGGACGACGCCATCACGGCGTACGACCTCTCGGCGCGCGGCCTGGACATCGCCTCGCGCTCCTCGGTGGTGGAGAACGACGACCGCAAGGGCGGCTTCCTGACGCTCCACGAGCCCATCTGGGCCGTGGTCCAGCGTTATGACGCCGCGAGCGGCGGGCTGGTGGACTCCTGGGAGCACACCACAGTCGGGCGGATCATGTTCAATCGGATCCTGCCCGAACCGCTGCGCTTCGTGAACACCCCGATGAAGCGCGTCGACCTCAAGGCCCTCGTGGACAGGTGCTACCGCGAGCTCGGGCCCACCGAGACCGCCCACCTTGTGGACGGCATCAAGGGGATCGGCTTCAAGTTCGCCACCCGCGGCGGCATGACGATCGGCCTGTGGGACATCGTCGTCCCGACCGGCAAGAAGGAGCTGCTCGCTGAGGCTGACCGTCAGGTTGCCAAGATCGACCAGCAGTTCCAGCGCGGCCTGATCACCGACGACGAGCGCTACCAGGGTGTCGTGGACCTGTGGCAGGACGTCACCAAGAAGGTCTCGGACCAGATGATGGAGTCGCTCGCCGACGCCAACCCGGTCCGGATGATGACCGACTCGGGTGCCCGCGGCAACAAGGGCAACATCGGCCAGCTGGGGGCCATGCGCGGCCTCATGGCCGACCCGTCAGGCCGGATCATCGACGTCCCCGTGCGGAGCAACTTCCGCGAGGGCATGACCGTCCTCGAGTACTTCATCAGCACCCACGGCGCCCGCAAGGGCCTTGCGGACACCGCCCTCCGAACCGCGGACTCCGGCTACCTGACCCGGCGCCTCGTGGACGTGGCGCAGGACGTCATCACCCGCGAGGATGACTGCACCACCCTGGGGGGGAGCTGGATCACCCGAGCCGAGTCCCCGGACGAGGTGGGCGCCTTCCAGAAGCGCCTGGTGGGCCGCCTCGCGGCCGCCGACCTGCCCGACCCGACCGCCAAGGTCAAGAAGGGCCAGGATGCGCCGCTCCTCGCGGCGCGCAACCAGATGCTCGACGAGGCGCTCGCCGCCGCGATCGACGCGGCGGGCATCGATGAGGTGCTCGTCCGCTCGCCGCTCGCCTGCGAGTCCCGCTACGGCGTCTGTCGCCACTGCTACGGCCGAAACCTCGCCACCGGCGACATGATCGGCATCGGCGAGGCGGTGGGCATCATCGCGGCCCAGTCGATCGGCGAGCCCGGCACGCAGCTGACCATGCGGACGTTCCACACCGGCGGCGTCGCCGGGCACGACATCACGCAGGGCCTGCCGCGCGTCGAGGAGCTGTTCGAGGCGCGTGTCCCCAAGGGCAAGGCCGAGATCAGCCACATCGACGGCTCGGTCGACGTCATCGAGAGCGACACCAGCCGCAAGGTCAAGGTCACCAGCCGCGAGGCGTTCGACACGCCTGTGGAGCTGCCGGCCGACGCTGAGCTGCTGGCCGCCGCCGGCGACCTGGTGGAGGCCAACCAGGTCCTCGCCAAGTCCGCGGCGGGCGACGTCACCTCGCCGGTCAAGGGCTTCCTCGCCCGCACGGACGAGGGGCTCGTCGTCCGTGCCGAGGACGTCGTGGAGCGGGAGTACCTCATCCCCCACAGCGCCAAGCTGGCGAGGCACCCGGTCACCGGCGAGGAGATCCGGAGCGGTGACCTCCTGCGCGCGGGTGACGCGATCACCGACGGCCCGATCAATCCGCAGGAGTACCTCGAGACGCGCGGCAAGGACGACGTCCAGCGCTATCTCGTCGCCGAGGTCCAGCGGGTGTACCGCAGCCAGGGCGTGACGATCAACGACAAGCACATCGAGATCATCGTCCGCCAGATGCTCAAGAAGGTCCGGATCGACCAGCCGGGCGATTGCGAGCAGCTGCCGACCGAGCTCGTGGACCGCCTCGACTTCGAGGAGGCCAACAACAAGGTCCTGGCCGAGGGCGGCGAGCCCGCCACGGCACAGACCGTGCTGCTCGGCGTCACCAAGGCGTCGCTCAACACGAGCTCCTTCCTGGCCGCCGCCTCCTTCCAGGAGACGACCCGGGTGCTCACCGAGGCGGCCATCAACGGCGCCAAGGACCACCTGATCGGCCTCAAGGAGAACGTCATCATCGGCAAGCTCATCCCGGCCGGGACGGGCGCGCCGCAGAATATCGCCGCGCTCAAGGAGCGCCAGCGCCGGGCCGCCCTCGAGGCGCTCGCCGGCGAGGAGCTCACGGGCTTCGGCCAGCCGGAGTTCAACCCCTTCCTCGCGGACGGCCTCCGCGGCTCGGACGAGGAGACTGCCGGCCTCGCGCTTGCGGCCACCATCGCCGGGGCAGGGGAGGACGAGGACGAGAAGGGCGAGGGCGACTTCAACGCCTTCTTCGACGGGCCGGCCCAGCCGGCCGCGCCCGAGGACAGCGCGGAGTTCAATCCGTTCCTGGCAGACTCGTCCGAGGAGGGCTGAACACCGTTCCGGACGACAAGAACTGAGCATGGACCGCCCTCGACAGGATCCAGTCGGGGGCGGTTGACACTCGAACGAGCGCCTTGCTACACTCCGCGCTCGTGGCCTCGAAGGGCACCGGTGTTTATCGCGCGCCGGAACGCTCTGAGAGATCCGAGTGGTCCCCGGCCGGACCCCCGGCAGGGGTGGAACCCGTCGGACCGACCACCACCTAGCAACACAGTTTGAAAGGAGCCGCGTCTCCGTGCCGACCATCAGCCAGCTCGTGCGCCACGGGCGGAAGCCGAAGATCGAGAAGGTCAAGGCGCCTGCCCTGCGCAAGAACTGGAACAGCCTGCGGCAGCGCCAGGTGCCGATTCCCGGCGCCCCCCAGAAGCGCGGCGTCTGCCTGCAGGTCCGGACGATGACTCCGAAGAAGCCGAACTCGGCGCTCCGGAAGATCGCGCGCGTGCGGCTCACGAACCAGATGGAGGTCACGGCCTACATCCCGGGCATCGGCCACAACCTCCAGGAGCACTCGGTGGTGCTCGTGCGCGGCGGCCGCGTGAAGGACCTCCCGTCGGTCAAATACCACATCATCCGCGGCACCCTCGACGCCGCAGGGGTGAAGGACCGCAAGCAGGGACGCAGCAAGTACGGGGCGAAGGTCAACCAGACGCCCGGGAAGAAGAAGTAGGATGCCCCGTCGCCAGTCGATCCCCCGCAAGGCCAAGTACCAGGGCGACCCCAAGCGCGTCACGGACCACTTCCGCGCGAAGCTGATGCGCGACGGGAAGCAGACGCTGTCGGACCGCATCCTCCGCCAGGCCCTTGCCCGCGCCGAGTTCCAGGCCAAGCGGCCGGGGCTCGAGGTGCTCGAGGCCGCCCTGCGCAATGCCACGCCGATCATCGAGGTCAAGCCTCGGCGCGTCGGCGGCGCCACCTACCAGGTCCCGGTCGAGATTCGGGGCGATCGTCGGCTGTCGCTGGGCGTCCGCTGGCTCGTCCAGTCGGCGCGCAAGCGCTCCGGGAAGAGCATGTCAGAGAAGCTCGCCGCAGAGTTCGTCGACGCCATGAACGGCCTCGGCGCTGCGGTGAAGCGTCGTGAGGACACCCACAAGATGGCCGACGCCAACAAGGCGTTCAGCCACTTCAAGTGG
>JBBIIL010000078.1:0-13874 GCA_037446495.1 Chloroflexota bacterium | reverse complement strand
GCGATCTCGAGCGCCATCTAGGCGACGTGCGTGTGGTTCTCGGTGGGCTCGTCGAAGGTGGAGCTGATGACCTCGCCGTGGACCGACCGGCGCATGTCCGTGACCTCCTCGGGCCGCTCGCCGATCAGGGCGACCATCAGGAGGATGTCGGGGTAGTTGGCCGTGATGCCGTTGGCGATGCTCTTGAGCAGCATCGTCTTGCCTGCCTTCGGCGGGCTGACGATGAGGGCGCGCTGGCCCTTGCCCAGGGGATTGACGAGGTTGACGAGCCGCTGGCTGAGGTTCTTCGCGTCCGACTCGAGGTTGATGAGCTCGATCGGGTGGATCGGCGTCAGGTCCTGGAAGAACGGGCGCCGGCGGGCGGTGTCCGTGTCCACGCCATTGACGGTGTCAACGCGGATGAGGCCCCAGTACTTCTCCCCCTCGCGCGGCGCCCGCACAGCGCCCACGACGCGGTCGCCGATCCGCAGCCCGAAGCGGCGGACCTGGCTCGAGGAGACGTAGACGTCCTCCGGGCTGGGCAGCAGGCCGTGGCGACGCATGAAGCCGTAGCCCTCGTCCACGATGTCGAGGATGCCGAAGATGTAGTCGAGGCCCGCCCGCTCGGTCTGCGCCTGGAGGATGGCGTCAACCAGCTCCTCGCGGCGGTCCACCTGGGCGTCCACCTCAAGGCCCTTGCTGATCTCGCGGAGCTCCTTGACGGACATCTCGCGCAGGTCGCTGAAGTCGAGGTCATTGCGCTCGCGCGCAGCTTCGAGCTCTGCGACTTCGTCCTGCTCGGTGACCGGCAGGCGGTTCGTCTGGGGGCGTCGGCGAGTCCGGCGGTTGCGGCTCGGGCGCTGGTCGGGGCCATTCGGCATGGAAGGGGATTCCCTCGGGTGGGTGCGACGCGGGTGCGGGCCGGTCGAGGTGGGAACGCCACGAGCCGTGGTTCGCGCGGAATCGCTGGAACGTCGCGCGCGGCCGGTGGGGGGTGCTTGGATCATATTGGACGGGGCGCCGCCTCGTCAACGATCTGGTGGGATCTTGCGATCTGGTGTGGAGCCGGTTCTGGCGCTGGCGTGGCGATGACCAGGGAACGGGCCCGCGTCAGGACGCGGAGGCTGCCTCCGTTGCGCGGTCGTCCTCGAGGTCTGGGCCCACGGCAGCGAGCATGGGCTCGGTTCCGTCGCGCAGGGCGAGGGCGGTGGCAACGAAGCCGCGGAACAGCGGGTGCGGGCGCTCCGGGCGCGACTTGAACTCGGGGTGAAACTGACTGGCGACGAACCACGGATGGTCGCGCAGCTCCACAATCTCCACCAGGCGACCGTCGGGCGAGGTGCCCGAGAGGGCCATGCCGGCGCCCTCGAGGGCAGCTCGGTAGCGGTTGTTGACCTCGAAGCGGTGGCGATGCCGCTCATAGATGACCTCGGTGCCGTAGACCGCGCGGGCCTTGGAGCCGGCCGCAAGCTTCGCCGGGTAGAGGCCCAAGCGCATCGTGCCGCCCTTGTCCTCCACCTCTCGCTGGTCGGGCATGAAGTCGATGACCGGGTTGGCGGTGAACATATCGAACTCGGTGGAGTTGACGTCCTGGGTGGCCAGGACGTCCCGCGCGAACTCGATGACCGCGCACTGCAGGCCCAGACACAGGCCGAGGTACGGCTTGCCGTGCGTGCGCGCCCAGTGGGCGGCGAGCACCTTGCCCTCGATCCCGCGGTGGCCGAAGCCGCCGGGGACGAGCACGCCAGCCGCTCCGTCGAGGCGGGCCTCGACGTTGTCGCGGTCCAGGCTCTCGCTGTCCACCCAGCGAACCTTCGCGTCGACGCCATTGGCCCAGGCCGCGTGGCGCAGGGCCTCGGTCACCGAGAGGTACGCATCCGGCAGCTCGATGTACTTGCCGACCAGGGCCACCTCGAGGGTGGGCTTGGGCGCCTTGATCCGGGCCACGAGCGCCCGCCAGGAGGAGAGGTCCGGGGCCGCGTCAGGATCGCCCAGGGCCAGCTCCCGCACGACGAGCCGGCCGAAGCCGAAGCTCTCGAACTGGAGCGGCACCTCGTAGATGGTGCTGGCGGTGGGTGCCGGGATCACCGCGTCCACGTCCACGTCCGTGAACAGGGCGATCTTCTCGCGGATCTCGTCGGGCACGTCGCTGTCCGAGCGCAGGACGATCACGTCCGGCTGGATGCCGATGCCCCGGAGCTCCTTCACGCTGTGCTGCGTGGGCTTGGTCTTGAGCTCGCCCGTTGCGGCGAGCGCCGGCAGCAGCGTCACGTGGACGTAGAGCACGTTGTGGCGCCCCACGTCCTTGCGCATCTGGCGGATGGCCTCGAGGAATGGCAGGCTCTCGATGTCGCCGACCGTCCCGCCGACCTCCACGATCACGACGTCCGGCTCGCCGTCCCGGGCGGCGCGCGTGATGCGCTCCTTGATCTCGTTGGTGATGTGCGGGATGACCTGGACAGTGCCGCCGAGGTAGTCCCCGCGACGCTCCTTCGCGATGACCGCGGAGTAGATGCGCCCGGTGGTCACGTTGGAGGCCTGGGACAGGTTCTCGTCGATGAACCGCTCGTAATGGCCCAGGTCCAGATCCGTCTCGGCGCCGTCGTCCGTGACGAAGACCTCGCCGTGCTGGTACGGGGACATGGTCCCCGGATCCACGTTGATGTACGGATCCAGCTTGAGGATGGAGACCTTGAAGCCTCGCGCCTTGAGCAGGCGCCCAACGCTGGCGGCTGTGATGCCCTTGCCGAGTGAGGAGGTGACCCCTCCAGTCACAAAGACATACTTCGCCATGGGCACAGGTCCTCCGGGGTTTTTCTCATGCTAGCGATTCGCGGGCCTCGGGACAAGGCGAATCGGGTTGTGATTGGGTGGCGGCAGACTCGGGCGACCAGCGCCCGCCGCCAGACGGCGCCCGCCCTGGCCCTTCCGTCAACGTGGCCGGGTGCGCAGGTGTCCTTGCCGCATCCGGCTGGATCGTCGCCCCGCGGCCCCGCCCGCCCTCGACCGTGCCACCATGCGCTCGAGCAGAGGAGGCCACCATGGAGTTCAGCGACGTCGTCATGAAGCGCCGCGCGGTCCGCCGTTTCGTCGAGGGCGGCGTGGACCGGGAGGTCATCGAGCGCATCGCCCGCCTCGCGCAGCGCACGCCCTCGGCGGGGTTCTCACAGGGTCAGCGTCTGGTCGTGGTCGTGGACCCGGCTGTGCGCCGGCAGGTTGGGATCGCCTGCGGCGAGGGCGAGGACGGCGACGAGTTCGGCCGATGGGTCAGCGAGTGCGCCGCGCAGTTCATCCCGTGCGCCTCCGAGCAGATCTACCACCGCCGCTACCGGGAGCCAGACAAGACCGACGAGGGCGGCCGCGAGATCGACTGGCCGGTCCCCTACTGGTGGGTGGACGTCGGGGCCACGATGCAGAACGTGATGCTGGCCGCGGTGAACGAGGGCCTGGGCTGTGGGTTCGCTGGCCCGGCCGGGGGCGTCGAGCCACTCCGCGCCGCCCTGGGCATCCCCGAGGAGTTCACGCCCATCGGCGTCATGCCCGTGGGGATCCCGCTGCCGGACGTCCGCTCGCCGTCGCTCAAGCGCGGCTGGGTCCCGTTCGAGCAGTTTGCCCGCTGGGACCGCTGGGGGTAGCGGGGAGCCTCGACGGCCTCCCTGCGCGGTTCCGGCCCGGCGGCCCGGGCCTGACCGCCCGGCGGATCGGTGGTGCGCTCGCCGCATGATTCCGGCCGCCCGGCGCCTGCTCCGTGCGCTGCACGGCCTCGAGGCGCGACCCCGGCGCACCGGCGAGTCACACCACGGTTGGAGTGTGCCGTCCCCGCACGATGCAGCCACGTGGCGGCGGATGCCGCCGCCCGGGGCGACGCCCGGCGGAACGACCTACCCGCCCCATACCTCCGGTCCGCAGAACGGCGGCCGGACGACCGGCCCGGGAACTGAGGACGGATCCACAGCGAACGCCGCCAGCTGCTCGTCCAGCCATGCCGTGACGTCCTCGAACGTGGACCACGGCCGGTACGAGAGCCCCTCTGATTCGCAGATCTCCACGAGCCCGTCCTTGGCGAACACCACGTCGGCGTACCCGGCCGCGTAGCGGTCCGACTCCCCGTCGCCGACGAAGGCCACCCGACGTCCCGACGCCTGGTTGGCCAGCACCCGGTTTCGCTTGCAGGTTCCGCAGACCGGGCACGCGGTGTTGCCGTGCGGGAACTCGATGCGCGACTGCGCCGGGCCGAACCGCACCTCGCCCGACGCGATGGGGATCCACGGGGCATCCAGCCGCTCCAGGGCGGGGCCGATGAAGAACCCGAAGCCATCGGACACGACTTCCATCGCGACGCGTCCGGCTGAGGCGCGCCCTGCGAGGGCCGAGAACGTCTGGTCGAGCGGCACGGCCGCAGCCGCGGCGAGGAGCCTGGTGGGGTCCGCGGTGAACCGGTCAACGGCCTCACGCATCATATCGGGCCAGGTCAGGCGGGAGCCCTCGTCCCACGGCAGGCCGCGTCCGGGCGGCAGGTTCGCGCGCATCACGGCCGCAGTGACGTCACCCTTCGCGATCGTGCCATCGAAGTCCACGAGGATCGCGAGCGGCAGCTCGCCGGCCCTGGGCGGCGGGACGGGGCTGAGCGCGTTCACCACGGCTGATCAGCTGGCGGTACGCATGCGGGCACGGATGGCCGCCGGCATCACCGATGCCCGGCGCGTGGTCGCCACTCCCAGCACGATGACCGCGCCGCCCGCCAGCTGGGCGACCCCGACGGGCTCACCGAGGATCAGCGCGCCGAGGGCGACCGCTCCCGCCGGCACAAGCAGCTGCATCGCGGACGCGCGCGTGGGACCGATGAGCCTGATGGCGTTGAACACAAGCACGTTCGCCACGCCCGCCGCCAGGACGCCGGAGTAGAGGATCCCCGCGACGGCCGCCGGAGGGACCGACGCCGGAGGATCCGTCGCCAGGTCCCAGAGGCCGAACGGGAGCAGGAAGACCAGTCCCCCGAGCACCGTCCACGTGGTTGCGGTGAGCGGGTCCACGTGGCGCAGGACGCGCGTGCCGAGCACCGTGTACGTGGCCCACAGCAGGGCGGCCGTCAGCGTGAGCACCTCCCCGACGAGTGACGACCCGAACGACAGCCCCGTCCCCGTCCCCGTCCCCGCCCCCGCCCCCGCCCCCGCCACGATGACGATGGCGACCCCGGCGAATGCGGTGAGGGCCCCCGCCAGCTTGGGCGCGGTCAGGCGATCCAGACCCACGGCTCCCGCGAGGAGGGCGGTGGCGACGGGCGAGACCGCGATGATGAGCGCCGAGTCGCCGGCCGTGATCTGCGTCAGCCCGAGCGTCCAGAGCACCTGGTAGGCGCCGAACCCGAGCATGCCCAGGCCGATGAGCGGCAGGGTGAACCGGCCCGGTCGGCGGATGCCGCCGAACCGCCAACGGGTCAGCAGGAACAGCGTGACCGCGGCCACGGCGTAGCGCCACGTGGTGAAGGTGAACGGGCCAACCACGCCGATCGCCGCCTTCACGACGACGAAGTTGGCGGACCAGACGAGCACCGTGACCAGGACGCCCGCCTCGGCGATCCTGCGGGCGCGCCCGGACACGCGGACGCCCGCCGGATCGGCGGGCGTCGCAGGCTGGTTCAACGGTCCGGCGGGCGCTGCCGCCGGCGAGCCGGTGTCGATCAGGCGCCTTCCTGCTCGAGCTCGAGCGCCTCCTCGTCGTCCTCCTCGGTCAGCTTGAGCCAGACGAAGAGCCCGGCGAGCACGATGAGGGGAATGATGATCATCGCGCCCAGGGTGATCCCCAGCGCGACCGCGACGGTCCGCAGTGCCTTCATGTGGGCCGGACCTCCTCTGCTACGACGTGATGACCGAGATTGTGCCGCGTGCAGGCCCGCCTGTCATCCGCCTGCAGCGGGCGTCGCTGCCCCGGCGTCCGGCTTGGCGGTCCCTGGGCGACCACGGAGCGACGGTGCTCGGGTGACCAGCCCCTCAACATCCTCGGCGGTGAACTCGGCGAGGACGTGTCGCGAGCCGGCCTGGCCGGTCGTCATCAGGCGCACCACGTACGCGCCGTCCTGCTCGAACAGGAAGACGTCGCGCGGCCTCTGCTCGTCCATCCAGCGGCCGATGACGCGCAGCGCGCGCTCGTGGGGACCGGCTTGCGGGCTCCCGGGAGGCGTGCCGGCGCCACGCTGCCTGATCGCCTCCTCCATGAACTTCGCGATGTCCTCGTCCAGGTACGTGAGCGTCTCCTTGACGACGGACCCAATCGTCTCCGACCAGGCGGTGTTGCTTGCCTGTGTGGCCACAAGCCCCTGGACCACGAAGCCGTCGGGCACCTCGAGCAGGAGGATGTCGCGCATGGCGCGCCGGTCGAGGAACACGCCGATGGAGCGGAAGACCTCCTCGAAGTCCTGCCGCGGGCTTCCCTCGTAGATCCGCATCGAGCCTCCTTGCCGGCGTGTCCGCCCGTTCGAGTCCCGGCCTACGAGCCGGTGGTCCGGTCGAGCAGGCCGCGGTCCCTCGCCCGTTGCTCGCTCCCGCGGAACAGGGCGGTCGCGACGAGTGTAGTCACCGCCCCGGTCAGGAACAAGGCACCCAGGATCGTGACGGGTTCAGGACCCGAGGTTCCGGTGACTGCCGTCCACAGCGAGCCAGTCCCGCCGATGGACGACGGCCCGTCGGGCAGCACCGCGCGGCGGACGCCCGCCACCCACCAGCTGATCGGGTTGAGCAGGCCCAGCGCCTGGAGCGGGTCCGGCAGCACGGCCAGGGGGAACACCACGCCGGACACGAGGAACATCGCCCCCGAGAAGGCGTCCGGATAGCTCCACGATTCCTGCCGCGTCTGGAGGCAGACCGCCGCGAGCACGATGCCCAGCGCCAGGACCGGTGGCAGGCCGAGCAGCAGCGAGGCGCCCAGCAGCGGCCAGTCCACCACCGCCAAGTTGATCCGGAGGCCGAGCAGGAGCACCGCGACGAAGATCGCGACCAGCGTGCCCATCGCACCGGTGAGCAGCCGCGCACCACCGCGACCGGCCAGCAGGACCAGGAACGTCGCCGGGCTGGTGTAGAGGTACTTCAGCGTGCGGTAGCGCTCGCGGTCCTCGAGGACGGACCATGCCGGCCCGGCGAGCCCCGACACGAGCATCGCCCACAGCGCCGAGCCCAGGATCACGAACGTCCGAGCCGAGGCGTCCGCCGACCCGCCCACGATCGTGACCATCACGGTCAGCAGGAGCATCGAGCTCACGGGGCGGATCACCGTGTAGATGCCGAACAGGACGGGATCGGCCCAGTTGGACTCCACGCGCCAGCCCAGCAGGAGCGCGGCGCGGAAGTGGCGCAGGGTGTCGACGAGGCCGCGCCCCTCGGTGCGCCCGGCGTCGCCGATGCCGGTCGCGATCACTGCCATCGGATCGAGAGGCTGCCGCGCGTCCGCGCCATGCGCTCCACCGTTGTCATGCACCAGCGCGAGGCAGCGGTGAACACCAGCGTCATCACCACCAGGATCAGGGCCTCCACCTCGGGTGACGGTGTGCCCGCCAGCAGGTCCGAGTGCGGGAACGCCAGCTGGCGCATCGCGTCGAGGCCGACGGCGAACGGGATGAGGGCGATGGCGGCCACGCCGAGAGCACCGAGGCGCCCCACCGGGAAGTTGAGCCCCGACACGAAGTAGACCGGCTCCACCATGACGTTCGTGAGGTGCCAGGCCTCGCGACCCCACAGCAGGAACAGGCTGGCCAGCATCATGCCGAGGCCGTAGAGCGCGGTGAGGGTCAGCACGAACACGACAGCCACCAGCCACCACTGCTGGACCTGGAACTCGACGCCGAAGACGAGCGACGAGATGATCAGCACCGCAGCGGCTCGCGTGGAGCTCATCGTCAAGCCGCCTGCGGCCATGCCCAGGAGCACCGCCATCAGGCTCATGGGCGCGGCGAAGTACAGCTCCAGGTTCCCCTGGCTCTTCTCCCAGTACAGCTGCCCGGCCATCGACCACACGACGTTGAGCCAGAACGCGGACAGCGCACCGCCCAGCACCACGAAGCCCACGTACTCCTCCGGCGCCTTGAGCGCCCGGTAGACGAGCACGTACGCCGAGGTGCCGAGGAACGGCAGGAAGATCTCGAAGAACAGCCACGACGGCTCGCGGAACATGCCCCGCACGCGCGGGTAGGCGCGCCCGACGAGCGCACGCAGGTTCGTCTCGGCGGTCTGGCGCGGGGTCCAGTCAGCGGTGATCCGCGGGTCGGTGGCGAGACGGCGCTCCGCGGGGGTGATTGAACCCGGACTCGTGGTCACCCACCCGTCTCCGGGTCGTGCGCCTGTGCGCGTGCAGCAGCCACGTCCGCATCGGCGTCGCTGGGGGGCATGGGCTCGTCGTCAGCCGCCTCGTCGGCCAGCCCGCGGCCCACCAGCTCCACGAAGACGTCCTCGAGCGTGGGCTCCTCCTTGCCCAGCGAGCGGATCTGGCTGCGCATCCCCGCCAGGGCGGTGACGACGCCGCCGAGGGCCGCATCCTCGTGGAGCACAAGGTTCACGGTGATGTCCTGGGCGTCGGGCGCCGTGGTTGACGCGAGCGCCGCCGAAACGACGCCCGGCAATCGCGCGAGCGCTGCGGGACCGCCGTCGAGCCGGTCCACCGTGAGCCGGAAGATCGACTCGCGCCGGACGCGCCGCTTGAGCTCGGCAGGCGAGCCGATGGCGAGGATCCGGCCGCGGTCCACGATGGCGATGCGTTCACAGAGCTCGTCGGCCTCGGCCATGTAGTGGGTGGTGAGGAGCACGGTCCGGCCGGGGATCGCCGCCTTCCACGCCAGCACCTGCTCGCGGATGGCGCGGGCGGCGGAGACGTCCAGGCCCAGTGTGGGCTCGTCGAGGAACAGGATCCACGGATCGTTGAGCAGGCCGCGCGCCATGTTCATCTTCTGGCGCTGGCCGGTGGACAGCGTGCTGACGCGCTGGAGCCGCTGCTCGGCCAGCCCCACTGCCTCGATCAACTCGTCCACGCGGGCCCAGCCCTCGCGCGTGCCGAGACCGTAGAACTGGCTGAACATCCAGAGCTGCTCGCGGACTGTCAGGATCCCGTAGCCGGACTGCTCGCCGCCCGCGACCATGTTCATGATCCGGCGGATCCGGCGGGTCTCGATGGCCACGTCGAAGCCGAAGATTCGTGCGGTACCCGCGCTGGGCAGGAGCAGCGTCGTGAGGATCTTGATCAGCGTGGTCTTGCCCGCGCCGTTCGGCCCCAGCAGTCCGAAGAACTCACCGGGCGCCACCTCGAGGTCCACGCCGTCGAGCGCGACCACGTTCTTGGGCTTGACGTCGTAGACGCGACGGAGCCCGGCGACATCGATGGCGAGCGGGAGCTGGCTGGTGGTCCCCGGAACCCTGGTCACGCGCGGGTCACGCGCGGGTGAGCTCGACGGCCAGCAGCCCGCCCACGCGGGCGTTGTCCACGATCAGCGCGACGTTCGCCCTCACGCTGGCGCCGCCGGTGATCTCGGCGACGCGGGCGAGGAGCCAGGGGGTGGTGGCAGGGCCGTGGATCCCGGCGGACTCAGCATCCGCGATGGCGCGGGCCACCACCTCTCGGACGAGCGCGTCGGGGAGGGCGGCCGCGGCGGGGACGGGGTTGCACAGCACGATGCCCGCGTCGAGGCCGAGCGCGGCCTGCGCCTCGACGAGGCGGGCCGCCGCGGGGATGTCCGGCACGGTCATCGGCGCCTTGATGCCGGATCGGCGTGCCCAGAAGAACGGCATCTCGTCCTCGCCCAGGACCACCACGGGCACACCCCGGGTCTCGAGGTACTCGAGGGTGCGCGGCACGTCGAGGATGGCCTTGGGACCGGCGCAGACCACCGCGACCGGCGTGCGGGCGAGCTCGCTGAGGTCCGCCGAGATGTCGAAGGACGGGCTGGGGCCGTCGAGCGCGCCACGGTGGACCCCGCCGATGCCACCCGTGCTGAACACCCGGATGCCGGCCGCGTGCGCGGCGATCATCGTCGCCGCGACGGTCGTGGCGGACCAGCCGCCTGCTGCCGCACCCTCAGCCAGACTGTGGCGCGAGACCTTGCGGACCGAGCCCGCCGGCGCCCTCGCCAGGGCCTCGAGCTCCTCGGACGTGAGGCCCACCAGCAGCTGCCCGTCACGCATCGCCACCGTGGCGGGCACGGCGCCGGAGCTGCGCACCGCCTCCTCGGACGCGGTGGCCACCTCCACGTTCTGCGGGTAGGGCAGGCCGTGGCTGATCAGCGTGGACTCGAGGGCCACCACGGGGCCGCGGTCGTAGAGCGCGTTGGCGACCTCGGGAGCCACGACGAGGCGGGATGGCTGCAGCATCTTCCGAGGGTACGCCCCAGCCCCGCGGCAATGCGAGCGCCAGCGACCGCGCCGCCTCGGGTGAGCGGACTGACAGCCGCAACGTCGTGTCGTGGACGCGGCGGCCGGTCTACGCTCCCTCAATGTCGATCAGCGCGCCGCTCCTCCGCCAGCCCACCCCCGAGATCCTCCTCGAGCAGGTCGTGCTCGAGGAGCACGACCTTGCGCGTGACGGGTCGCGGGCGGTGGTCACCCGACGTGTCGTGGACGGGCTGGACTACGTCTCGCACCTGTGGGTGGTGGCGGTGCCCGGGGGCGGCGAGCCGCGGCGCCTGACTGACGGTCATGTCCGCGACATGCGCCCGGCGATCAGCCCCGACGGGACCCGCGTGGCGTTCACGCGCAAGGTCCCGGGCGAGCATCGGGCGCATCTGATGGTCGCGGGCCTGGACGGCCAGGAGCCCGCGACCCAGCTTGCCCTGGGCGAGCTCGATCCCGGTCAGCCCGTCTGGTCTCCGGACGGCCGGTTGATCGCCTTCATCGCGGAGGCGGGCGCCCTGCGGTTCGTGATCGGCGAACAGCCCGCGAGGGCCGACGGGTCGCGGCCCGAGCCCACCGCGCGCGTCATCACGGTCATCGACTACCGGTGGGACGAGACCGGCTACGTGGACCGCCACTCGCACGTGTTCGCCGTGGCGTCGGACGGGGGCGGGGCTCCTCGAGAGGTGTCTGAGATCGCGGGCGGCGTCAGCGGCGTGCCGGCGTGGCGCCCCGACAGCCTCGCGCTGGCGTTCACGGCGGACCCGCGCCCGGACGCGGACCGCCGGCCCAGGACGTCGGTCTGGGAGGCCTCGCTCGAGGGCGGCGAGCCGCGCGAGGTCCTGGCCCTGGCCGGTCCAGTTCGGGCCCCCGCCTACTCGCCCGACGGCCGCTTCATCGTGGGCATCGGCGTGGACGACCCCGATGGCCACGACGACCTCCCGCCCACGCTGCACGCCGCGCCACTCGACGGCTCGGACGCACCCTGGGCGCTCGCGGCCGACCTCGACCGCCCCGTCGGCAACTGGGCCGACTCGGACCTGACCGGCTGGCATGTTGACCAGCGGCCGGGCCCGGTCTGGGCCGCGCCCGACGTCGTGGTGGCGCTCGTCTCGGACCGCGGCCGCACGCATCCCTGGCGGTTCCCCGTGGATCCGTCAACCGGCCGCCCGGTCGGCGATCCGCAGCGCGCGGCCCATGGCGACGCGATGGCGAACTCGGTGGCCGCGACGGTCGGCGGCACGATCACCGTGGTCGCGACCCTCAACGCCCGCCCGCCGGAGCTGTGCCTGGCCGACCCCGACGGCGAGCTCCACGCCCTCACGACGATGGGCGGCGACTGGCTCGACGGCGTGGCTTGGCCGGAGATGCGCCAGGTGGAGGCGCCGGGTCCCGGCGGACCCATCGAGTGCTGGATCGCGTCGCCCGCTGACGGCGACGACGGCCCGCTGCCGACCATCGTTGACGTCCACGGCGGGCCACTCGGCGCGTGGGCCCCGGCGCCCAGCCTCGAGGTGGCCCTGCTGTGCGCTCGCGGCTTCCGGGTGGTCCTGCCCAACATCCGCGGCTCGGCAACGTACGGGCGCGAGTGGATCGCCCCGCAGCTCGGCGACTGGGGCGGCGCGGACGCCGACGACGTCCACGCGGCGATGGACCATGTCGTCGCGCTCGGCCTCGCGGACCCGGGCCGGCTCGGCGCACTCGGCCTGTCGTACGGCGGGTTCATGGTCAACTGGCTGGTCGGGACGACCGATCGGTTCAGGGCGGCCGTGTCCGAGAACGGCGTGACCAATCAGATCAGCGCCTGGGCGGGCAGTGACTGCGGGCCGGAGTACTGCTGGACCGGGCGCATGGGCGATCCCACCACGCCCGAGGGCATCGACGCGTTGTGGCGCCAGTCGCCGTTGCGCCATGTGGCCAACGTCACGACGCCCTTGCTCATGCTCC
Source organism: Chloroflexota bacterium (assembly GCA_037446495.1). Lineage (GTDB taxonomy): Bacteria > Chloroflexota > Limnocylindria > Limnocylindrales > CSP1-4 > CAIXZV01. The sequence goes on along the minus strand of JBBIIL010000078.1, from coordinate 1,584 downwards.
AGTCGGAGAGCGACCGCCGGTGCCCAGCTTCGGACAACGAGCAGCTGTTCGTGGCCCTGCGCTACCTCGGGCGGACCGTGGAGTTCGTCCTCTACCCCGAGGAGTACCACGTGATCCAGGCGACCGGGCGCATCGACCGCCGCGTGGACCGGATGACGCGGATGCTCGACTGGTTCGAGCGCTTCGTGCTCGGCTGACGATGCCCGCCCGCCCGGGCCACAGCCCGTCCTAGCCGATCGAGAGCTCCGACGGCCGCGCCGTGATCTGGCGCAGCGCGGTCCGGTTGCCCAGCACCGCGCCCCGCTGGAGCGCCGCCGCCTCGGCCAGTCCCTTCCGGCGCGCCTCGAGCCAGCCGGCGAGGAACCCGGCGTCGAACGCGTCGCCCGCACCGGTGGTGTCCGCGGTCTGGACCGGGGTCGTGGCAACCTCGAAGCGGAGGACGTCGGCCGGTTCGCGCAGCAGCACCGTGGCGCCCTTGCGGCCGCGCTTCACCACCGCCGCAGGCGCCAGCTCGAGCAGCCGCTCCTCACGTTTGGGGCCCAGGAGCGCGCGCGCCTCGTCGCGGGTGGCGAACAGCAGGTCAGGCGCCGCCTCCTCGATGAGCCGGACCGCCGCCCGTCGCCCGTGCGCCAGCAGCGGCGCCGACGAGCTCAGGTCCACCGTCACGAGCGCACCCGCCGCGTGCCCCAGCCTTGCCGCGGCCATCCCGGCCAGTCCCAGCGGCTGGTCGAGCAGCGAGTAGGCGGGGAGGTGCACGGCGGCCGCCCCCGCGAACCACTCCGGGCGCAGGTCCTCCGGCCGGAGCCGCAGGGCCGCACCGCGCTCGGTCACGAACGACCGCTCGCCGCCCGGCTCCACCAGCACGCCGATCCGGCCGGTCGGCGCGCCCGCCACGCGCACCGCCTTGACGTCCACGCCGTCGCCCGCCATGTCAGCCACGAGCGCGCGCCCGGTCGCGTCACGCCCCACCGCGCACACGAGCGCGGGCCGCATCCCGAGACGTCCCAGCCAGCGTGCTGCGTTGGAGGCAGAGCCGCCCTGGCGCATCACGACGCGGCCAAGGACGTCCGTCCCGCGCTCGACGCCGCGGTCCGGTGCCAGCACCACGTCGAGGACGAGATCGCCCACGACCACGACGATGGGCGGGCGCGGCGCGCCGCGGGCGGCAGTGCGGGCGCGGCGCGGCGCGAGGCGGCGAGGGCGCGGCAGGCTCGGCATCGGCCGAGGATACGCCGCGGCGAGCGGCTGCCACCGGCGTCGCCGACCGTGGTGTCGCGGCTTACCTTAAGAAACCTGAATGCAACCTCATCCTCATCGCATCCTCCACCCGTAACCTTTCCGCGCTCGGCGGCGTTATGTGCAGGTGGAGCGAACCGCTCCGGCGGCGATCAGACCCTGGCACAGACGGGCTTGGGGGGTGACTCGCAGCACCCATGCTCAAGATTCCCAACCTCGCCTGTGAGACCACCGCGCCCATGGAACCGGAACCCAGCTTCGTTCCCCCGAGGCCGTCGAATGCCGCGCCCGCCACGGTCAGCCCGGCCGACCCGACCGTGGCCCCAGTCGCGGGCGGCCTCGAGGGCC
>JBBIIL010000077.1:0-13888 GCA_037446495.1 Chloroflexota bacterium | reverse complement strand
CCTGCTGCGGGTCGTCCTCGCCCAGCTCGCGCTGGATCGCCTTGAGCTGCTCGCGGAGGATGTACTCCCGCTGGGTCTTGTCCATCTCGGACTTGACTTCGCTCTGGATCTTTCCCTTGAGCTCGAGGATCTCGGTCTGGCGCGCGAGGAACGCGCTCACCAGCTTGAGCCGCTGCTCGACGTCGGTGGTCTCGAGCAGCTCCTGGCGCTGCTCGGTGGACATCTCGGGGCTGTACGCCACCATGTCCGCCAGGAGGCCGGGCTCGGTGATGTTGCGGGCTGCGACGCCCGCCTCGGGCGGCACCGGAGCGCCGTTGGCGACGTACTGCTCGATCTGCGCCTGCACGCTGCGCATCAGCGCCTGGATCTCGACGCCCGTCGGGACGGCGTCGTGGAGGTCCTCGATCGTCGCGGAGAGGTACGGGGTCGTCTTGGCGAAGCTCCGAACGCGGACCCGGTTCTGGCCCTGGACGATGGCCCGGACGGTGCCGTCCTGGAGCTGCACGACCTGGGCGATCTTGGCGATCGTGCCCACCTCGTAGAGCTCAGCCGGGTCGGAGATGTCCTCCTGTTCCGCCGTGCGCTGCGTGACCAGCACGATGGGGCCGCCGGCTTCCACCGCCGCGTTGAGGGCCGCGACGCTCTTCTCGCGGCCAACCTGGAGCGGCACGATCATCTCCGGGAAGATCACCGTCTCCCGGAGCGCGACGAGCGGGACCTCCCGCACGCCGGTCTTCTCCGGCGCCGCCTCCTGCTGCGTCTTCGCCTGCTTCGCCATCAGATCTCCTTTGCGTGCCGGGCCGGCGGTCCGGCGCGACGATGGGTCGTGATCAGGAGTTGGTCAGCGGTCGCCCGCGGCGGGGTCGCCCTGCGCGCCGGCCGGGCCGGGCTGGGGCTGCTCCGCCGAACGACCGCGGGTGCCTTCGTCGTAGAGGGCTTCCAGGATCCGCTTGCCGAGGCGCTCCTCGAGCTCGAACAGGGTGCGGACCCCCGCGAGGTTCACCCCGCGGTCCCGGGTGAGGTGACGGATCCACAGGATCCGCCGGATGTCCTCCTCGGAATAGAGCCGGATATTGGTCGGCGTGCGCGCCGGGCAGACCAGGCCCTCGTCCTCGTAGATCCGGAGGGTTCGGGGGTGCGCCGAGACGAGTGTCGCAGCGACGCTGATGACGTAGACCGGTCGGGTCGCATCCCGGTCCGGCCGGCGCGCGGTGGACATCGGTCAGGCCCCCCCGGCGTCCGCGCTGCGCTCGTCGGCGACGCGACGGTACGTCTCGGGGCGCGGCGTGACGAGCTCGCTGAAGGGCGACGGGCGGCGCATTGGCGTCATCGGTCATCCTCCTGCTGGTCCCCCGGCGGCTCGACGCAGCCGGTTGTGGTTGACGTGGTCGCCGACGAAGCGGGTTGGCCGCCCATCGGACACCGCGGAGGGTAGAACCCTGTCAATGATGTTGTCAAGGTAAGTGTCCATAACATGGGACGATGGATGCGTCATCTGCCCATCGAGACGGCGTCCTGCCCAGGAGCCGCCGTCGCGCCTCGGCCGCAGGCGTTGGCGTCCGGGTCGCGGGTGTTCAAGCCCAGGGCGCCGACGTTCGCGGTCTGGGCCGTTGCACCGGGCGTCGTGGTGGCGCAGAATGTCCACGTACATCTGCCCACTCGTGAGCAATTGCGCACGCCACCGGAGGTGGGATGTCGTCGCTCGACAACCTTGGCCATGACGAGTTCGAGCTGCTCGCCCGCATCGCGCACAGCTATTACGTGGACGGGCTGACGCAGGAGGTGCTCGGACGCGAGTTCGGGCTGTCGAGGCCCAAGGTCCAGCGCCTGCTGGATCGTGCGCGCGCCACGAAGGTCGTCGACATCCGCATCGCCACGCCGCCCTGGCTGCACCTTGACATCGAGCGAGCGCTGCGCGAGCGGTTCCACCTGGCGGACGTCATCGTCGCCCCGGCGCGGCGCGACCCCGTCGCCCAGCGCGAGGAGGTGGCCCGCGGGGCGGCCCGGTTCCTGGAGCGGCGGCTCGCCGATGGTTCCGTGGTGGCGGTCAGCCACGGGCGCGACACGGGCGAGGTCCCGAGGTTCTTCATACCCGGGCGGCGCATGGACGTGACGTTCGTGAGCGCCATGGGCGGGTCGCCGCTCGCGGACTCGCCGACCAATCCCAACGAGATCGTCAGCAGCCTCGCGGCCCGCGCCGGCGGGCAGGCGGTCCAGCTGTATGCGCCGGCGTATGTCGAGAGCGTCGGGATGCGCGACCAGCTGCTGCGCCAGTCGGCCGTCGCCGACACGCTGCGTGTCGCCGCGGGGGCGTCGATGGCGCTGGTCGGGATCGGCGGCACGGACGACGACTGCACGATGGTCCGCTCGGGCTGCTTCTCGATCGAGGAGATCCGGCGCCTGCGCACGGCCGGGGCCGTCGGGGATGTGCTCGGCAACTACGTCGACGTGACCGGCTCGCGGCTCGAATCGGCTGGGACGGCGCGCCTCGTGGGCCTGTCCCTCGAGGAGCTTCGCGCGGTTCCCACCGTGGTCGTCGTCGTGAGCGAGACCGAGAAGCCGTTCGCGATCCTGGGGGTCCTGCGCACGGGCGTGGTCGACGTCCTCGTCGTGGACGAGACCAACGCCCGGTTCCTGCTTGACGTCCCGTCCCAACCCACTGTGCGTCCCGTCCAGGAGGTGTGAGGTGCCGGTCGTTTCGACCAAGGAGATCCTCGAGCGCGCCTTCGCCGAGAGATACGGCGTCGCCGCGATCAACGTCATCAACGACCTCACGATGGACGCCGTCCTCGCGGCTGCCGAGGAGTTGCGCGCCCCGGTCATCCTCCAGACCTCCGTCAAGCACGTGCAGATGACCGGCACGGAGGTCATGTACGCGATGTGGGCAGCGATGGCCAAGCGGGTCACCGTGCCGGTCGCGCTCCACCTCGACCACTGCCCGGACCGGCAGGTGATCTCCGACTGCCTCGCGATGGGCTGGAACTCGGTGCTGTTCGACGCATCGAAGCTGTCGGTCGAGGAGAACCGCCGCCAGTGCATCGAGGTCGTCGCCGAGGCGCGCCGGTACGGGGCCCACGTCGAGGGCGAGATCGAGGGGTTCAAGCGGACGGAGGAGATGACCGGCGACGAGGCACAGCACGTCCAGTCGCTGGAGACCGTCGTCGACTTCGTCAGGGCCACCGGGGTGGACGTGTTCGCCCCGGCCATCGGCAACGCCCACGGGACCTACAAGACGGCGCCGACCCTGGACGCCCAGCGGGTGACCGACATCGTCGAGGCCACCGGCATCCCGGTGGCGCTCCACGGCGGGACGGGCATGAGCGCCGCGCAGTTCAGCGACCTGATCGCACGGGGCTGCGCCAAGGTCAACATCTCGACCGCGCTCAAGATCGCCTTCATGCGGTCGGGCTTCGACTACATGACCGCGCATCCGGGCGAGTACGACCCGCCGGCCCTGATGAAGGTCCAGCGGGCCGCCGTCAAGGCGATGGCCGAGGATCACATCCGGATGTTCGGCAGCGCGGGGAAGGCGTGGTGAACGCGCTCGTCTTCGACTGCGACGGCGTCCTTGCCGACACCGAGCGGTTCGGCCACCTGCCGGCGTTCAACCAGGTCTTCCGCGAGTTCGGCCTCCCGGTCGAGTGGTCGGTGGAGGAGTACGGGCGGCGGCTCCGGATCGGCGGGGGCAAGGAGCGCATGGCGAGCCTGCTCACCCCGGAGTTCGTGGCTGCCGCCGGGCTGCCCACGGAGCCGGAGGCGCAGGCCTCCGAGATCGCCCGGTGGCACAAGCGCAAGACGGCCATCTACACCGAGATGGTCGCCGAGGGCAGGCTGCCTCCGCGCCCCGGCATTCGCCGGCTCATCACGGCCGCTCAGGATGCGGGCTGGAAGCTGGGCGTGGCGTCCACGTCCGCCGAGGCATCGGTCCACGCGATCCTGGAGTACGCGGTCGGCGCCGAGCGCGCAGCCCGCTTCGACGCCTTCCTCGCGGGCGACTGCGTCCCGCGCAAGAAGCCGGCCCCCGACATCTACCTGCTCGCCCTCGAGCGCCTCGCCGTCGACCCGGCGGCGGTGCTCGTCGTCGAGGACTCGCGCAACGGCCTCGAGGCAGCGGTTGCCGCCGGCCTGCGCTGTCTGGTCACCGTGAACGGGTACACGGAGAAGGAGGACTTCAGCGAGGCAACCCTCGTGGTTTCGTCCCTCGGAGACCCGGATGGAGAGGAGGCAGTGGTCATCGCCAACCGCTCGGGCGCCAGGCCCGGCACGTTCGTGACCCTCGCCGACGTCGAGGCCTGCCTCGCCCCGTAGCGCCAAGCCGGCAGCCGACCAGTGAACAAGGAGGTCCGGATGACACAGGCGTCGATCGACGACCTCGACCTCGTCATCAAGACGATGGCGAGGACGATCGTTGACAACGCGGACTACTTCGCCCAGCTCGACTCGGTCGTCGGAGACGGCGACTTCGGCTACTCGCTCCGCAACGGGTTCGAGGTCGTCGTCGCCGACTACGACACGTTCGACAAGACCAGCGCAGGGAGCGTGCTCAAGAAGATCGGCCTTGTCATCGCCGGCAAGGTCGGTGGCGTGAGCGGGCCCATCTGGGGCACCGCGTTCCTGCGCGCCGGGGCGACCGCCGGCGACAGGACCGAGCTCGCGCCGGAGGACGTCATCGCCATGCTCCGGGCGTCGATCGCCGGGATCATGGCCCGTGGTGGCGCTTCCCTCGGCGAGAAGACCCTCCTCGATGCGCTCGTCCCCGCCACCGACAGCCTCGAAGCCGCGATCGACGATCCGGCCATGCAGGGCGACCACGGGGTGGCGGCCATCCAGCGTGCCGCCGATGTCGCCGTCAAGGCGGCTGAGGACACCAAGTCGATGCTCGCGATGCGCGGCCGGGCTGCGTACACGGGCGAGCGGAGCATCGGCTCCGTGGACGCCGGAGCCACCGCGATCGGCGTGATTCTCCAGGCGATCAGCGCCGCTTGGCGCGAACAGCACGAACAGGGAGAAACGGCATGAGGAAGTTCCTGAACGACCCGAAGACGTTCGTCACCGAGTTCCTCGAGGGCGTGACCCTGGCATCGGGAGGCTCGCTCAAGTTCGAGCCCAAGTACAACCTGATCTACCGGGCCGACATGCCGAAGAAGGACCGGGTGTCGATCATCCAGGGCTCCGGATCCGGCCACGAGCCGGCCCACACGATGATCGTCGGGCCCGGCATGCTCGACGCGGCCTGCCCGGGAGACGTGTTCGCCGGCCCGCCCGTCGAGTTCGTCACGGAGACGTCCAAGCTCATGGACACGCCCGCCGGCGTGCTGTTCATCGTCAACAACTACACGGGCGACCGCACCGCGTGGGAGATGGCGAGGGAGCTGTGCGAGGCCGAGGGCCAGAAGATCGGCTACCTCCTGGTCAACGACGATGTCGCCGTCAAGGACTCGACCTGGACGATCGGCCGGCGCGGCGTGGCAGGCAACTTCTTCGTCATCAAGGCCGCAGCGGCCATGGCGGACAAGGGCGGCTCGCTCGAGGAGTGCGTCCGCGTCGGCGAGAAGGTGATCGGGCGGGTCCGGACGATGGGCGTCGCGCTCTCGTCCTGCACCCCGCCCGTCCGCGGCACCCCGCTGTTCGAGATCGCTGACGGCGAGATGGAGGTCGGCATCGGCATCCATGGCGAGCCGGGCCGCGAGCGCGTGACGATGGGGACGGCCGACCAGATCGTTGACCTGCTCCTCGACGCCATTGTTCCAGACCTGCCGTTCGTCGCCGGCGACGAGGTCGCGCTCATGGTCAATGGCCTGGGCGGGACGCCGATCAGCGAGCTCTACCTCCTGTACGGCATCGCGCACAAGAGGCTGGCCGAGAAGGGCATCAACGTCTTCCGCAGCTACGTCGGCGAGTACTGCACGTCGCTCGAGATGGCCGGCGCGCACATCTCGCTGCTCAAGGTCGACGCCGAGCTCAAGGAGCTCCTGCTCGCCCCGGCCGAGGTGGCGAACCGGATCTTCTAGCTCTCGTCGTGCCCGAACGCGGCATGGAGCGGGCGCCCGGCAATCGTGTCGAGCGCCCGCTCTCGATGTTCGACGTCGCCTACGGGGGCACGCCGACGTGGGACATCGGGCGGCCTCAGGGTGTCGTCGAGCGGCTCGTGGCGTCCGGCTCCATCACGGGCGCCGTCCTGGACGCCGGTTGCGGCACTGGCGAGCACGCACTCCTCCTCGCGGCGCTCGGTCATCGGGTCGTTGGCGTCGACATCTCGCCCCTTGCGGTCGACAAGGCGCGGGCGAAGGCCGCCGCCCGGAGCGTCGCGGTCTCCTTCGTCGAGGCGGACGCGCTCGAGCTCGAGCGCCTCGGCGACGTGGCCCCGGAGGCGCGGGGAGCCTTCGACACGGCGCTGGACGTCGGCCTGTTCCACGTGCTCCAGCCCGATGACCGGCGACGCTACGCGCGTTCCGTGGCAGCCGTCGTGTGTCCGGGCGGGCGGGCGCTGATCGTCTGCTGGAGTGCCCGCAACCCGTTCGGCTACGGGCCGCAGCGGATCACCCGGACGATGCTCCGGCGGTCGTTCGTCGCCGCCGACGGGTGGACGATCGAGGCGATCGAGCCGGAGGTGCTTGAGACACGGCTCCCCGTGGGGCGCGTGGACGCATGGCTGGCGACGCTGCGCCGGCGCTGATGCCGGGTTGCTCCCTATGCCTCGGCGAACTCCCCGATGAGCTGGTCCCGCAACGCCGCCTCGCAGTCCGGCCGCCCGATCGCGATCACCTTGTCGTCCTCCTCGAGGACCGTGTCCAGGTGGAGGGGCGTCGGCAAGCCCTTCCGGATCACCCCGAACAGCGAGCAGCCGGCCGGGACAACCAGGTCCAGCGCCACCCGCCCGATCGCGGGTGAGCCCGGTTGCAGGTGCGCCTCGATGATCTCCAGCTCCCCCACGCCCAGGGCCGCGAGGTGCAGCAGCTCGTGGACCGGGATGTCCTGCTCGATCGAGCCGAGGATCATGCGGGTGGGGCTGATGATCTCGTCCACGCCGAGGTGCCGGAACAGCGCCTCGTTCTTGGGGTTGTTGACGCGCGCGATGGTCCGCCGCACGGCGAAGTGGTGCTTCGCCATCTGGCAGATGACGAGGTTGTCCTCGTCGTCGCCGGTGACCGCCGCCACGATGTCCGCCCGGTTGGCACCCGCCTCGCGCAGGTACTTCCCCTCGCACCCGTCCTGCGCGATGACGACCGATCCGATCTCGTCGCGGATGGTCTCCGCGCGGGTGCGGTCCTTCTCCATCAGGACGCACTCGTGGCCCGAATCGATGAGCTCCTTGGCGAGGTAGTAGCCCACCTTGCCGCCGCCGACGACCAGCACGAACATCACTCAGGCCTCCGGGCTGGTCAGGGCGTCGGCGGCACCGCCGGCGATCACGTGGGTGTGCGCGCGCTCCGGGACGAAGATCCCTGGCCGGTCGCCGGCCGCCTGGCCGAGGAAGGCGAGGACCGCCGTCTCCATCAGGTTGGTCCGGCACAGCGTCGCGATGCCCAGGTCGGCATAGGCCTCCGCGCGGACCGGGTCGTTGATCTTGGCCATCGTGCGCACTGCGCCCAGCGCCTCAACCCCGAGCTGCGCCGCCATGATGTTGCGATTGTCTCCCTCGGTCAGCGCGAGGAACAGGTCGGCCCCCTCGGCGCCCGCCCGACGCAGCGTGTCCTCGTCGGTCCCGTCGCCGCGGAGGGCGGTGCCACCGAACCCTGACGGGAGGCGGTCGAACGCCGCTGACGCGCGATCGATGATCAGGACCTGCCACCCGGCATGGTCCAGTGCGTCGGCCAGGCCGGCGCCCACGCGCCCGCAGCCCACGATCACGGCCTTCATGCTTGCTCCTCTGGCATCGCCTCGCGGACCACCCAGACCGCGCACGGCGCGTTCTTCAGGATGTACGGGATAGTGCGGCCGATCGCGAAGTCGCCGCCGAAGCGTCGACGGAAGGGCAGGCCGCAGATGATCATGTCGGCGTGGCGCTCGGAAGCCTCGTCCACGATTGCCGCACCCACGTCTCGAGCCTGGAGCAACACCGTCTCGAGACGATAGCGGGCACCCTCCGCTGTCGCCTCCGCGATGTCCAGGACCCGCTGGGCGTCCTCCGACCGGCCCGCGACGTCGGCATCGAGGGGGAGGGTCCAGTCGATCTCGACCACGTGGACGCCGACCAGCTCAGCGTGGTGCTGCCTGGCCACTTCCGCCGCGAGCGCCACGATGGGTCGGTCGGTCCGTCCACCGGACAGCGCCACGACGGCGCGCCGGAACTGGGGTGCCGACGTGTCGGCCACGGGCGATGCGCCTCCAGCAACAGTGACGCGACGGGGGGACGCCCCGAAGGCATCCGTTCGGCCGTCGCGGAGGGTCACGATACCACCGGGGCAGGCGTGTCAGCCGCGTTGGGGGAGCGCGTCAGGTATCGGCTGGGACACCTTCGCGGTGCGGATCGGCATCGAGACCTTGGAAGCGACCCGTCTCGTCGCGACGGTACGGCACGTCCACGACGACCGTGTGGGGCCGCCCCACGAGCAGCGAGCGGAGTCGGCGAGCCGACTGGTTGTAGAGGATCCGCTCCCATGCGTGGCGTGCGACGTACTCGGGGATCACCACGAACGTGATCGGCTGCACCTTGTCGGGCGGCCAGGCGCGGTCGAGGACGTCGAGGTAGGCCATCAACGGTCCCGCCAGGGCGCGATACGGCGACTCGACGATGACCAGCTGGACGCCCGGCACCTGACGCTCCCAGCGCTCCCGCATCTCCCGCGCGTCCTCGGGGTCGCTCGAGATGTACACCGCGAGCACGTCGTCGGCGATGGAGCGCGCGACATTCACGGCGCGGATGACCGCGCGGTTGAGCGCGGACACGGGCACGACAGCCCGCTCCTCGCGCAGGGCCGGCGGGAGCACGAAGTCCGCGCGGACCGCCAGCTGCCTCGCCGACGCCTTGTACTGGCGCTGGATGAACAGCATCATGGCGACGAGGGTGGGGATCAGCACGGCAACGACCCACGCGCCGCGCTCGAACTTCTCGGTCAGGACGATCACCAGCACCACGAGCGTCAGCAGGGCACCGAAGGCGTTGACCGCGCCGCGCCACCACCAGCCGCTCTCGTGGGTGCGGACCCAGTGGCGCACCATGCCGCTCTGGGAGAGGGTGAAGCACACGAACACTCCCACCGAGTAGAGCGGGATCAGCCCGGTGGTGTTGCCCTCGAACGCCACGTAGATGGCGGCCGCGATCCCCGCCAGGAGGATGATCCCCCAGCTGAACGCCAGCCGGTCGCCCCGGAACCCGAACTGGCGCGGGAAGTAGCCGTCCTCGGCCAGGATGGCGCCCAGGCGGGGGAAGGCGTTGAAGCTCGTGTTGGCGGCGAGGAACAGGATCAGCGCCGTGGCGATCTGGAACAGGTAGTACAGCGGGCTGCTGCGCCCGAACGCGGTCTGCGCGACCATCGCGATCACCGTGGGGCCGCCGGACAGGTCGGCCGACGGGACGATCTCGTAGCGCAGCGCGATGACGGTCACGCCGATGAAGATCACCCCCAGCAGGATGGCCATGGCGAGCATCGTGTTGCCTGCGTTCTTCGCCTCGGGCGGCTTGAAGGCCGGCACCCCGTTGGCGATCGCCTCGACACCGGTCAGGGCAACCGAGCCGGATGCGAACGCCCGCAGGATCAGGAAGATCCCGATCGCCTGCGTGCCCATCGGCACGGCCTCCGGCTGGCGCGGGAAGGGGGTCACGTTGCCCGTCACGACGTGGAACACGCCGGTCGCGACGATCGTCAGCGCCAGTCCGACGAAGAGATATGTCGGGACGGCGAAGATGTTCCCCGACTCGCGCAGGCCCCGGAGGTTGGCGATCGTGATCAGCGCGATCACCGTCAGCGCGATGGCGATGCGCAGCCTGTGGTCGCTGCCGCTGTCGATGCCGGGCACGATCGAGATCAGCTGGTCCATTGCCGAGGACGTGGAGACGGCCACTGTCATGACGTAGTCGATGAGCAGCGCGGCCGCGGCCACGAGCCCCATGATGGGGAGGAGCTCCTGACGGGCGACCGCGTAGGCGCCGCCGCCCCCGGGGAAGGCTCGGCAGACCTGGCGGTACGAGATCGCGACGACCGTCAGCAGTCCGACGATCGCCATGGCGACCGGGATCGAGAGGTAGAGGGCGGCCGCGCCGGCCAGCACCAGGACCTTCAGGATCTCCTCGGTCGCGTAGGCGGAGGACGAGATCGCGTCCGAGCTGAAGATCGGCAGGGCGAGTCGCTTGGACAGCCGCTCGCCGATCTCCTCCTCGCTCGCGAGGGGTCGGCCGATGAGCCACGCCTTGACCCGGATGAGCCCGCGGCCGAGGCCGGAGCGCGGTGCTGACGCGGCAGGCTTGGCGACGAGCTGGCCGGGGCCCGAGTATCTGAAGTACGCGGAGTGCGGCCGCTCAACCCGGACGCGCTTGTCCGCGATCTTGCGACCCTGGATGGGTCGTCTGCCACCGATCATGGGCTTGTTCGGGGAGACCTCGTGGGGGACGTCAGCGGCGTCCGAGACTGGTGCCGGGACCGACTCTACGGCACATCGTGTCCGCCTGTGCCGTCAGGCTACAACCCGTGGGCCAGCCGCTCGACGAGCCTGGGCGGCAGTCGCAGCGCCTCCATCGCAGCCTGGACCGTCGCGACATCGTAGGCCGTCCGCTGCCAGGTGGCGGTGTCTGCACCAGTGTCCAGGATGAGCCACGACGCGGCCGGGATGCCGTCGCGGGGCTGGCCAACGCTGCCCGGGTTGAGCAGCGCCCGACGCGGTCCGATCTCCAGCACGGAGCCGGACCCGGGGCTCATCGTCTCGAGCGCGCCGTCGTCCTCCAGATAGCCGATGGGGACATGCGTGTGGCCGTGGAGGCCGTGGGGAGTGTCCAGGCCGGCGAAGGCGGCGCGGGCGACCGGCGTCGAGGTGATGTACTCCCAGATCGGGTCTCGGGGGCTGCCGTGGACCAGCGTCCAGTCACCGCGGACGAGCTGATCTGGGAGGGCTGCCAGCCAGGCCCTCGTGCCGTCCGCGATGGCAGAGCGCGTCCACTCCATCGCGCGGCGGGCGTCCACGTTGAACGACTCGATCTCGTCGCCGCCCAGCGCCGCCGCGTCGTGGTTGCCGCGGACCCCCACTGCGCCCAGCTCCCGGAGGCGGTCCACGACGGCATCGGGCTCGGGGCCGTAGCCCACGATGTCGCCGAGGGCCCACACCTCGTCTGTGGCGGGTGCAACCGCCAGCACAGCGTCGAGCGCAGTGATGTTGGCATGGATGTCCGAGAGGACCAGCGCGCGCATGACCCGAGGTTAACGCAGTCGGGCTGCCTCAGAGCGGACGCCGCCGCCGCTCGGCCGGGTCGCGCGGAAAGCGCGGGTCAATGGGCCCGCCTCGCGGGATGACGACAAGCCGATGCTCGTCGAGCCCGGGCACGCCCGCGTCGAGGATCCGCGCTGGGCCGGCGAGCAGTGCCCTCAGGGCAGGAGCGGCGGCCGCCAGCTCGTCCGCCGCGGAGGCGCCCTTCCAGGCAACCAGCACGCCGCCCGGGGCGACGAGCGGGAGCGCCACCTCGATCAGCTCGGCCAGGGGCGCGACGGCACGCGCGGTCACCGCCGGCCAGCCCTCCCGATCGCGGGGGTCGAGCGCCAGCGCCTCAGCGCGCACCTGCTCCGCGGCCGTGGTGTGGGTCATCCCCACCGCCTCGATGACCGTCCTCAGGAATCGGACCTTCTTGCCCACCGAGTCCACGAGCAGCGCCCGATCGGCACCGAGCGCCGCCGCGAGCGGGAGGCCTGGGAAGCCGCCCCCGGACCCGAGGTCGAGGAGCCGGCGGATGCCCAGCCCGTCGAGCAGCGGCGCCGCCGCGAGGCTGTCGAGCACGTGGACCCGGGCGACCTCGGCCGCGTCGCGGATCGCGGTCAAGTTGATCGCCTCGTTCCACGCGAGCAGGAGCCGCACGTGGCCGTCGATGGCGGCGCGGGCGGTGGGGGTCAGCGAGACGCCGAGCGCGCCGAGGCCAGCGCCGAGGACGACCTCGAACGCGTCGGGGAGGTGCGGGAGGTCCGAAACGCGCGTCGGGAGCGGACCTCTCGGCCGGTCCAGGGGCACCCTCCTGTGGTCGAATGCCGGGGCCGTCCGGGAGCCGCTCCCGGCGTGATCGTTCGCCTCGGCGGGCGTCCGATGCGGTCTCGCGCCGTCAGGCCAGTTCCGGCCCGGGTTTCCCCGGCGCCCCTCGCTGACGACGCCTCCCGCGGCGCACGCGCCGGTGGCGGAGTGCGGACAGTAGGGTGGGAGCCCCCCGGGGGTCAAGGGGGTTATCCACGAATTGCCCGGCGCTGGCGAATCGGTGGACAAGTCGAGCCCCGGGGGTCGGGTCACGAACTCGGCCCGCCGAGCGGACCCGGTGGCGGCCGGACCGCGCCATGGTCAACCGTACGCGGGGCTCAGCCCGCGCGCGATCCCGAGCGGATCGGCCGGCCCAGCGTCCGGCGGACCACGTCGATCACCTCGTCCACGTACTTGTCGGCCTCGCCGCGCTCGGCGGCGGTTCGGACGCAGCCCTGGACGTGGTCCTCGAGGATCAGGATCGAGATCGCATCCACCGCCGCTCGCAGCGCCGCCGTCTGCTGGAGGATGTCCACGCAGTACTCGTCCCGCTCGATCATCCGCGCGATTCCGCGCACCTGCCCCTCGACGCGGGACAGGCGGCGCACGAGTTGCGCGCGATCCTTGCTGTAGCTGTGCCGGAAGGTCTCGCCGTGGGAGCGGTCGGCGTGGGCCGCCGCGCGGGCCGGGGTCTCTGCCATGCCGAGGATGATACCCCATGGGGGTATGCCGTCCGTGGCGCTGCCCGACGGGCCGCGAGTCGGTAGACTGGACGCCGATGGATCACCGCGGACTCCGGAAGCGCCTCGCCGGGGCCGACTGCACCTCGTGCGGAGCGGCCATCATCGGCGACGGAATCGCCGTCCTCGCCGATCGCGGTGACGTGGCGTTCGTCCAGCTGACCTGCCGGGACTGTGGCAGCAGGACGCTCTCGCTCGTTGTCCAGGACGCCGCCGGTCCGCGTCTCGACACGGCCCGCCACCCCGAGCTCGACCCGGTCATGGAGGCGCGCCTGATCGGCTCGCCCGCCCTGGCCGAGGCCGACGTCGCGGACATGCAGCGCTTCCTCGACAGCTGGCAGGGCGACCTCCGCACCCTTCTCGGCGGCGGCGCGTGACGGACGAGGCTCGAGTCCCCGCCCTCGTCACGCGCCACGCGTTCGCCCACGCCAGCGAGGCGGAGCTCGCCCGGATCCTCACCTACTACGACGTCCGCTGGGAGTACGAGCCGGACACCTTCCCGATCGGCTGGACGCTGGACGGCGAGGTGGTGGAGAGCTTCTCGCCGGACTTCTACCTGCCGGACCTCGAGCTCTACGTCGAGCTGACGACGCTGAAGCAGAGCCTCGTGCGCAAGAAGAACCGCAAGCTGCGCCGCCTTCGCGAGCTCTACCCGGACGTCCGGATCAAGCTGTTCTACGCGCGCGACTTCCGGATGCTCCTGCTCAAGTTCGGCCGGCTCGCCCTGGCCGAGGAGCTCTCCGGCACGACGGGGCAGGCCACGCCGCCGCGGGCCCGTGCCGTTCCGGCGAGGGTCGCCGCGGCTCTCGCCCGTGACCTCGCCGCCAGCCCCGTCGCCGAGGCCGTCGACGAGCGGGTCCCGGCGGCCGTTGCCGGTGTGCTCGCCTCGCCCGCCGCGCCCAACGAGCCCGAGCTCGCCCCGGGCCCCGCCGCATCCGGTACCGAGTCGGCCGAGGCGGGGCGCACCCGGCTCGGAGAGGCGATCGATCGCGGTGCGCTCT
>JBBIIL010000076.1:6676-13938 GCA_037446495.1 Chloroflexota bacterium | reverse complement strand
AGCCGCGCGGCACCGGGCGCATGGGGTAGACGCCCACGACGATCGGCGCGCCGGGGTCCAGGCTCAGCTCGTAGCCGACGTCGCCGCTCACGATCAACTCGCCGAGCATGCGGCCCTCGCTGAACGGCAGCCCCACGAAGATCATGCCGCTGGCCGTGCGGACTGGCGTGACGTCGTCGTCCCCGCCGTAGATGCCGAAGCGGCGCCGGAGCTCGTGCATGGGGATCCACGGACGGCTCTTGATGAACCGGCGGATCTGCGCCTGCGTGCACGTCGTGCGCGGCGGCTCACCCTCGGGTCCGGGCGCGGAGGCCGACTCGGCGAGGGGCTCGAGGGCCGGGGCGGGCGCGAGGGCCTCGGATTCGGTTTCAGCCTGGGGCGCGGCCTGGGGCGGCGCGAACGGAGCCGCTTCGACGATGGCCTCCTCCTCCGGCGCGATCGCGGTGCCGGGGCGCGCGACCAGCACAGCCGTATCGGTTTGCGGATGCCGGCCGTGCCGACTGCGCCGGCTCACCGGCGCGGGTTCCGCGGGCTGGGCACCCGCGTGGTGGGGGTCATCATGATGGGCTCGTGTCGGGCGGTCGTGGACTCCGACCGGTCGCCCGATGATACCCCTCGCGATGGGCCGGCGTCGGCGGCGGTTCCGTCAGCCGCGGACCACCAGCAGCTCGCGGGTCATCTGGTTGAGGACGATCGGCCCGTCCCCGCCGCACACCACGATGTCCTCGATGCGGGCCCCGAAGCGGCCCTCGAGGTAGATGCCCGGCTCAACGCTGAACGCGTTCGATTCCTCGAGCGGCTCCGCGTTCCCCGCCACCAGGTACGGGTCCTCGTGCCCCTCGAGGCCGATCCCGTGGCCGGTGCGGTGGATGAAGTTGGGCCCGAAGCCGGCCGCGCCGATGACGTCGCGCGCGACGGCGTCCACGGCCTCCGCGGGGATCCCCGGCCGGACCGCCGCCGTCGCCGCGGACTGCGCCCGACGGAGGACCTCGTACAGGCGCGCGAAGTCGGGGGGCACGCCTTGCGCCGGGTCGCCGCCGTCAATCCAGATGGTGCGCGTGATATCCGAGCCATAGCCGCCGAGCATCCCGCCGATGTCGAGCACCACGGGCTCGCCGGGGCGCAGGACGCGCTCACCCGCGTCGTGGTGCGGCGAGGCGGAGTTGGGCCCCGAGGCGACGATCCAGAACTCGCTCTGGTCGTGGCCCTCGGCGACGAGGCGGTCCCGGACCTCGTGCGCCACGTGGGCCTCGGTGCGACCGACGAGCCGACCACCGGCGATCTGCGCCACCACGCGATCGGCCGCGTGCGCCGCCTCGCGCAGCAGCGCGATCTCGTCCTCGTCCTTGCGCATGCGCAGGCCGCGCAGGAGCGCGGACGCGAGCGAGAACCGCGCGCCCGGCAGCACCCGCTGGAGCCCCAGCAGGAACGCCGCGCGCAGCCCGTCCGACACGGCCACCGCGCTTTGATCGGTCGCAGGCCGACCGCGCGTCTTCCCCAGCACGGACGCGACGAGCAGCATCGGGTCCTCGGTCTCCTCCCAGGTCGCCAACGTCACGACGCCGGTCGCAGCGGCGGGGCAGGCGCGCGCGGGCGTCGCCTCGAGCCGCGGGGCGATGAGCGTCATCCCTGAGCCCGGCGCCGTGGGCACCACGAGGAGCGTGAGCCGCTCGAGGGGCATCGCCGCGTAGCCCGCGAGGTACCGCATGTCCGCGCCCACGCCAACGAGCAGCGCGTCGAGGCCCGCCGCGGCCGCCGCGGCGCGTGCTCGCCCCAGCCGCTCACCGAACCGATCTGCAGGGATGGTCGCCCTGGTCACCTGCCTGCCTCCTCGCCGCGCAGGGCGGCCACCCAGCCGCCCAGGTCGTCGTCCCCGTGCTCGAACAGCGCCCGGTAGGTGTAGACCTTCGCGGCCCCGGCAGCGCGCGCCGCCCGTCGGCCGTCGGCGTCGTCGTGCTGGCCCACGGCCACCGTGGGCACATGGGCGGTCGCCGCGACCATCACGGCGGCGATCCCGTCATACGAGCGCGCCGTGAGGTCCACGACGCACCCCGCGAGGGTGGACAGGGCGGCGCGGAGCAGCGCCGGGGACGACAGGCGGACCGGGTCGCCGCCCGCGCGTCGCACGATGTCGGAGAGGCGCGCCGCCCAGATCAGGTCGTCCGCGAGGACCGCCACCCTGGGCCCGGCCGCCACAGGGCGGATGGTCACCCGAGCGAGAGGACGAGGTGCCGGAACACGTCCGCGGCCGCCACCACGCCGATCGGCCGGCCGTCCTCCACGATCGGGATGTGGCGGAACTCGCCGACGGCCATCTTGTGGATCGCCACGGCGAGGGTGTCGTCATGGCGCAGGACCACCGGGTCGGGCGTCATGAAGTCGCGGACCTTGTACATCCCGAGGCGCTTGTCGGTCGCCTTCACCACCGCGTCGCGGTCGGTGAAGATGCCCACCAGCTGCCCGTCGTCCACGACCAGCAAGCAGTCGCCGCCGGACGCGTGCATCTGGCGGATGGCGTCGGCCACCGGGAGGCCCGGCGACACGGTGACGGGCGACCCGATGCCCAGCCGATCGAGGTGCTCGCCCAGGATCGTGTCCTGGTAGTCGAATGCCGGCTGGGGCGTGTCAGCGTTGGCGAGGTCGGCTCCGCAGTTGGAGCAGTTGTCCTCGCCCTCGAAGTTGTCGAAGCGGCAGACGGGGCACAGCATCGGTCACTCCACCGTCCAGGTCTCGCCGGCCGTGAGCACCTTGCGCAGGTCGCCCGGACCGGACTTGGCGATCGCCTGGGCGATCTGGTCGTCGATGAGCTCAGAGTAGGTCGGCCGCTGCACTTGGCGCAGGATGCCCACCGGCACCGGGAACTCGGGCCAGAACATCCGCGACAGGATGAGCGCGAGGTACGGGTCCTCGGCGAACTGGTCGTGGACCAGCAGGTCCGCCTCGGTCACGCCGTCCTCGCCGATCGTGACGATCTCGGGGTGGAGGCCGCGCAGGCGGATGCCCTTGTCGCGGTCCTTGCCGTAGATGAGCGGCTTGCCGTGCTCGAGCACCAGCATCCGGTCATCGCGGAACTCGCGGTCGGTGAACTCGCGCCACGCGCCGTCGTTGAAGATGTTGCAGTTCTGGAGGACCTCGACGAACGACGCGCCCTTGTGCTTGCCGGCCGCCTCGAGCGTGCCCTGCATGTGCTCGGTCGTGGTGTCCACGGTCCGCGCCACGAAGGTCGCCTCGGCGGCGATCGCGAGGGTGAGCGGCATGACCGGGCGGTCCACCGAGCCCATCGGGGTGGACTTGGTGCGCTTGCCGAACTCGGACGTGGGCGAGGTCTGGCCCTTGGTCAGGCCGTAGATCCGGTTGTTGTGCATGACCATCGTGAAGTCCAGGTTCCTGCGCATCGAGTGCAGGAAGTGGTTGCCGCCGATGGACAGCGCGTCGCCGTCGCCCGTGGCCACCCAGAGCATCAGCTCCGGGCGGGCAATCTTGAGGCCGGTCGCCAGCGTTGGCGCGCGGCCGTGGATCGAGTGGAACCCGTACGCGTTCATGTAGTACGGGAAGCGGCCGGAGCAACCGATGCCCGAGACGAAGACGATGTTCTCCTTCGGCACGCCGAACTCGGGCATCACCTTCTGGGTCTGGGCGAGGATCGAGTAGTCCCCGCAGCCGGGGCACCAGCGGACCTCCTGGTCCGCGACGAAGTCCTTGCGGGTGAGCTTGAGGGCCTCCGCGGGGACGATGGTCTGGTCGGTCATCAAGGTCACTCCCGCTCCGCGAGGAGGCGCTCGGCCTCGGCCACGATCTCGGCGATCCGGAACGGCTTGCCGAGCACCCGCCCGTAGGCGACGGCGTCCACGAGGTAGGTCCCGCGGATCACGAACCAGAGCTGGCCGAGGTTGAGCTCGGGAACCAGCACGGTCTTGTACCGCCGCAGGACGTCGCCCGTGTTGGCCGGGAAGGGGAACAGGTGGCGCAGGTGCGCGTGGGCCACCGGGCGCCCGCCCGCCTGGAGGATCTCGGCGGCACTGCGCAGCGCGCCGTAGGTGCTCCCCCAGCCCAGGATCAGCAGCTCGCCCTGCTCGGGGCCGAAGACCTCCAGCGGGGCGATGTCCTTCGCGATCCCGGCCACCTTTGCGGCGCGCAGCTCCACCATCCTGTGGTGGTTGTCGCCGTCATAGGAGACCATGCCCGTCCGGTCGGCCTTCTCGAGACCGCCGATGCGGTGCTCGAGGCCCGGCGTCCCGGGCAGGGCCCACGGCCGCGACAGCGTGACGGGGTCCCGCTCGTAGGGCATGAACCGCCCCTCACTCGCGGTGACGTTGGGCACGGAGATGTCGGGCAGGTCGTCGAGCTCCGGCACCCGCCAGGGCTCGGCGCCGTTGGCGACCGACGCGTCGGACAGGTAGACCACGGGGGTCATGTACTTGAGCGCGATTCGCGAGGCCTCGATGGCCATCGAGAAGCACTCGCCGGGAGTGGCCGGGGCGACCACGGGGATGGGCGATTCGCCGTTCCGGCCGTAGATGGCCTGGAACAGGTCCGCCTGCTCGACCTTGGTGGGCAGGCCGGTCGAGGGGCCCGCCCGCTGCACGTTGACGATCACGACGGGCAGCTCGGTCATCACCGCGAGGCCCATCGCCTCGGACTTGAGCGCCACGCCCGGACCGGAGGTGCCGGTCAGGGCGAGCGAGCCGCCATAGGCCGCCCCGATGGTGGCGCCCATCGCGGCGATCTCATCCTCGGCCTGGAACGTCTTGACGCCGAACGACTTGTACGCGGAGAGCTGGTGCAGGATGTCCGAGGCCGGCGTGATCGGGTAGGACCCGTAGAACAGGGGGCGCTTGGCGAGCCGCGAGGCGGCGAGGAAGCCCAGGCCGGTCGCCTCGTTGCCGGTGATGTTTCGATACGTGCCCGGCGGCAGCTTGGCCTTCGGCACGCTGTAGGTGGTGTGGAACATCTCGGTCGTATCGCCGAAGGCGAAGCCGGCCTTGAGGGCCCGGCGGTTGGCCTCCGCGATCACGGGGCGGGCCCCGAACTTCTGGTCGATCCAGCGCAGCGTCGGCTCCATGGACCGCTGGTAGAGCCAGAACATCAGGCCCAGCGCGAAGAAGTTCTTCGTGAGGTCGATCTGCTTGCCGGTCATCTCGAGGCCGTCGAGCGCCGCTGCGTTGAGCTTGCCGATCGGGACCTCGAACACCTTGTACGCCTTGAGCGAGCCGTCGCTCAGGGGGTTGGACGCGTAGGCCGCCTTCGAGAGGTTGCCAGCGGTGAACGCGTCGGCGTTCACGATGATCGCCGCGCCGGCCGGCAGGTCGACCAGGTTGGCCTTGAGAGCCGCCGGGTTCATGGCGACCAGCACGTCAGGCGCATCACCCGGGGTGTGGATGTCCGATGCCGAGAAGCTGATCTGGAAGCCCGACACACCGGGCAGGGAACCCGCGGGGGCGCGGATCTCGGCCGGATAGTCGGGGAAGGTGGAGATGTCGTTGCCGAAGACGGCAGCTGTCCGCGTGAACTGCGTCCCGGTGAGCTGCATGCCGTCGCCGCTGTCGCCGGCGAACCGGATGGTGACCCGGTCGAGCTCGCGGACGTCGCGTTCGGTGCCCTTCACTGTGGTTGTCATCCGCCTTCGGCCTGCTCCATGCGCTGATGCGGTCGGGGGGGAAGGTTGAGCAGCTCCTCGGGGAAGGACTCCGCGAGGAACTTGAGGATGTCCACCTGGCGCACCACGCCCACCAGCCGGTGATCGTCGTCAACCACCGGCACGTTCCGGTAGCGACCCGACTGCATGAGCTCGAGCGCATCCCGCACCGTCTGCGACAGCTGCAACGTGTGCGGGTCAGTGGTCATGAACTCCTCGACGGGGGCGTCGAGGTCAACGTTGGAGGCCACGTCGGGGCCGACCAGGCGGCCGAAGACGTCGCGCTCGGTGAGCACGCCCTTGAGGCGCCCGTCGGCACCCGTGACGAACACGGAATCGCCGGTGCCGGTGCGCTGGATGGCGCGCAAGCAGTCGCCGAGCGTCGCGCCCGGCGGCATTGCCACCGGCTGTCGCCGCCCGACCACCATCAGGGGTTCTGACGCGAGGGAGGGAACACGCGCCAGGACGGCGCGCTCGCTGAGGTTTGCCACGGCGGAAGTGTAACCCCGGTGCCGAAGGGGGCGGACCGGGAGGGAGCGGACCGCTCACGCGGGGCCGGGTCTCCCGTGGCGAGGATCGGCGGCCCGCGGGCGGCTCCGCTGCCGGTACCCTCGCGAGCGTGAACCGATCGCGGTTCGTCGGCGTCGCCCTGGTCGTCATCAGCGCAATCTCGTTCGGCTCCGGCGGCCTCTTCGCGCGCCCCGCCTACGCGGCCGGCATCGACTGGCTGACGCTGATGGCCTGGCGTTTCCTGCTGGCCGCCGCCCTGGCGTGGATCGTGCTGCTGGCGAGCCCGACGGCGCGGCGCGCGCTGGTCGCGATGCCCCGGAGGACCCTGCTGGCGTCCGTCGGCCTGGGCATCTACTACATCTCGAACACCGCGACCTACTTCGCGGGCATCACCACGACGCCACTCTCGCTCGCGGCGCTGATCGTGTACGTCTACCCGCCGGTCGTTGCCGTGCTGGCGCTGCGGTTCGGGCGGCCGCTCGAGGGTCGCCGGGCGTGGACGGCGCTCGGGATCGCCGTGGCGGGCGTGGTGCTGGCGGTTGGCGGGATCAGCGCGAGCGCGATGCCGCCGGTCGACGGCCTTCTGCTGGTCATGGCGGCTCCGCTGCTGTACTCAGTCTGGATCATCATGGCCGCCCGGCACGCGGGCGAGACCAGCGACGCGGTGGGCAGCGACACCGCCGGGGCGACGAACGCGACGGTCGTGGGCGCCGTGATGCTCAGCTCGACCGCCGCGGCGTACTGGCTGATCTGCCTTGTCCTCTCGCACCCCGTGTTCCCGGCCCAGATCCCGGCTGGCGCGTGGCCCGGGATCCTGGGCGTGGGCGTGGTCGCGGGGTTCATCGCCGTCCAGTTCTTCTACGCGGGCGCGCAGCGCGTGGGCGCCGCCCAGGCGTCGCTGCTGTCAACCGTGGAGCCGCTGTGGACGATCGTGGCGGCGGGGATCCTGCTCGGCGAGCGCCTCGCGCCCGTCCAGCTGGTCGGCGGGGCGCTGATCCTCGCGGGCGTCGTGCTGTCGCAGACGGGCTCGCGGGGACAGCCGGCCGAGCTGCCGCAGCCAGTCGTGCGCCTGGGCGAGGAGTAGGACGCGGGTTCCGAGCGCCGGCCCCGGTTCCCG
>JBBIIL010000076.1:2737-6576 GCA_037446495.1 Chloroflexota bacterium | reverse complement strand
CGCAGGTCAGGCGGTGCGTGCGCAGCGCGTCGTCGTAGGAGCAGTACAGAAGCGACGGATCGGCGCCGCGGATCGCTGCGAAGAAGGCCCGGTCCTCGTCGCGAAACGGGTCGTTGCCGATCTTGACGTACCGGCTGCGCACCCCGCCCGGCGCCGACTCCTCGTACAGCACACCGTCCTGGCGCACGGTCACAGCCAGCCCGTCAGCGAGGAGCTTGAGCTCGGCGGCGCTGGGGCCCGCGAGCGCACACGTCGCGGTCAGCGTCCCCACGGCGCCCGAGTCGAAGCGGAGCAGAGCGGTGGACGCCACGGCCGCGGTCATACCGGGCACCGGCGGGGTGGCATGGTGGTCTGCGGTGGCAGCCACCGGAACGGCCTCGCCCGCGAGCCTTCGCGCCAGGTCCACGAGGTGGGTCGCCTGTTCCACCACCTGCCCGCCACTGCGCGCCTCGTCGCGCCACCATGCGGTGCCCGGCAGCTGGTCGTGCCAGGCGGCCACCAGCAGCCGGGGCGGACGGTCAGCCAGCGCCGCGACGACGCCCGGGATCGTGTCCATCGCCCGCCAGTGGTAGGCCGCGCCCGCGATCACACCGGCCGCCCGGATCGCGTCCCCCACCCGCTCGGGCGTCGCCTCGTCGGCGGCGAGCGGCTTCTCGATGAACAGGTGGACGCCCCGCTCGAGGAAGGCGCCCTCCAGCGCGCCGTGCGCGTCCGGCGGCACGCAGATGATCGCGGCGTCCACCGACTCGGCGTCGAGCAGCCGGCGCTCGTCGTCGTACGGGCGCCCGCCGTACTCTGCCGCCGCGTGCCGGGCGGCGGACATCTCGCGCCCGACGATCCCCACCAGCTCCACCCCAGGCTCGGTGGCCAGCACGCCCAAATGGCGCCGCCCGATCCACCCGGGACCGACCAGCGCGACCCGCAGCCGTTCCAGGCCGGTAGCCACCCTGTTCAGCCGAGGGCCGCGCGCGCCGCGGCCGTCTGCGCCCTGGCGCTGTTGACCACCCACCCCGTGTCGGACCCGATGCCGAGGAACGTGAACCCGCGCTCGCGGTATGCGGGCACGAATGAGGCGTCCGACAGCAGGATGCCCGCCGACTTGCCGTGTGCGCGACAGGCGGCCACGACTCGGTCGAGTGCTTCGGTGAACGCGGGCTCCCCGAGCCGCCCGGGGATGCCCATGCTGTGCGAGAGGTCAGTCGGGCCGACGAAGAGGACGTCCACGCCCTCGATCGCGGCCAGCTCGTCCGACGCCGCCACGGCCTCGAGTGATTCGACCTGGAACACGCCCACAAGCCTGGGGTTCACGATCGCGGCCACCTCCGCGTGCCCGCGCTCGAAGTACCCGTTGCCGCGGTTGAGCAGCGCCACGCCCCGGATCCCGGCTGGCGGGAAGCGCATCCAGCGCAGGGCGTCGGTCGCGTCCGCCACCGCGTCCACGCGCGGGAGCACCAGCCCGTCCGCGCCCAGGTCGAGCGCCCGTCCGATCCGCAGGCGCTCCACCGACGCGACGCGCACGAGCGCCGTCGTCGGCGTGCCTTGGACGGCCAGCAGCTGGGCGTGGATGTCCGCCTCGGAGCCCATGCCGTGCTCGAGGTCCAGCACCACCCAGTCGAGGCCTGCTCGCGCGACCAGCTCGGCAGACGTCAGCGAGCCCAGGTTGACCCAGGCGCCGATGGTGGGCTCCCCGGCGAGGATCCGAGGGCGAAGGTCGCCGCGCGGCGGCAGGGCGGGGAGGTTGGGCGCGTTGGTGTCGCTCATGCGGGGATCATGCCCCATGCGGCAAGGACGGGCGGCCCTGGAGCGCCCGTCTCTGGGGCCCGGTGCGCGTCGGCACCCCCAACCATCAGCGGCGGGGTACCAGTACCTATGGGCCATTCCTTAAGGCGTACGCGAGCGGCTACGTTGTCGGTCCGGCGCTGCAGGAGGCTCATCCTGCAGGGGAAGGCACGAGCAAGGGACGCAGCGATGAAGACCGTCAAGTGGTACGCCTACCGGGCGACGATGTTCCTCGGGACCATCGCCGCCGCCTTCGTGGTCTACGGCCAGACGGCGAAGCGCTGGTGAGCCGCCGCTGGTGACCAGCGCCACCGACCGAGGTCGCTGACCTTCACGCGGTGATTGCCCACCGCACGCCAAGAGCCGCCGGAGTACCTCCACTCGGCGGCTCTTCGATTCTCCGGGCCGTCGGGCCGTCGCGGCCGCGCGGTGGCGGCAGGCAATGATCGCCGGCTGGGCGCGTTCCGGCCTCAGCTTGCCCCGTGGTCTCGCCACATGTTGCGCAGCAGGAACGACACGTTCGCCGGGCGCTCCGCCAAGCGCCGCATGAAGTACGGGTACCACTGCCCGCCGAAGGGGACGTAGACGCGGACCCTGTAGCCGGACCCGACCAGCTGCTCCTGGAGATCGCGGCGGATGCCGTAGAGCATCTGGAACTCGAACGCGTCGCGGGCGATGCCCTCGGCCTTGGCCACCTCGACCGCCCGCTTGATGAGCCGGACGTCGTGTGTGGCGAGTGCCGGGTAGCGGCCGGCGCGCAGGAGGCGGAGCATCAGCCGCTCATACGCCTCGTCCACCTCGGACTTCTCGGCGTAGGCCACCGCGTGGGGCTCCTTGTAGGCGCCCTTGCACAGCCTGACCCGGCCGCCGGCCTCGATCATCGCCTCCACATCGCGGTCGCTGCGGCGGAGCGAGGCCTGGATGACCACCCCCACGTCGGCACCGCTCGTGCCGGCCTCGTGGGCGCCGACCGGGCGGACCGCCTGCCAGAGATCGAGCGTGGCGTCGGTGGTGGTGTGGTCCTCCATGTCGATCCGGACGAAGGCGCCCGTCTCGATCGCCTTGGCGACGACGCGGCGGATGTTCTCGCGGGCGAGCGATGGGTCGATGGCAAGTCCCATCTGGCTGGGCTTGAGCGAGACGTTGCGGTCGATGTCGCCGGCGGCGAGCGCGTCGAGCAGGTCGATGTAGCGTTCGGCGGCGGCGCGGGCATCCGCCTCGGCGGTCACCGACTCGCCCAGGACGTCCACCGTGGTGCCCAGGCCGGCGTCCTTCAGGCGGCGGATCGCGGGCAGCGCCTCGTCGAGCGTCTCGCCGGAGATGAAGCGCCGAACCATCGGGCGCGTCACCGGGACCCGAGTCGCGAGCCGGCCTAGCGTCCCGCGATGCGAGAGCATCAGCAGCGTCGAGCGCAGCGCCCCTTCGGCGAGCTCGTTGGCGGTGGTTCGGCTGGGCGTGTCCATGGTGCCGAAGCATAGTGGGCGGCACACCCCGGGCGGACAGTCGCTTGGACGGCTAGATTCCGGGCCATGCGGTCCCTTGGGGACCGTGACGTCGCAGCGCCGGCCAACCCGGCGGGGAGACACCGATGGCAGTGAGCTTCGAGCATGTCCCGCACCCGCGCATCGCCGCGCGCAAGGCCTCGGGACCGCCGAAGGCCGGGGACGATTCAGGCGGGTTCAACGGCCGGTTCGCCGTCCTGCTCACGCGGGTCATCGGCACGATGTGGTGCGCCTACGCGTTCGCGGCGCTGGCGCTCATCGCCCTGCCCTCCGCGCTCGCCTCGGGCGACATGCTCCAGTTGATCCAGTGGGTCAGCCAGACGTTCATCCAGCTGGTCATGCTTTCGGTGATCATGGTCGGCCAGAACATCCTGTCCACGGCCTCGGACAAGCGCGCGGACATGACCTACAAGGACGCCGACGCCACCTTCCACGAAGCGGGGCAGATCCAGCACCACCTCAAGGCCCAGGACGAGGCGCTCAACGCGCTGCTGGACAAGGTGGCGTCACTCGAGGCGGCGCTGGTCGCGAAGGCGTAGCACCCCGGCGCGCTCGGCG
>JBBIIL010000076.1:0-2637 GCA_037446495.1 Chloroflexota bacterium | reverse complement strand
TCCAGCTCGTGGATCGCGGCAGCGGAGGTCCCGCCCGGTGACGTGACCATGTTCCGAAGCACGGCGGGGTGGTCGCCCGACTGCTTCGCGAAGCGGGTCGAGCCCTCGAGCGTCTCGATGACCAAGTCGTGCGCGATGTGGCGCGGGAAGCCCAGGTGGACCGCGGCGTCGATCAGCGCCTCCATGACGAGGAACACGTACGCGGGGCCGGTGCCCGAGACCGCGGTCGCCATCGCGACCCACTTCTCGTCCTCGACCTCGAGCTCCGCGCCCAGCGCCGAGAGGAGGGCCTTCGCCTGAGCCCGCTGCTCGCCGGTCGTCGCGGGCGTGGCGTACCAGACCGTCATGCCGGCGCCGATGCGGGCTGGCGTGTTGGGCATGGCGCGCACGACGTGGTCGTGGCCCAGCGCGGACACGAGCGCGGCCGACGTGGGGCCCGCGAGGACCGACAGCACGACCTGCCCGGCACCCAGGTGCGGCCCGATCTCCCGGCCCACCTTGGCGAGCATCTGCGGCTTGACCGCGAGGATGACGACGTCCGCGCCCTCGACCGCCTCGACGTTGGATGACACCGTGCGGATCCCGTGCGTGGTCGCGAGTGCGGTTCGGCGCTCGGCGCGCGGATGGCTGGCGACGATCTGGCCGGGCTCCACGAGCCTGCCCTTGAGCAGGCCGAAGATCATCGCCTCGGCCATGACGCCGGAGCCGACGGTCGCGATGGTCTTGTTCGCCAGGGGGGACATCGGCCCGGAGGATACCACCGCGATTCGGCCGGTCACCCGGCGGTCGCGGCCAGCGTGAGGAAGAATCGGCCCGTCGTGGTGACGGTGACGCCGGCGAAGCCCGCCCGAGCGAAGGCTGCCTCCACCACCCCGGGGTCGTGGTAGGTCCACGAGGGGCCGGGCGGTGGACCGCCAGCGGGGTCCGGGCGGAGGTCGATCACGGCCAGCGAGCCGCCCTGCCGAAGCCGTGCCCGCAGCGACGCCGCCACCGGATCCAGCCCCGCGCCGCGCACCCGACCGAGCAGGAACGATGCGAGGACGGCGTCGAACGGTTGATCGCCGAGCGCCGGCTCCGCCCACGGGTCAGCGACGTGGAGATGGGCAAGGAGGTGGTGCGCGAGGAGGCGGGCGCGGGCCAGGTCCAGCGCCCTGTCGTCGGGGTCCGCGGCGTGGAGCTCGGCACGCTCGGCGAGGAGCGGCGAGAAGAACCCCACCCCCGCGGCGGGCTCGAGGATCCGGCCGGCGAGCGGCTGGGCGTCAAGCCAGCGCGAGACCATGTCGAGTTCCGCGGCCCACGCTGTGTCATGGACCGCGCCGTGCGCGAACGGGCCGCGGCGGAGGAACCAGTCGTCGGGAAACGCGAGCGCGACTCGGGTCGGGGACGGAGCGGCGGAGGGCCGCACCGCGGCGGCGACGTCCGCGGCCATTGGGACCCCGCTGCCCGCCCTCGCCGCCGACCGGTGGGCCAGGGCCTCCCGGAGGCGCCCCTTGAGGAAGTTGTTCGTCCCAGCACGCCCCAGGCAGGTGGGGCAGAGCTGCGCCCAGCCCTCGAGGTCGTCAGGGCCGCGGGCCGTCCAGGCGTCGCCGCACCACAGGCAGTCGAAGCGGGCGCGGTACGGCATCGTTTGGGAGTCGCTCGCGGACCGCGCTCAGCCGAGGCGGACGAAACTGCCGTTGGGCGCAAGCCCGTCGAACGCGATGGGGTCGATGATCTCCGCCAGCACCTCGATGCCGTCCACGATCCGCGGCCCGGGCCGCCAGAAGTACGCCGAGCCGTCCACGGCGTAGACACGGCGCTCCTGCACGGCGCGCAGGTCCGCCCAGCCCTCCGGCGTCGGCAGCGCCTCCCAGGCGGCCGTCGTGGCGGGCAGGTCGAGCCCCGCCGGCATCAGGACGATGATCTCCGGGTCCAGCTCCCGAAGCGCGTCCCAGGAGGTGGGCGCACCACGCTCGCCCTCACGCCCGAGGAGCTCCCAGCCGCCCGCGAGTCGTGCCTGCTCGGGGACCCAGCGGCCCACCGTGTGCGGCGGGTCCAGCCACTCGAGCGCCGCGATCCGAGGGGCCACGAAGCCGTGGTCGCGTCGGGCGACGACGATCCCCTCGATGGCCTGGAGCCGCTCGCGCAGCCCCACCACCAACTCCATCGCCTCGTCCTCGGCCTCTGTCATGGCGCCCACGGTCTGGATGGCATTGAGCACCCCCTCAATCGAGACGGGGTCGAGGCTCAGTACCGCGACCTCCTCATCGATCTCATCGGCGATCTGGCGCATCTCGCGGACGCCCACCGAGCAGACGCGGTTCGTGTCCGAGAGAATCACCAGGTCCGGGTCCGCCGCCTCGAGCGCCGCTGTATCGACCTCCAGCGGATCGGGTCCGGGCTGACTGGTCGGCCGCCATCCGCCAGAGCGTGACGCGACCACCGGAATGCCGCGCGCCTCAGGGGGCTCGTCGCAGTAGGCAGTGACGCCCACCAGTTCATCGCCGAGGCCTAGCGCGAACACGATCTCTGTGGCAGCGGGATGGAGCGAGACGATGCGCACGGGCCCAGTCTACGAGCGGTCGCCGAACGGGGGCGGATGCGGGCACCGGGCGGGCGCGTGGCGGGGCGGTCGGGCGCGGGCGCCGGAGGGGGGCG
>JBBIIL010000075.1:4662-13967 GCA_037446495.1 Chloroflexota bacterium | reverse complement strand
TGTTCGCGGGCGTTCACGACCTGCCGCACGTCGGGCGGCTCGAGGGCCTGGAGGCAGGCCTGCGATGAGCGTCAAACCCGATCTGGTCGAGTGCTGGGTGTTCCGCGCCGCCGGGCCGCGCGTCGAGATCCTGCTCATGCGCCGGGCCGCACACCGCATCTTCCCGGGGCTCTGGCAGTGCGTCACCGGCGGCGTCGAGCCCGGCGAGCAGGTCCCCGCCGCGGCCCTGCGCGAGGTCAGCGAGGAGACCGGCCTCGCCGACGCCGACATCGAGGCGTTCTACGACCTCGACCAGGTGGCGCCGTTCTATGACGAGGGCTCGGACGGCGTGGTCGTCTCAGCCATCTTCGCGGTCCGGGTCCGGCCGACCGCCAGCGCCGTGCTCTCGCACGAGCACGACGCGATGCGCTGGGTTCCCGCCGCGGATGTGCCCGCCGCGGTGGTCTGGCCGTCCTACGCCGAATCCGTGCGCCGCGTGACCGAGGTCCTCACCGATCCTGCCCGCGAGCGCTGGTTCCGCCTTGATGCCCAGGGCCGGCGGATCGCCCGTCGCCCGACGGCCTGAGCGGCGCAGCCTTCCGCGTTCGCCAGCCCGCGGACGGCGGCGGCCGGGGTCAGTACACGTCGGGCACGAACGTCTGCTCCTCGAGGGGCGGCCGCACGTAGCCGCGGTCCGGCTCGCGCGGCGGCAGGACGATCGGCTCCGGCGTGAGGTCCTCGTAGGGGATCAGCGAGAGCAGGTGGTGGATCACATTCAGCCGCGCCCGCTTCTTGTCGTCACCGTTGACCACGTACCAGGGCGCCTGCTTGATGTCCGTGTGCCGGAACATCTGGTCCTTGGCCATGGAGTAGTCCACCCAGCGGGTCCGCGACTGGAGGTCCATGGGCGAGAGCTTCCAGCGCTTGGTCGGGTCCGCGATGCGCGCCTGGAATCGGCGCTCCTGCTCGGCGTCGCTGACGCTGAACCAGTACTTCACCAGGATGGTCCCGGAGCGCACCAGCATCCGCTCGAACTCGGGACACGAGCGGTAGAACTCCTCAACCTCCTCCATCGTGGCGAAGCCCATCACCCGCTCGACGCCGGCGCGGTTGTACCAGGAGCGGTCGAACAGGACGATCTCGCCCGCTGCGGGCAGCTGAGAGGCGTAGCGCTGGAAGTACCACTGCGTCTTCTCGCGCTCGGTGGGCGCAGGCAGGGCGACGATCCGCGCGATGCGCGGGTTCAGGCCCAGGGTGATCGTCTTGATGGCGCCGCCCTTCCCGGCGGCGTCCCGGCCCTCGAAGATCACGACCACCTTGAGGCCCTGCGCGCGAACCCACTCCTGCAGCTTCGACAGCTCCAGCTGGAGCAGCGGCAGCTCCGCGTAGTACCGCTTCTTCGACATCGGCTTCTTGGCCTCGAGCTCCGCCTCGTCGGGCTCGATCGCGATCAGGCCGTCGTCGGGCGGGCTGGGCTTGTCGGCACGGTCCTTGCGCTTGGCCATGGCTCCTACCTCCTGGTGTCGGGCTGCGTCCCCCGAGGTTGCGCTCCCAGTATGGGATCGGCCCCGCCGGGTAGACTGTCCCGAATCGACGGAGGGCGTTCCAGATCGCGTGAGGACGACAGCATGACCGAGGCACTGGCGAACCGGCGCGTCTTTCGCTCCAAGGTGGACACCATCCGCCCCACCTACGGGTTCGAGGACGTGTCGCTCGCCCCGGGCACCGATACCGTGGACCCGGCCGACGTGCTCCTGGCGCAGTCGTTCTGCGGCCTCCCGCTCGGCATCCCGGTCATCGCCGCGGCCATGGACGCCGTCGCCGACGTGGGCCTGTCCGGCGAGCTGGCGCGCCTGGGCGGCCTGTCGATCCTCAACCTCGAGGGGGTCCAGTTCCGCTACGACGACCCGGCCGACATCCTCGCCCGGATCATCGCCGCCCCCGACGACCAGATCCAGGACGTGCTGGCGGACGCCTACCGGGCCCCGATCCGCGAGGCGCTGATCGCCCGGCGCATCGAGGAGCTGCACGCTGCCGGCTCGAAGGCCGCATTCTCGGCCACGCCCGGCGTCGCGCTTCGCTTCGGCGACCTGTGTGCCGAGGCCGGCGCAGACCTGTTCCTCGTCCAGAGCCAGGTGTCGTCCGCCCGCCATGTGGCCTCGGGCTACAGCCCGCTGTCGCTCGACGAGTTCACCCGTCGCATGCCGATCCCGGTGGCCGTGGGCAACACGACCAACGCCGAGGCGGCGTTCCAGCTGATGGAGCAGGGCGCCGCGGCGATCTTCGTGGGTGTCGGCCCGGGCGCCGCCTGCACCACCCGCGAGGTGCTCGGCATCGGCATCCCGCAGGTCACCGCCGTGTGCGACGTGGCTGCCGCGCGCGACGCCTACCTCGCCGAGACCGGGCGGTACGTGCCGGTCGTGGCCGACGGCGGCATGAAGCGCGGCGGGGACATCGCCAAGGCGATCGCGTCGGGTGCGGACGTCGTGATGCTGGGCTCGCCGCTGGCGCGCGCTGCCGAGGCGCCCGGCAAGGGCACCAACTGGGGCATGGCCGCCCCGTCGCCGGTCCTGCCGCGCGGCACGCGGATCAGGGTGGGAACCGTCGGCCCGCTCGACCAGATCCTCAACGGCCCCTCGCACGTCACCGACGGGACCCAGAACCTGATGGGCGCGCTGCGCCAGTCGATGGCGGCGCTGGGCGCGCGGACGATCGCCGACATGCACGGGGTCGAGATCGTGTACGCCCCCTCGGTGGTCACCGAGGGCAAGTCCTGGCAGGTGCGCGGGAAGTAGCGCCCGAGGCGCGCGGGAAGTAGCGCCCGCCAGCGCCCGGCCTCGGACCGCGGCTCCCGCCCGCGCCCGGCCTCGGACCGCGGGCGAGCCTCGCGGTCGCCCGTCGGCCCTCGATCCGCAACCCGCGGGCCGGTAGACTCAGCGGGACACCAAGAGGGCGCACCGCGGGAGGGGCCATTGGCCGAGCCGGACGAGGACCAGCAGCCCGAGTCGGAGGCCGCCGGCGAGGCGGGCGAGGTCGCGAGCCCGCCGCCTGAGCGCGGGAAGACCATTCACGGGACGGTCGCCAACGCGGGCCATAGGGTCCTGGCGCCGGACGACGCCGAGGTCGAGGCCTATCTCGAGGTGGCGCTCGACGCGCCCATCCCGGAGCGCTCCCCCACCGACCCGCCCCTTGCCGCCATGGAGCCCGAGCCGGGCGTCGTCGCCGTCCTCGACTTCGGCAGCCAGTTCGCCCAGCTCATCGCGCGCCGCGTGCGCGAGCTCAACGTCTACTCTGAGCTGCTCCCCCACGACACCCCGCTGGCCGAGCTCGAGCGCCGCGGCGTCCGCGCGATCATCCTGTCCGGCGGCCCGAAGTCCGTCTACGACGAGGGGGCTCCCAAGGCCGACGCGTCGATCTGGAGCGGCCGCCTCCCGGTCCTGGGCATCTGCTACGGCGCCCAGCTGATGGCGCTCGAGCTGGGCGGTGACGTCAAGCCGTCGTCCAAGCGCGAGTACGGCCCGGCCACGGTCCAGATCACGCGCGACGACGGCCTGTTCGACGGGCTGGACCGCGAGCAGCCGGTCTGGATGAGCCACGGCGACTCGATCACGCGGCTGCCCGACGGCTTCGAGGCCACCGCGCAGACGGACTCCACGCCGTACGCCGGGCTCGCCGCCCCGGCACGGAGCCTCTACGGCATCCAGTTCCACCCCGAGGTGGTCCACACGCCGCGGGGCAAGCAGCTGCTGCGCAACTTCGTGACCGGCATCGCGCGCATCCTGCCAGCGTGGACGCCGGCCAACTTCATCGAGACCACCGTCGTCGAGATCCGCGAGCGGGTGGACAAGCGCGCCCGCGAGACCGGCACGGACGGCAAGGTGATCTGCGCGCTGTCGGGCGGCGTGGATTCGGCCGTCGCGGCGGCGCTCGTGCACCGCGCCGTGGGCGACCGCCTGACCTGCATCTACGTGGACCACGGGCTGATGCGCAAGAAGGAGTCCGAGCTCCTGCGGGTCACGTTCGAGGCGAACCTGGGCATGCGCCTGGTGATGGTGGACGCGCGCGAGCGGTTCCTCGCCCGCCTGTCCGGCGTGACGGACCCGGAGCAGAAGCGCCGGATCATCGGCAACGAGTTCATCCGGGTGTTCGAGGAGGAGGCGGCCGAGCTGGGCCAGATCGACTTCCTGACCCAGGGGACGCTGTACCCCGACGTCATCGAGAGCGCCACGTCCGAGACCAAGACGGCGCAGAAGATCAAGACGCACCACAACGTGGGCGGGCTGCCGGCCGACCTGCGGTTCCAGCTCATCGAGCCGCTGCGCTACCTGTTCAAGGACGAGGTGCGGCTGGTGGGCACGGCGCTCGGGCTGCCCGAGGCGATGGTCCAGCGCCAGCCGTTCCCGGGTCCGGGGCTCGCGATCCGGATCATCGGCGAGGTCACGGCGGAGCGCCTGGACACCCTGCGCGACGCCGACTGGATCGTCATCGACGAGATCAAGGCGGCCGGGCTGTACCGGAGCGTGTGGCAGTCGTTCGCGATCCTGACCCCGGTCCGCTCGGTGGGGGTCATGGGCGACGGGCGGACGTACGCGAACGTGGTCGCCATCCGCGCGGTCACGTCCGAGGACGGCATGACCGCCGACTGGGCGAAGCTCCCCTACGACGTGCTGGGCAAGATCTCGTCGCGCATCGTGAACGAGGTGGCGGGCGTGAATCGCGTGGTCTACGACATCTCGTCCAAGCCGCCCGCCACGATCGAGTGGGAGTGACGCCGGCAGAGCCCGGTGGATGCGCGTGGGCACCACACCGACTGGGAGTGACGTACCAGTCGGGTCAGGGGTGAAATTCCGAGTGCGGTGGTCCACAATGCGCGCATGCCCGAACCGATGAGCACGTCCGACAACCGCTGCCCGTGGTGTTCTGCCGTCCTGACCGACGCGACGGCCGACAAGTGCCCATCGTGCGGCGCCCAGCTGATCCACGCGTCGGGGTCTGAGCCAAGCCTGCCGGGCGTGACCGCGCTGGACCCGGAGGCCATCCTGCGCGCCCGGTCGGAGGCCGGCCGGTCCCGGGGCGGGATCCTCGGGTTCCTGACGGGCCGCGACCTGCCCGAGGGGACCGGAACGGAATCTGCCGAGTCGCTGGCGCCGCCCGAGGAGGCGGTGCGCCGCGAGATGCTGCGCCTCCAGCTCGAGGCCGAGCAGGCGGACGCCGTGGCCGAGAGCGTCGCGCTCAAGTCAGACGTCCTGGCGGAGCGGGGGATCTCCCTCGACGAGCTGGGCGCGATCGAGGAGCAGGCCGAGGAGGTCTACGCGGCCGAGGCCGAGGGCCGACCGATCAAGCCCCCGTCGGCGGAGCTGCCGCCGACGGAGCCGCCGCCGGCGGAGCCGCCCGCTCAGGGCTGACCGCCCCAGCTGCACCCGTGCCGGCGGGGGCCGGCGCAGCGCACGGCGACGGTATCCTCGGCCGGTGCCTGAACGCCTGCCCCACCCCGGCGCGTCCTACATCCGCGAGCACGAGGTGCGCGTCGGCGAGCGACGGCTGTCCGCGGGGATGAGCCGCCCGCAGGAGGGGCCCGACGACTGGTGGCTCGCGGTCCTGTGGGTCACCGATGACGAGGGCGTGGTCAGCTTCCGCGACGTGGGGCCCGCCGCCGGCCCGCCGCCGGAGCCGCCGCTCCACCACCTCGGACCGGCGCTGGCGGGCAACCTGTCGGGCCTGATCCGCGAGGTGGACGGCCGATGGTCGATGCGCCTGGTTCCCCTGTACCTGCCCGAGGACGACTCGCGCCCCTGGCGATGCCCGCTGGCGATCCGGACCGCCTTCCAGTTCGAGCCCGCGCTGCAGGCGACGCTCGGCGCGAACCAGCTGGCCGACCGCGTCCTGGCTGCGTTCCGGCGTGCGGTGGAGTCGCTCCACGGCCGCTGACGGGCAGGGCCGCCGCCCCAACGGCGACCCAGCGGCCGCGAAGGGCTAGACTCGCTGCCATGGGCGACCTCTTCGACGAGTTCAAGCGCGAGATCGAGCGCCGCCGCACACAGGCCGAGGGGCGAAGCGTGCACGACGACCACGGCCACTCCGGCGACGACGAGGCCGCTGGCCCCGACGACGCCGCCGACGACACGAACCAGGAGACGACGGACCACGACGCCGCCGACGACGATCACGGCGCACGCGCCGGGACCGACGACCGGGACCCGCGGTTCGAGGACCCCATCCCGCTGCGGCACCGTCCGACGGGCGCGGGCCGCGGTGGCGGCAACCGCCCACGGCGGCCCGTTGGCGGCCCGGACGATGGCGGCGAGCCCCCGTCGGCGCGCCAGCTGATCCGCCGCGCCGGCCTCGTCGTCGTCGTCGCGGCCATCGCCGCCTTCCTGTTCCTGTTCGGGACGGTGGTCAATCTCTGGACCGACGTCGCCTGGTACAAGAGCGTCGGCTTCGACAGCGTGTTCTGGACGCGCCTGGGCGCGCAGGCCGGGCTGTTCGCCATCGGCCTCGTCGCGACGCTGGCCTTCCTGCTGGCCAACCTCTGGATCGCGGGCCGCATGGTGCCGCCGCGCGACCCGTCCAAGCCCGGCCGCCTCAAGGAGACGATCGACCGCTGGACCGAGTCGCAGCGACAGACCGAGCAGAGTGCCCGGCTCCGGGGCGAGCCGCCGTTCAGCGGCGGCAGCCCGTTCGGGCCCGGCGGCCCCTTCGGCTCGGGCATCCGCGTTGGCGGGGCCGGCTTCGACGCGGGCGACGTGCCCGACATGGCACCGCTCGCCAAGTGGGCCATCGCCGGCCTGTCGCTCCTGGTGGCGCTGGGCGTCGCCGGTGCCGTCGCGGGCGCGTGGGACACGATCCAGCTGTGGGTCCACCGTGTCCCGTACTCCACGACGGGTGCCGTCACGGACCCGATCTTCGGCAAGGACATCAGCTTCTTCCTGTTCGAGCTGCCGTTCTGGCGGCTGCTCCAGAGCGCCATCAACGGCGTGCTGCTGGCGGCCCTGATCGTCGCCGGCGCCCGCTACCTGGTGGCGGCCCTGCGCGGCGGCGAGGTCTTCGTCACCCGCGTCCGGGTTCACCTCGCGGTCATCGGCGGGCTCTACCTGCTGTCCATCGCCTTCGGCTACCAGCTCGACAAGTACGAGCTCGTGTACAGCCAGGGGGGCGTCGCCACCGGTGTGGCCTTCACCGACGCGCACGCCCGCTTCATGGCCTACGACGTGCTGACGGTCCTGTCCGGGATCGCCGGCGCGTTGCTCATCGCCGGCGCGTTCACCCGCTGGATGTGGCCGCTGGGCCTGGTCGTGGGCGTGTGGTTCGTGGCCTCGCTGCTCCTCGGGCGCGTCTACCCGGAGGTCATCCAGCGCTTCACGGTGGACCCCAACACGTACGCGCAGGAGCAGACGTACATCGCCAACAACATCGCGATGACGCGCCTCGCGTTCGGGCTGGACCAGTGGGGGACGCAGCCATACGACGGCACCGGCCAGCTCACCGCGTCCGACCTCACCGCCGAGGCGGACACCTTCACCAACGCGCGCCTGTGGGACTACCGGCCGCTCCAGACGACCCTCGACCAGCTCCAGACGGTCCGCCAGTACTACAACTTCGTCGACGTCGACACGGACCGCTACCCCATCAACGGCACCCTCCGCCAGGTGATGCTGTCGGGGCGCGAGCTCAACGTGGACAAGAACACCACGGCCACCGGCTGGGTCAACCAGCGGATCGTCTACACGCACGGCGTCGGGGTCGCGATGGTGCCGGTGAACCAGGTCACCCCGGAGGGCCAGCCGGAGCTGTGGATCAAAAACCTGCCGCCCGTCTCGTCAAATGGCGCGCCCAACGTGACGGAGCCGCGGATCTACTTCGGCGAGAGCGACAACCACTACGTGGTGGTGGGCGCCCGGCAGGACGAGTTCGACATCCCGGCCAGCTCCGGCGCCGGTGACACCACCACGCGCTGGACCGGCACGACGGGCGTGCCGCTCGACAACATGCTCAGCCGGATCATGTTCGCGGCGCGCTTCAAGGATCTCGACCTGCTCATCTCGGACCAGATCACGGCCCAGAGCCAGCTGCTCTTCCACCGCACCCTGTCCGAGCGGATCGGGCTCATCGCGCCATTCCTCCAGCTCGACAAGGACCCGTACCTGGTGATCCAGGACGGGCGCCTGGTCTACGTGCAGGACGCGTACACGATCAGCGACCGCTTCCCCCACGCCACCGCGTTCAACGGCTCGAACCTGGCCGACGGCTCGTCGCTGGCCGACCAGCAGTTCAACTACATCCGCAACAGCGTCAAGATCACGATGGACGCGTACGACGGGACGATGCACTTCTACGTGAGCGACGCGAACGACCCGATCATCCGCGCGTGGCAGGGCGTGTTCCCCACGCTGTTCGAGCCGCTCTCGGCGATGCCGGCTGGCCTGCAGGCCCACATGCGCACGCCCGAGCAGCAGTTCGAGGTGCAGTCGCGGATGTACGGCCAGTACCACGTCACCAACACCCTGACGTTCTTCAACAACACCGACCGCTGGACGATCCCGACCGGCGCGTCCAGCCAGCAGAGCCTCCCGTCCGAGGCTTATTACGTGATCATGCGGATGCCCGGCGAGCCGAAGGCCGAGTTCCTCCTCCTCCAGCCGATGATCGCCGCGAGCCGGCCGAACATGATCGCCTGGGTGGCCGCCCGCAACGACCAGCCCAACCGCGGCGTTGTGCGGGTGTACCAGTTCCCAGCGGACACCACGGTGTTCGGCCCGGCGCAGATCGAGGCGCGAATTGACCAGGATCCGATCATCTCGGCGCAGATCACCCTGTGGAACCAGAGCGGCAGCTCAGTGGTGCGCGGCAACCTCATCGTGGTGCCCATCGGGAACACCCTGATCTATCTCCAGCCGGTGTACTTGCAGTCCACCTCGTCGAGCTTCCCGGAGTTCCAGAAGATCGTGGTGGCCAGCCCAACCTCGATCGTCTGGGCGAACACGCTCTCCGACGCGCTCTCGAAGCTGCTCGTGGCCCAGGCCGGGGGAGGCGGCAACGGAGCGAATCCGTCGTCGCCGCCGGGGGCCACCGCGTCGCCGGGCCCCGGGGCGTCGGCCACGCCCGCCCCGTCGAGTTCCCCCGGCGCACTGCCGGCCGACGTCGAGGGTCTGGTGACCTACGCGAACGACCACTTCGAC
Organism: Chloroflexota bacterium; assembly: GCA_037446495.1. Taxonomy (GTDB): domain Bacteria; phylum Chloroflexota; class Limnocylindria; order Limnocylindrales; family CSP1-4; genus CAIXZV01. The sequence continues at coordinate 4,812 of JBBIIL010000075.1, read as the reverse complement.
CTGGCCCAGCAGGCGCTGCGAAGTGGCGACTTCGCCACCTACGGTGCCGAGATGGACAAGGTCCAGGCCGCGCTCAAGCGCCTGTCGGAGCTGACGGGCGGCGCCGTGCCGACGTCGATCCCCACCATCGCGCCGTCGGCCGCCCCGTCG
>JBBIIL010000075.1:0-4562 GCA_037446495.1 Chloroflexota bacterium | reverse complement strand
GTGCGGCCGGCGACGTGGGTCGTCGCGCTGGCGGGGTTCCTCGCCGGCGGCGGCGCGATCGTGCTCGCGTGGCCGATCATCGTGCTGCCCACGCCGTCGGGACTGCAGAACCTGCTGGGCGCGCCGGTGAGCACGCTCGCGTTCGGCAACCCGTCGGCGGAGCTCATCCGCGTGGTCGTCGTGACGGCCGTCGGGTTCCTGATCGTGCTCGTGACGGGGCTGCTCGTGGGCGCCTGGGCGGAGCAGCGGGGGATCGCCATGGTGCTGGAGGGCGCCGCGGAGGAGGGCTACGGAGGCCGTCCGCCCGGCATCGGCGGGACGCCTGGCGCCCTTCGGGTGGCAGTGCTGCGCGCCGGGGCGCTGGTGCCGCCGCTCATCGTCTTCGCGCTCGCCTGGCCCACGCTCTACAGCGTCACCTACAGGGAGCTCATCCTGCCCGAGGACCTCACCACGCCCCTCCCGTTGCGCGTCCTGGCGCAAGTCCCCCTGGTACTGGCGGCGCTGGGGGGCACCTGGCTCCTGGCTGACGCCGCGGCCGCGGTGGGGGTCCGGCGCCTGGTCCTCGAGCGGCGCGGCGTCATCGAGGCCTGGGCTCTGGGCTGGGCGGACCTGGCTCGCAGGCCGCACCGGATCATCTCGGTCGCCGTGCTGGGCGACCTCGCCCTCGCGCTCGCCGCGGGCCCCGCGCTCGTCGCCGCGTCCCTCGCCTGGGTGCGGGTCCGGGAGGCGCTCGAGCTGCCCGGCGATTCGCCGATCGGCATCGTCGTGGCCGCACTCTGGGTGGCGATCTGGCTGGGTTCCGTGATTCTGGCGGGGGTCGGCGCGGCCGTCCGGGCGGCCCTGTTCACGATGGAATCTGCCCGCCGGGAGTAGATTCCGCGTCACCTCGGCCGCCTCCCGTGCGTCCAGAGGGGCCGCCGTTGCCGGCGTGCACGCCTGTTACACTCCGCCACGCCCACGCGACGGGGCTCGTCGCGCTCTGGAGGCCGGCCGCCGCCCGATGGACCAGATCATTCAGACCGTTCAGAACGCGATCGGCGGTTTCGTCGGGAACCCGGTCATCAAGCTCGCGTTCCAGGCCGTCGTCGTCTACTACTTCATCGTGTGGCTCGCGGCGGCCTACTGGGCGTTCCGCGACATGCAGCTCCGGAGCGACAACCCGATCCTGCCGTACCTGGCGGCGGCGCTGATCGTGCTGTTCAACGTCTTCTTCCCGTTCGGGGTGGTCGTCTATCGGATCATCCGGCCGCAGGAGAAGATCGGCGAGGTGTACGAGCGCAACCTGGCCGAGGAGGCGCTGCTCGCCGAGGTCGAGGCCGTCAGGTCCTGCCCCGTCTGCCGGCGGCGCGTCCAGGATGAGTGGATCGTCTGTCCCACCTGCCGCACCCGCCTCAACAAGGTGTGCGCCAGCTGCGGCCGCCTCGTCGGGCTGGACTGGGAGCTGTGCGCGTGGTGCGGCCGGGACTTCGAGCGCCTGGACCGCGCCACGATCGAGTCGTTCCCGGGCTCGACGGCCCCGGTTCGCCTCGACGCCCCGCCGCCGGCCCCGCGCTCCGCGTCATCGCTGCCGCGCCGAGCGTCGAACAGCGGAACCAGCACGGGCGCACCGGGAACGCTGCCGGAGCCTTGACGCAAGCTGATCCCCCGGGTGCCGGGGCGCGACACGACGACGCGAAGCCGCCCGCAGCCGCCGCCGACCCCGAGGACGACGCGAAGCCCGCCGCCGCTCCCGCCGCGGCCGACCCCGCGGCCGAGGACGCTGCTGCCGCCGCCGCGGCCGCCCCCGCCGCCGACCCCGCCGCCGATCCTGACGCGCTTCCGCTCGACTCGGACGGGCAGCCGCGTCTGACGCTGTTGGGCCTGTCCGGGCGCGTCGTCCCCGCCGTCTACCTCGTGGCCTGGATCGCGTCGCTGATCGGCGCGGGCGCCATGACCGTGTCCATCCTCGGGTCGCAGAACCCGTTCGCGCGCTGGCTGTTCGTGGTGGGGCTTGTGTTCCTGGCCATAGGGCTGCTGGCCGCCGCTGGCTCCCAGGCAACTGAGCGCAGCAGGCGGCCGTCGCTGCCGTTCCGCGGTCCCTCGCCGGTCCTGACCTTCGGGGCCGTCGTGACGGTCACGCTGCTGGCGACGCTCGTGCCGCTCGTGCTGCTGGCCGCCTTGGGGGTGGATCCAGGCGGGTCGCTCGGCACGGTGGTCTCCCTCGCGGTGACGGCCGTCGTGTTCCTGGGTGCCGTGCGCCTGCTCGTGGTGGGGACGGGCGCGCTCAGCTGGGCCGAGGTCGGGTTCTCGCGGTCGGCTGGCGAGGCCGTGTCGGACCTGGTCGTGGGCGCGCTCGTCGCCATCCCGGTCCTGGTGGTGTCGCTGCTGCTCACGTCCATGCTGGCCGGTCTGCTCGCGCCCCCGCCCAGCCCGCTGCCCGCCGCCACGACGCTCGGTGCGCTGCTGCTCAACCTCGTCTCGGCGTCCGTGCTCGCACCGCTCGGCGAGGAGGTCTTCTTCCGGGGCTACGCCACCACGGCCTGGGCGAGGGCCGTCGGGCCGCGGTCCGCGGTCCTGCGAGGCGCCCTGTTCTTCGCCTTCGCCCACATCGTGACGGTGTTCGCGTCCGACTTCGGGTCCGGCTGGTCGTCGGCCGTCGCGCAGTTCGTGGGGCTGCTCCCGGCGGGGATCGCGCTTGGCTGGGTGTTCCTGGCGCGGCGGTCCATCTGGGCGTCGATAGGCCTGCACGCCGCCTTCAACGGGATCCAGCTCCTGCTGCTGTTCTTGATCACGACGCACGGGTAGGGCCGCGGTCCAAGGCACGGTCGCCGGTCCGTTGGGCCCCTGGGTCGTGCATCGCCCCGGGCCGTCCGCGGTGCAACGCTCGCCCCCGGCCGGCCGCGGTGCAAAGCTCGCCGCCCGCGAAAGGCCCGGCCAAGCCGCGCGTGAGTCTGCGGTAAGGACCGGACCGTAGGCTTTGTCGTGTTCCCGGGTCCGGACGGCGGGAGGAATCGGCGGGCTTCCGTCGTTCGGGCCTGGGGACACCACGCGGATGGCACGTCCCGGGTCCACCATCGCAAGCCGCCGGTCTGGAGCCCGGCCCGATGACCAGTGACCCCGTCCCCACCACGCAGGAGCACCGGCGGGCGACGCGTTCGATTCGTGACCTTCCCGCCGCCGAGCGCCCCCGTGAACGGCTCGCCTTGCGCGGCCCCGGCGGGCTCTCGGCGGCGGAGCTGATCGCGGTGGTGCTGGGGACCGGCGGCGGCGGTCGAAGCGCCGTGGACGTGGCGGAGGACGCCCTGGTCCGGCATGCGAGCGTCGGCGCGATGGCGCGGGCGACCGACGCAGAGCTGGCGGGGATCCCCGGCGTCGGGGCGGCCAAGGCGGCCCGGCTGGCCGCAGCGTTCGAGCTCGGGCGCCGATCGATCGCCGACTGGCCGGCAGGGCGCTGGACCATCCGCTCCCCGCGCGACGCCGCGGACCGCATGATGATCGAGATGGGCCGTCTCGAGCGGGAGGAGCTCCGGGTGCTCAGCCTCAACGCCAAGAACGTCGTGCAGCGCGTGTCAACGGCGTACGTCGGCAACGTCTCCGCGTCGCTCGTCCGCGTGGGCGAGCTGTTCCGCGACGCCGTCCGGCTCGACGCCTCCGGCGTGATCCTGGTCCACAACCACCCCAGCGGCGACCCCACGCCGTCGCCCGACGACCTCCACCTGACCGCCGAGGCGATCGCCGCGGGCCGTCTCCTCGACATCGACGTGCTGGACCACGTCGTCATCGGCCACGACGCCTGGGTGAGCCTGCGGGACCGCGGCGTGAGCTTCGACCGGCCCGGGGCGCGGGCTGCGTGAGGTGCAGCGCGAGGGCCGGCGGACGCGGTCGCATGTGGGGGTGCAACGTGGGGGCGGAGGTCCATCCTGACGAGGGAACCGGCAGGCTGCGCTCGACGTTGACTCTGCACGATCTCGGCATCGGCCCGGGTCGTCGCCTCGCACAGGGAGTGGTCGTGCTGCTTCGTCTCATCGCGCTGGCCGCGGCGGCTGCTGTCGCCCTGGGCGGATGCACGGGCACGCTGACGACGTCGTCGAGCAGCATGGCAACCCCGGTCGTCTCGGCTGGCTCGCCATCCGCGACATCGATCCCGGTCGTGTCGCCAGCCGGAGGCCCTCCCATCGTCATGGGAACCGTCACGGCCGGGCCCGTGTGCCCCGTCGAGCGGTCGTCGCCCGACCCGAGGTGCGCGCCGCGGCCGGTGGCGGGCGCGGTGATCCTCGTGACGGACGCCAGCGGCCAGGAGGTCGGCCGTGCCACGAGCGGCGCCGACGGCTCGTACCAGCTGTACGTGAAGGAGACGGGGGCCCTCCTGATCACGGCGCAGCCCGTCGCCGGGCTGGTCCGCGCTCCTGCGCCGGTGAGCGTCACACTGGCATCGCCGGGCCAGGTCGAGCGCATCGACCTCCAGTACGACACCGGGATCCGCTGAGGCTGAGTTCGCGGGCAACGCAGGCTGCCGACCGACCAAGTGGGACTTCCGGGCGTCGCCTGCCGCACCCCGCGCAACCCGTCCGCCGGTGCGGGCC
>JBBIIL010000074.1:0-14138 GCA_037446495.1 Chloroflexota bacterium | reverse complement strand
CCCGGCGCGCCGATCGTCGTGGGCGTCTACCCCATGCGCCCGGTGCCGCGCGGCTGACCGCTGGGCCTGCCGGGCTCGGGCGCCGTGACCCGAGCGCCTATGCCGCGGATCTCGAGCCTGTACCAGGCGTCACTGCGCGAGCCGTGCCTCGTGGCCGATACGAGCGCCTGGCTCCGGCCGGCGAGCGCCATGACGAGGGCGGCGACGTGGACCGCCATCCCACGGACGTCGCCCGCGACGACCTCCACCTCACCCGTGTGGATCCCCCCGGATCGTCAGGCCCATGGCCGCAGCCGCCGGCCTCGCGCGCTGTGGCGTCAAGTCTGGGGACACGAGCGCCGGAGTCCGCCGGGTAGCAGGCGGCGCACAACGTCGGGGGCTATCCTGCGCGAGCCGCGCCCCCGCGATCGGCGACCAGCGCCCGGGTCCGCCCGACGCGGGGCGGGCCACGCCGAGGGGACGCCCGATGGGATCAAATCGCATGAGCAGCCCCGAGCCGGAGGGCGGCAGTCTGGGCGACTGGCCGATCGCGATCGACGTCGATGCGGTCGTGTTCGACTGCGACGGGGTGCTCGTCGACTCGGCTGAGAGCGTCGAGCGATGCTGGCTCCGGTGGGCACAGCAGGTCGGGCTCGTCGCTCACGCGGTGCCCGCGGCCATCCACGGCCGGACCTCCCGCGCCACCGCTGAGGCGCTGCTGCCGCCGGAGGCGGTGGAGGCCGCCACCGCACTGATGGAGCGGATCGAGATCGACGACTCGGGCTCGGTGCGGGCGGTGCCCGGCGCACGGGCGCTGCTGGAATCGGTGTCGGCGGACCGGCGGGCCGTGGTCACGTCCGGAACCCGTCCGCTGTTCTCCGCGCGCATGGCGGCGTCTGGCCTGCCGGAACCCGCGATCGCCGTGACCGCCGACGACGTCGGCCGCTCGAAGCCGCACCCCGACGGCTACGCGCTCGCCCTCCGCCTCCTAGGCGTGGACCCCGAGCGCGCGGTCGTGCTCGAGGACGCCGTGCCGGGCATCCAGGCCGCGCGCTCGGCTGGCGTCCGGTGGGTGATCCGTGTGGGGCTCGGCGCCGCCATGTCGGGCGAGGACGCCGTGATCCGCGACCTCCGCCAGGCGCGGTGGACGGGCCGCCTCGAACTGGCGGGCGACGTCCGGAGCCGACCGGACCCGCAGTGAGGCCTCCAGCGCCGGCCGGAACGGCCCGCGCCTCCTAGTACATCGTTCCGCGACAAGACTTACACGTCAGACCAGCCCAAGGTCGAACCTGTTCCAGCGGAACACGACGGGCGCCTCGTTGAACTCGTCCACGCCCTTCAGGATCCGGAGCTTCAGCTCGTCGATGGAGCCCACCCGGATGTGGCGCAGGAAGGTCCTGGCCATCTTCGAGAAGGCGCACTCGATCAGGTTGAGCCAGGACCCGTGCTTGGGCGTGTGGACGTACTCGAAGCGCCCCGGCCGGGTGGCGAGATAGGCCCTGGTCTCGCGGCTGATGTGGGCCGAGTGGTTGTCGAGCACCACCCGGATGATCGCCTCGGGCGGGTAGTACGCATCGAGGCGCGTGAGCAGCCCGATGAACTCGGCGCTCCGGTGGCGGTCCTCCACGTTGGCGAAGATGTGGCCCGAGTGGAGGTCGATCCCGGCCAGGATCGACACCGCGCCGTGGCGGACGTACTCGTAGTCGCGCCCGGTGGCGGATGCCCTGCCCGGGACCGGCGGCAGGTCGGGCGCGGAGAGGCCGAGCGCCCGGACCCCCGGCTTCTCGTCGACGCTGACGGTGTAGATGGGATCGGCCCCGGTGGCGTGGATCGAGACCTCCCGGTACACCACCAGGACCTCCTGCATCTTGCGATCGAAGTCCGGGTCACGCCGCTCCAGGTAGTAGCGGATCCTGTGGGGCTTGATGTCGTTCGCCTCGAGGATGCGCCAGACGGTGCTCTTGCCCGCCTGGGCCAGGCGCGGGAAGCCCGCGGCCTCGGCGTGTTCGGACACGAACCGGGCGAGGGCCGAGATGGACCACAGTTCCGCGGCCAGCCCATGCTCGGTGGGCTTGGTGCAGGCGATGCTCACGACCCACGCCCGGGCCTCGTCGCCGATCTCCGGCTCGTGCGGCCGGTGGTAGGCGTCCCGCAGTCCGGACTGCACACCCGTCGCCAGCGCCTTGTCGATGCACTTGTAGATCGCTGGACGACTGACCCCGGTCCGCCGCGCGAGATCGGTGATCGCGATGCCCTCGGCGTAGCCCAGCAGCACCTTGGCGCGCTCGACCTCGCGCACCGGCGCCGTTCTCGATCCGGCGAGTCGCCCCAGCATCATCGCCTGGTCCTGCGTCAGCAGCAGCGCCGCACGCTTCGTCTTTCCCGCCACGATCGCCTCCTCGGGAGTGGGGAGAGTGTCGTGGCGAGTATAGGTCATGACGTAAGCGTATTGCTGGAACGATGTACTAGGCCCAGTTGCCGGTGAACTCGCGGTTCGCCTCGAGGTACGCGTCCACCAGCGCCCGGGCGCGGGAGTAGGACAGCACCAGCGGGTGCGCCATGAGGGCGGCTGTCGCCAGCGGGCGCGACCGCCGGGCGATGGCCTCCACCGTCAGCCGCTCGTACAGCTTCACGGCCTGCATGAGGAGCCGTTGCGGCTCGGGGATCTCGCCGATCACGACGGGCGCCACGCCCGATCGGTCCACCACGCAGCTGACCTCAACCACGTCGTCGGCCCGCATGCCGCCGATGGCACCCTGGTTGGGCACGTTGACGGCGGTGCGGATCGGCTCGCCGCCCCGGAGTGCCTCCATCAGGTCGAGCGCCACGCCCGCGTAGCCCTCGCCGTGCTCGGGCGGCTCGGGCGGCTCACTCGCCGCCTGCATGGCGTCGGCGGCCTCCATCGTGGGCGCGTCCGAGAAGGCGTAGTGCATGTACGTCGCCTCGCGGCGGGCCATCGCAAGCCGGTAGGCGCGCAGCGCGCCCGCTGGATCTACCGCGGCGTCGATGGCCGCGAGCCTCGCCAGCATCGCCCCGTTGATGGCCGCCACCTCCTCGCCGCGGGTCCGCTCCTCGCCCAGGATGTCAGCGAGAGCGCGCTCCGCGTAGTAGAAGTAGTAGAGGTACTCGTTGGGCGCCATCCCCACGTGGGCGAGCAGGTCCGGCTCGTACATTCGCAGGTGCGTCGTCGCGAGGAACGCCGGATCCCCGAGCAGGCCCGCCAGTCGGTCAACACCGTCCTGCCGGACGGCGCGCGTCCAGGACAGGTGGTTGAGGCCGAAGACCTCGGGCGCCAGCTTGCTCGCCGGGACCCGCAGCCAGGAGGCCACGCCGCGATGGACCGTGTTGGCGCTGTCGCAGATGCCCACCGCCCGCTCGAACCCGGCGTGCTGGAGCGCCTGGACAACGAGGCCGGCAGGGTTGGTGAAGTTGAACAGCCATGCCCCGGGGCTCACGGCGTCGAGCAGCTCGGCGTAGCGCAGGATGGCGGGCACGTTCCGGAGGGCCATGCCGAAGCCCGCCGGTCCGGTCGTCTCCTGCCCCAGCACGCCGAGGGCCAACGCGATCCGCTCGTCGCTGACCCGACCTTCGTCGAGCCCGGCCCGGATGGTCGTCACGACGTAGGCCGCCTCGGCGAGCGCTCGCCGCGGGTCCGTGGTGAGGGTGACCTTGAACGGGCTCCCCGCCTTGCCGACGATGTGCTGGCAGATCGCCCCGATCAGGGCGAGCTTCTGCTCGTCCGTGTCCATCAGGCACAACTCGTCCAGGCCCAGCCGGGAGCTCCGGCGGACGCACGCGTCCACGAACATCGGGATCCGGACGCCGGCACCGCCGACGAACGTGAGTTTCATGGCAGGCCGCTCATGCTCCGCTCCCTGCAGGAGGCTTTAGCGAGACCTCGGCTCGATCGAGGACGCGGCGCACCTGCGCCAACTCCGGCGCCCCGGTCACACCATGCGCGGTCGTCGACAGCCCGGCGCACACGTTGGCCTGGCGCAGTGCGTCCTCGAGCGAATCGCCTCCGAGGAGCCCCGCTACCAGCCCCGCGTTGAAGCAGTCGCCGGCGCCGGTCGTGTCCATCACGTCACACGTGAGCGCCGGGGCCTGGGACCGGACGCCCCGGTGCATGGCGATGGCTCCGAGCGAGCCCCGCTTGATGACGACGAGCTCGCAATGCCGGCCGAGAATCTCGAGCGCGTCGTCTGCACTAGCCGCGCCCGTCAGCTGGAGCGCCTCCGATTCGTTGGGCACGAACACGTCCGCCAGCGCCAGCGTCTCGACGACCCGCGGCATGTCCAGGGTCGCGGTCGTGAACTGCGGATCGATCACGTAGAGCGCGCGCCGAGAATCCAGCGCCCGCCGGACATCCGCCGGGCGGGGGTGACCCCAATCTCCGCTCGCGACATAGCAGCGCGCATCGTGCCGGGTGATCAGCTCGACGTCGTCGACCTCGTCGGGCCATTCCTCGAATGACACCAAGCCGCGCTCGTGCGGCATGGAGAACGACGCCGTCACGACGCGCCGCGGCCGATCGACCACGCGGAACAGCCGCTCGTCGAGGCCCTCAGCCCTGGCCTCGGCGCGCAGGAAGGCGGAGAAGCCGTCGGTGCCGAACACCGTGGACCAGCCGACCCGCAGGCCGAGCCGGTGCATGGCCGCCACGACGTTGTACGTGCCGCCGGGGGTCATCGCGAAGTCGGTCGCCCAGATCTCGGCGCCCAGCCGCGGCGTCGCCCCGAGGCCGGTGAAGATGAGGTCCACGTACCAGGTGCCGCCGATGACGACGTCGAACTGGGTGGCGGGCTCGGTGATCACCCTTCGCTCGCGAGCGCCGTGTTCGGGCTGGCGACATGGCAGGCCGCCTGGTGAGCGGGGGCCATGGGCCGGAGCAGGGGCGTCTCCCGGGCGCACACCTCCACCGCGAGCGGGCAGCGCAGGCGGAACCGGCAGCCCGGCGCCGGGTCCACCACCTTGGGCGGCTCGCCGATCGCTGCCGAGGTGGAGAAGCTCGTCTTCTGCCGCGGATCCGGCACGGCGGCGAGCAGCAGCTGCGTGTACGGGTGCCGCGGTCCGGCCAGCACGTCCTCAACCGGGCCCGTCTCCACGACGTGGCCGGCGTACATGACCATGATCCGGTCCGCCACGTACCGGGCACTCGCGATGTCGTGGGTGATGTAGAACATCGAGACGCCGAGCCGGTCGCGCAGGTCGATCATCAGGTTGAGGATGCCAGCCCGAATGGACACGTCGAGCATCGACACCGGCTCGTCGGCGAGGATCAGCCGGGGCTGCACGGCCAGTGCCGCGGCGAAGCCCACGCGCTGGCGCTGACCGCCGCTCATCTCGTAGGGGAACTTGTCCAGCATCTCCCTGGCGGGCGTGAGGCCGACGGCCTCGAACAGGCGCTCCACCTCGGCATCGCGCCCGACGCGGTCCAGTTCGGGCCGGTGGAGCTGGAGGTTCCGCATCACGCCGTGCGAGACTCGGAACACGGGGTTGATCGAGCTGTACGGGTCTTGGAAGACCATCGGCACCTGCCGGCGGTACCAGAGCAGGTCCTTGCGGGAGCGGAGGTCGTGGACGGACCGGCCGCGGAAGGTGATTTGGCCGCTGGTGGGCCGATAGACCATCGCGAGCAGACGGGCCACGGTGCTCTTGCCGCTGCCGCTCTCCCCCACGAGCGCAAGGATCTCCCGCTCGCGGATCGTGATGTTCACGCCGTCCACCGCGTGCAGCAGCTGCTTGGAGAGGAGGCCGCCGAGGTGGAAGTGCTTTGTCAGGTCAACGGTCTGCAGCAGCGGCTCGTCAGCCGGCGCAGGCGTGTCCGCGCGGGCACCAGACTCGGCCATCGCTCAGACGGCCCTTGCCGGCTCGGTCTGATAGAGGAAGCACTGGACCAGCGACTGACCGACAGGGGCGAGGTCGGGGCTCGCGGTGGCGCACACCTCCATCGCCATCGGGCAGCGGGGCTGGAACCGACAGCCGGGGGGCGGGTGGCCCAGGTCCGGCGGGCTGCCGGGGATCCCGGTCAGGGCCCGCCGCGGGCCGCGGATCGACGGGAAGGCGTCCAGCAGACCCCGGCTATAGGGGTGGAGCGGCTCCGCGAACAGCGACTCCGTGGACGCCACCTCCACCAGCTGGCCGGCGTACATCACCGCCAGACGGTCTGAGTAGTGGCTCACCAGTGACATGTCGTGGGTAACGAAGATCACCGCGAACCCGAGACGCTGCTGGAGCTCCTTGATCTGGGTCATCAGCGAGCGCTGGCCCACGACGTCGAGCGCTGATGTGGGCTCGTCCATGATGACGAGGTCCGGCGTGAACAGCAGGGCCATGGCGATCATGGCGCGCTGGCGCATCCCGCCGGAGAGCTGGTGCGGGTAGCTGGCCAGGTGCAGCTCGTCGATGCCAACCAGGCGCAGGACCTCGATCGAGCGGGCGCGGATCTCGGCGCTGGACACGGTGCCATGCGCCTCCATCGTGTCACGGAACTGCGCGGCCAGGCTCAGGGTGGGGTTGAGCGCGTTCATGGCGCTCTGCATGACCACCGAGTAGTCGCTCCAGCGGAGCGCGCGGAGTTCCTCCTCATCGAGTGCGACAAGGTTCCGGCCCGCGAACATGACGCTGCCCGCCGAGATCTCGGCAGGCGGGGACAGGAGCCGCGCGATCGCGAACAGGAGCGTGGACTTGCCGCAGCCCGACTCCCCGACGATGGCGAGGAACTCGCCCGGCTCGAGGCTGAGGTCGACGTGGTCCACTGCCCGCACGTCCATCGTCTCGGTGACGTAGTCCACGCAGAGGCCGCGGACCTCAAGCAGCGGGCTGGGCACGCCGCCTCCGGTTCGACTTGCGCAGAGCGGGGTTCGCGATCTCGTCGAATGCGTAGTTGAGCAGCGCGAACGATGTTCCCAGGAAGGCCACGGCGATGATCGGCGACAGCAGCCACCAGATGTTGCCGGACTCGAGGGCCATGGACTGCTGGGACTGGTAGATCATCGTGCCCCAGGTGAGCGTGTCGCCCACGTTGCCGAAGCCCAGGAACTGGAGGCCGGCCATCGTGGCCACGACGTAGACCGAGGTGCCCAGGAACGCCGCCACGATGAGCGGGAGCATGTTGGGCAGGATCTCCGCGAAGATCACGTACCAGCTCCGCTCACCCCGCACGCGGGCCGCCTCGAGGAACTCCTTGGAGCGGATCGACATGCCCTGGGCGCGGAGCTGCCGGGCGCCGAAGGCCCAGCTGGTGATGGTCATGACGAAGACGATGGCCGCGATGCCGCCACTGGCGAGATAGGTGGACAGGACGATCAGCAGCGGCAGCGCCGGGATCACCAGGAACACGTCCGTCGTGAACGACAGCCCCAAGTCCCCCCTTCCGCCGGCATACGCCGCCGTGACGCCGACGACGACCGAGATGGCGGTCACCAGCAGGCTGATCAGGAGCGTGGTGAACAGAGTGACGCCGGTGGCGTGGACCAGTTGGGAGAGGACGTCGTAGTTGAGCTGGGTGGTGCCCAGCGGATAGTCGGGCCACGTCGGCGGGAACTGCGAGCAGTTGGGGACCTTCCCCGCGGCGACGGCGTCCTGCTGGCACTGCGCGATGACCGCCGGCGGGACGACGCTCTCGTTCCACGGCTTGCTGGTGATGAGGTCCGGGAACAGCGCCACGAACAGCAGGATCAGGAACATCACGAGACCCAGGGTGGCCTTGCGGTTCCGCAGGATCGCCTTCGAGACCCGCGCCACCGCCTGATGCGACGACGAGGATGGGGGCTTCCGGGTGAGGGTGGTGTCGATCGCTGCCATGCCCGTCGCCTACGCGGTCCGCGTGCGCGGGTCGAGCCACGCGGTCAGGAAGTCCGCCAGGAGCACGAAGATCAGCACGGCCACCGTGTACAGCAGGAACAGCGCCTGCTGCAGCGGCAGGTCGCGGCTCGACGTGCCTTGGTAGAACAGGTAGCCGAGGCCCTGGTACGAGTAGATGTACTCGACGAGGATCGAGCCGCCCAGGATGAACCCCATCTGCATGGCGAAGCCGGTGAGGTTGGGCAGGATGGCGTTGCGGGCCGAGTAGCTGACCATGATCCGCCACGACGACAGGCCCTTCGCCCGCGCCATCCGCACGTAGTCCTCAGATAGCGTCGCGATCATGTTGTTGCGCATCGTGTAGATCCAGCCGCCGGCGGCCGCCAGCACCAGCGTGACCGCCGGCAGGAACGCGTGGTACCCGATGTCCGCGACCGACGCAACGCTCAGCGTCGGCGGCGTCGAGTACGGGTGGTTCGTGGGGAACCAGTGCAGCGCCACGCCGAAGACCAGCAGCAGCACCAGGCCCAGGAAGAAGATCGGGAACGTGGTCACGATGAACAGCAGCGGCGAGAGCAGGTTGTCCGTCCAGCTGCCGCGGCGCCAGGCGCCGTACATCCCCAGCAGCGTGCCCAGCGCGAACGCGATCACCGTGGACACGCCCACGAGGCCGATCGTCCAGGGCAGCCCCTGCATGATCTTCGTGACCACGGGCACCTGGTCCGTGGTCACCCCGAAGTTGAGCGTCAGGCAGTTGCCGAGGTACCCGAAGTACGCGACGACCGGGTTCTGGCCGGCGGCTCCGAACTCGGCCTCCAGCGCCGCGAGCTGCGCCGGCGTGGCGTTGTGGATGTGGGACCACATCGCGAGGGCGGCATCCCCCGGCATGAGCCGGGGGATGATGAAGTTCAGCGTCAGCGCGGCCCACAGCGTCAGGAGGAACAGGGCCATTCTGCGTCCGATGAAGCGCATGCCTGCTCCAGTCCCTCCTGACCGGCGCTGCTCTGTTGGCGGTGTGGCCTACTTGCCCCAGATGGTGGTGAGCAGGACCATGTTGTCGGGGATGTTCCACGGGGCGGGCTGGCAGTACGGGTTGTCCGCGGTGGGCCAGCCGTCGATGGACGTGGTGTCGTACTGGAACCAGTCCGCGGACTCGGTCACCGGGATCACCGGGACGTCGTCGTTCATGATCTTGCCGAGCTTGAGCACGATGGCCTTCTGCTCGTCGATGGACGTGGACTTGAGGTACTGCGCGATCAGGTCGTCAGCCGCGGGGTTCTTGTACTTGCCGTAGTTGGTGAAGCTGCCGCTGTCCATGTCGTTGCGGAGCTCGTAGAACGGGGTGGGGCCGCCATTAGCCGAGTTGTACGCGATCTGGAAGTTGCCGGATGCGAGGTCCGCCGACAGCGTGCCCGCGTCCTCGTCCTGCTGCTTGAGCTCGATGCCGGCCTTCTTGAGCGAGGCGATGATCGTCTGGATGGACGCGTCCCAGTCGCTATAGCCCTGGACGCTCTTGATGGTGAAGGACAGCTTCTTCCCAGCGGAGTCGGCGTAGATCCCGTCCGCGCCCTTGGTGAATCCCGCGGCCTCCAGGATCGAGCCGGCCTTGGCGGGATCGCCGCCGGGCACGGTGGTGTCGATGGACTTGTCGTACCAGCCCTGGAACGTGGGCAGGACGATGCCGGTCTGGTTCGACGGCAGCTCCTGGCCGCCCTCGCCGAGGGTTGACGCGTCGTTGCGGTTGATCGCGAAGGAGAGCGCCTGGCGGACGGCGACCTTGGCCAGGAGCGGATCCTTGGCGATGTTGAGGTACATCATCACGTTGCCCGTTGCCGGCTGCCAGATGTGGTGCTCGGGGCTGACGTCGAGGTAGTAGGCCTGGATGTTCGGGATGAACTGGCCGCCCCACTGGGCGCCGCCGTCATGGAGCACCTGGTTCGCCGAGTCGTTGGACAGGTAGGCCGGGTAGTCGATCTCCTCGACCTTCGGGACCACGTTGTCCTGCGTGCTCTGCCAGTAGGTCTTGTTGCGGAGGTACTTCATGTTCGTGCCTTCGCACTGGCCCATCGTGAAGGCGCCCGTGCCAACCGGGTTGGTGTTCGGCAGCGTCTCAAGCTTGGTCTGGTCCACGCCGGACGCACCGAAGATGTGCTGCGGGACGATCGGCTGCTGGACGGCGAGGTAGTAGAGGATGGTGCCCGCGGGCTTGTCGAACGTGAAGACGACCTTGGTCGGGTCGCTGCTGTCCTTCGCCACCGTCGTGAGCTTGGCGCTCGCGCCCGTCCAGAGCCCCTGGACGTCAGCGCCGGCGTCGTTCTTCAGCGCGTTGAACGTGTAGACCACGTCGTCAGCGGTGAAGTCCTGGCCGTCGCTCCACTTCACGCCCTGGCGGATCGTGAAGGTGACCTGCGTCTGGTCCGTGTTCCAGGCGTACGCCGTCGCGAGCCACGGGGTGGTCTTGGGCGAGCCGTCCGGGTTGGACTGCAGGGAGTTGATGTAGTACAGCGGCTCGTAGATGTAGCCGTCGGTGTACCAGTTGTCAGAGGTGTTCAGCGGGTTGAACTGGCAGTTCCACGCCGAGCCGGACTCATTGTCGATCGAGAGTTTGGCGATCATCTTCTTGGTGGCGGCCGGTGCCGCGCTGGTCGCGGCCGACCCCGCGGCGCTGGCTGGGGCCGAGGCCGCGGTCGATGGCGCGGTTGATGCGCCGGTCGACGCGGCTGGGCTGGCCGTGCTGCCCCCGCAGCCCACCAGGGCCAGGCTGGCGGCGACGCCGAGCGCCAGCAGTCTTCGTGCCTGGGTCATCGCGAGCTCCTCTAACGGTACGGGCGGGTCGGGCGCCTCCGGTCCACGACCCTGTCGGGTGAGGTCAGGCCATGCCCTCGTCCGCGTCCAGGGCGGACTGGGAGGCCTCGCCATGTGGTCACGCGATGCCGCCGAACCGCGGCAGGTGGGAGCGGTTGGCGTCCAGCAGGGCCGCGACCAGGTCGCGCGCCAGGTCGAAACGCCCCACGAGCGGGTGCGCGAGCAGCGCCTTGACGGCAACGGTCCGGTCGCCGGAGATGGCCGCCTGAATCGCCAGCTCCTCGTAGGCCTTAACGGCCTGGACGAGACCCCGGATCTCCGGGGCGAGGGGCGCGAGCGGCAGAGGCGTGGCCCCGGTGGCGTCGATCCGGGCCGGGATCTCCACCACGGCCGACGCGGGCAGGTCCGGCAGCGCGCCGTTGTTCTGCACGTTCACCACTTGGACGTCGCCCTTGCCCAGGTGCAGCGACTCGATGAGCTGGGCGGCCGCCTCGCTGTAGAACGCACCGCCCCGGTGCTCGAGGAGCTCGGGCTTGTGGTCGAGCGACGGGTCGCGGTAGAGCTCCAGCAGGCCCCGCTCGATCTCGGCGACCTCCTCGGCCCGGGAGCGGCCCTGCAGCTGCGCCGCCAGCACCTCGTCGCGCTGGTAGAAGTACCGGAGGTAGTAGGACGGGATCGCACCCAGGTCCCGCATGAGCTCGACGGGCATGCCCATCTCCTGCTCGAGCCAGGCGCCGTCGCGCGCCAGCAGCTCGGACAGCCGGTCCACGCCGTCAACCTGGACGGCGCGCTCCCAGGTCAGGTGGTTGAGGCCCACGTGCTCGAGCGCCACGCGCTCGGCCGTCACGTTGTAATGGGCGGCCAGGCGGCGCTGGAGGCCGATCGCCACGTTGCATAGGCCGATCGCGCGCGCACCCGCGTCCAGCAGCGCCTGCGTCACGATCCCGACCGGGTTGGTGAAATCCACGATCCACGCCCCGGGCGCCGCGCGGCGAGCCACCTCCTCGGCCACGTCCAGCACAACGGGAACGGTGCGCAGCGCCTTGGCGAACCCGCCCGGGCCGGTCGTCTCCTGGCCCAGAACGCCGAAGCGGTGCGGCAGGGTCTCGTCCACGTGGCGGGCGGCCTGGCCGCCGATGCGCAGCTGCACGATCACGAAGTCGGCGCCGTCGAGCGCGGCCGACCGGTTATCCGTGACGGTCAGGCGCGTGGGCACGTCGGCGCGATCCAGCATGCGCTCGGTGAGGCCGGCCACGGGCGCGAGCCGCTCCAGGTCCGGGTCCAGCAGGACGAGTTCGTCCACGAGCAGCCGGTCCGTGCGGCGGGCGAAGCCCTCCACGAGTTCCGGCGTATAGGTGCTGCCCGCGCCGACAACCGCAATCCGGAGTCCCATCGTTCCGGGCTCCCTTGGCTGGTCCGCCGGCAAGCCCCGGACGCCTCCGGCTCCTCGCAACCCACCAGCAACCTTGACCAGCGATCGGCGTATTTGTAACATTATGAGCAATCACTTGCAAGCCCCCGGACGGGAGCCTTCGCGCCGATGGCGAACAGGTTCAGCGGCTACTCCCTCGAGCGGGGCCCGGTCCCCCTCTACCACCAGGTCTACCTCCACCTGGTGGATGCGCTGGGCGACGGGGTCTGGAGGCGTGGCGACCAGCTCCCCACGGAGCGCGAGTTCGCGACGAGCTTCGGCTGCAGCCTCATCACCGTCCGGCGCGCCCTGGACGAGCTGGTGCGCGAGGGCCGACTGGAGCGCACCCGTGGCCGCGGCACCTTCGTCACCGAGCCGCTTATCGCGCGCAACCTTGTCGGCCCGGTCGGCTTCGCGGACGAGCTCCGCTCGCTGGGGTTCCAGCCCTACTCCGTGGTTGTCACGGCCAGGCAGGAGGAGGCGACGCCCGTCGTCGCGAATGCGCTCGCCATCTCGCCCCGAGCACCTGTCTACTTCCTAGAGCGGGTCCGTGGCGCTGACGGGCAGCCGCTCGTGCTGGAGCAGGTCCGCCTTCCCGCGGCCCTCGTGCCGGGCCTCATCGACCGCGACCTCGGCGGCGAGGCGTCGCTGTGGGACATCCTGCGCGACGACTACCACTGCCCGGTGGAGCGGTACCGCGAGATGCTATCCGCGGTCGTGCCGAGCGCCCGCGAGGCGGAGCTGCTGGCGCTGCGGTCGCGTCGGCCGGCGGTCCAGTTCGAGGGCGTCGCCTTCACCGCGGACGACGTCCCGATCGAGCACAGCCGGACCGTCGTCTCGCCGGAGCGGGCGCGCTACTACGTGGAGCCGACGGGCAACCGGGTCAGGCTCGTCGAGCCGGTCGAGCCGAGCGCGGACGAGCCGGTCGAGCCGAGCGCGGACGAGCCGGTCGAGCCGAGCGCGGACGAGGACGACGGTGGCTGATCTCGTGGCGGTTGGTCCCGTTGCGGCGGTCATCGCGGTGGACGTCGGCAACTCGAAGACCGACGTGGCCGTCGTCGCCAGCGACGGCACGGTCGTCGCCGCCAGGCGCGGGACCACCGTGTCGCACCAGCAGGTGGGCGCGGCTGGTGCGGCAGCGGGGCTGGGTCGGCTCGTCGAGGAGGCCCTCGCGTCGGCGGGGCTGGCTCGCGACCGCCGACCGGTCGCCGAGCTCGTTGCCTGCAGCGCGGCGGGGGCGGACTTCGCGGCCGACGTGCGGCTGATCGCGCGCGGGATCCGGCGCCTTGCCCTGGCGCCGGGCGAGATCGTGACCAACGACTGCGACGCGGGCCTGCGCGCGGGCACCAACCGCTCGTGGGGCGTCGTGGTCATCTGCGGCAGCGGCATGAACTGCCTGGGCCGGAACCCCCGTGGGGACGAGGCCCGCTTCATGGCGCTGGGGGAGGCGTCCGGCGACTGGGGTGGCGGCAGCGCGATCGGGCAGGCCGGGCTGGCGGCGGCGGTCCGGGCGTGGGACGGCCGGGGTCCGGCCACGCTCCTGCGGCAGACCGTGCCCGCGTATTTCGGCGTCGCGACGCCGCGGTCGCTCACGGTGGCGTTCCACCGCGGGCGGATATCGTGGCATCGGCATCGCGAGATCTCTCCGCTCGTCTTCGCGGCGGCGGCAGCCGGCGATCCCGTGGCGCGCGAGATCATTGACCGGCAGGCTGACGAGACGGTGGCATGGGCCACCGCTGCCATCCGGCGGGTGCGGCTCGGGCGGCTCGACCCGGACGTGGTCCTCGCCGGCGGCGTGTTCCGGGCCGAGGACCCGGCGTTCTACGCGCGCATCGAGGCCGGCGTCAGGGCAGCGGCGCCCCGGGCGCGGATCGCTCGGCTGGGGATGCAGCCGGTCGTCGGGGCCGCGCTCATCGGGCTGGACCGGTTGCTCGGCGGGGGAACGCCGGCAGCCGTCGAGGCGAGGCTTCGCGCTGAGCTCACCGATCAGCGCCTGCGTGGGCGGGACTAGGGTCGCCCTCCCGGCTGCGGGTAGATCTCCTCTGGGGAGACCGGCAGCGGACCGGCTGGAGCTGCGCCGCGGCCGATCGCAGCGGCGAGGCCAGCCGCAGCGGCGGCACCGGCGGGCACGGGCGCA
>JBBIIL010000073.1:6439-14359 GCA_037446495.1 Chloroflexota bacterium | reverse complement strand
TGCATGTCTCATGCACGCCGCCAGCGTTTATCCTGAGCCAGGATCAAACTCTCCGCGAAAACCCAGTCTCACGACCGAGTTGAATCTCGAGGGTTTGTCCAGGCACGTTCTCGTGCTGAAGTTCCTACCACTCTTCAGTTGTTAAGGTGCAGCGCCCGGCCTACACCGCCCGGGGCGCGGACTGCACATTGTGGCGCAGTTCGTGTCCCGTGTCAAACGGGGCGGGGAGCCCGACCACTGCGGTCGGGGGACCGGCGGCCTCGGGTTCGTGAGGCGCGAATGCGGATGTTAGGGTGGGCGCTGGAGGGCTGTCAAACGGCCCTTCAGGGGGGGCGGTAGGATGTGCTCGGCCGGCCGGTCCGGGGCTGTTATGCGGGGGATCCCCACCAGCAGCAGCACCGGCCTCTCGCGCTGAGGGCAACACAGGGAGGGCCTGATTGGTCGGTCTGGTCACGTTGCGCGACAGGTCTGTCCGCGTTGACCCCGGCACGACGGGCGACGGAGGGCAAACCGAGGCGCCAACCGGGCGAGACACCAACCCCCGGGTTGTCGCAGCGTCCCGCGACGAGGCCGCGCCCGCGCCCCGTCGACCCGACATCGAGGGTCTGCGCGGCGTGGCCATCGCCCTTGTCGTCCTCTACCATGCCGGGCTGCCCGTCACCGGGGGGTTCGTCGGCGTGGACGTGTTCCTCGTCATCAGCGGCTTCCTGATCACCGGCCTGCTGCTGCGTGAACTCGAGCGGACGGGCTCGATCAGCCTGTCCGCCTTCTACGGCCGGCGCGTCAGGCGGTTGGTCCCCGCGGCGGCCGTCGCCCTCACGGCAACGATGCTGTGGTCGGCGGCGGCGCTCTCGCCGCTCGACCAGCCCCAGGCGATGGCGGATGCCGGCGCCGCCGCCCTGTCGGTTGCCAACCTGCGCTTCGCCGCGCAGGGCCTCGACTACTTCAACCTGGGGCGGGTCCCCTCGCCGGTCCTCCACTACTGGTCGCTGTCGGTCGAGGAGCAGTTCTACGTCGTGTGGCCGGCGCTCCTGCTCGCAGTCGCATGGTTCGCCCGCCGCCTTCACGGACAGCGGGTGCGACTCGCTGGGGGCATCGCCCTGGCCGTCATCGCGGCGTCCGGGCTGGCGGCGTCCATCGTCCTCACTGCGGCCGCCCCGACGTGGGGCTTCTACAGCCTCCCGGCCAGGGCGTGGGAGTTCGCGCTCGGCGGTCTGATCGCCGTCGGCGCCTCGGCGGTCGAGCGCATCCCACGGCGCGTCGCCGTCGCGATCGGCTGGCTCTCAGCCATCCTCCTGATCGCCGCCGCGGTCACCCTCGACGACTCCGTCCCATACCCGGGCACGGCGGCGCTCCTCCCGACGGCTGCGGCCGCTGGACTGATCATCGCCGGCGGACGCGGCGGAATCGACCTCGTGCTGGGCACCGCGCCGCTGCAGTTCCTCGGGCGCATCAGCTACTCGCTGTACCTGTGGCACTGGCCGTTCATCGTGCTGCCGGCTGCGATGGCGGGGGCGGCGCTCGACCTTCCGACGACCTTGGCGCTGATCGGGCTGGCGGTCGTGGTTGCGTGGCTCAGCCGCCGCTTCATCGAGCTCCCGTTCCTGGCGATCGACGGGCGCAGGCCGGGCGTCGTCGGCGCATCGCTCAAGCTCGGCGCCGCCACGCTCGCGCTCGTGCTCGCCGTGTCGGGCGGCCTCCAAATCCTTGCTTCGGCGGAGGTGGCCAACGCCGGCGAGGCCGTCCCGATCTCGGCAGCGGCGAACCCCGGCGGCGGGCAGACGACGGCGCCCGGTGTCGAGGCGTCGGTGCCCCCAGCAGACGAGGCGCAGCGCAACGCGCAGGCGTCCGAGGACGCAGGGCCGGTGGTCGACGGCTCCGCCCCGCCGGCTGCGGCAGATCCCGGCCCGTCTGGGGCCGCCGCGACGAACCCCGGCCCGTCGGCCACTCCCCAGGCCCCGACTTCCACGGCGCCCCAGCCGCTGCCGCCACCCCTGGTCCGCTGGACCGACATCGGCAGCGCCGCCCTGCCCGCGAACGTCCCGCTGCCAGCCGGCGTGCGCCCCTCGCTTGCTGGCGCCCGGACGGACGAGGAGCGCCTCATCGCTGACGGCTGCTTCTCGGGACTCGATGCCACGACGCCTGCCCACTGCGTCTACGGCGCACGGAACGGAAGGGTGACGGTCGCGCTGATCGGCGACTCACACGCGTCGCACTGGTTCCCGGCCCTCAACGTCCTCGCCAACCTCAACGGCTGGCGACTGCTGCCGTTCGTCAAGGCATCCTGCCCGTTCCTGGCCACCCCTGTGTTCCACCCGTTCGTCCAGCGGCCCTACACCGAGTGCGAGACGTGGCGGGCGCGGGCGATTGCGGCTGTCAACGCCGCCCAGCCGGACCTCGTCATCGTCGCGGAGGCGTACGACGCGGCGAACCTCCCGATCGACCCCAACAGCCGCTCGCTCGCCGCGCGGGGGCGCGCCATGGCGGCAGCCATCTCGCAGCTTCGCGCCCAGCGGGTCGCGATCATGATCGACAACCCGCGGACGGACGTGGACATCCCGGCCTGCCTCGCCCGCTACCCGAATGACGTGAACAGGTGCGCCATCCCGCGCTCGGTCGCGTTCCCGCCCAACTTCGGAGTCGTCGAGCGCGTGGCTGCTGACGCCTCGGGCGCGAGGGTGATCGACATCGTGGCCGCGGTCTGCCCCTCGACTCCGTGCCCGGTGGTGAGGGGAGGCATGATCCTGTACCGCGACGGCCACCACCTCACCGAGACGTTCTCGCGGTCACTCGCCGGGCCACTCGGAGCCGCGATCGAGCCCCTCCTGGCGGCGCCTGCCGGCACCATGTCGCCGTCGCCCGACTCGACCGGCCCCCCGCAGCCGTCGGGCGCCGCGGCCCTCTCCCCCACGGCCGACCAATCCGCCCCACGTCCGACCTGGCAGCCGTCGCCCTCCGCCCCTCAGACGGGCCACGGGTCCGCCCGGGCAATGCCGGTGTGACGGCCGCGGTCTGCGGAGCCTGGATGCGCTCAGCCCGTGATCGCGACCGGAGCTCAGGGCGCGGCGCCGGAGCGAGGGCCGAGCCCGTTCAGATCGGCCCCTCCTGGACCAGCAGGACGACCACGCCCCCCACGGCGTAGCAGAGGAGCCCGAGCTCCGCGGAGCCCGCGGCACCGCCCGGTCCCGTGACGAGCAGCCACGCCACCAAGCCGACGAGCGCAGCGAGCGCCGGCTTGATCAGCCGGAGCAGCAGTTCGAAGGTGAGCTCGCGCATCTAGAGCGCCCTCCGGCCCTGGAGCGCGCGGATCAGCGTCACGTCGTCGGCGTACTCAAGGTCGCCGCCCACGGGCAGGCCGCGGGCGATCCTCGTCACAGAGCCAACCTTTCCCTGGAGCCGCTCGCCCAGGTACATCGCCGTGGCCTCGCCTTCGAGCGTGGGGTTCGTGGCTAGGATGACCTCCTCGACCTGGGCGCCAGCGGCAGCCGCCTCGTCCACGCGCTCAAGGAGCTCGCGGATCTTGAGGCGGTCCGGGCCGATCCCGTCAATGGGGCTGATGGCCCCGTGAAGCACGTGGTAGCGGCCGCGGAACTCGCCGGTCCGCTCGATCGCGAGGACGTCCAGCGGCTCCTCGACGACGCACAGCCGTCCGTCGTCGCGGGCGGCATCGCGGCAGAGCGGGCAGAGCGGCGCGTCGCTGATGTTGAAGCAGCGGTCGCAGAACACAACCTCATCCCGCACGGCGACAAGCGCGCGGGCGAGAGCCCGCGCCTCCGCATCGGGAGCGCGAAGGAGGTGGTACGTCAGCCGCTGCGCCGTCTTGGGTCCGATCCCCGGCAGCCGGGAGAAGGCCTCGATCAGGCGCGCGACGGGCTCGATCAGGGGGCTGGCCACGTGCGGCTCAGAGCAGGCCGGGGATCCGCATCCCGGAGGTGATCGCGCCCATCTTCTGCTCGGCCATCTCCTGGCTGGCCTTGAGCGCCTCGTTGACGGCGGCCAGCACCAGGTCCTGCAGCATGTCCACGTCATCGGGGTCGACCGCGGACGGGTCGATGGTCAGGGAGGTCAGCACCTGCTTGCCGGTCACGGTGGCCCTGACCACCCCGCCGCCAGCCGAGCCCTCGACCTCGAGCGTCTCGAGTTCAGCCTGTGCGCGCGCCATGTCCTGCTGCATCTGCATCGCCATGCGCTGCAGGTTGGCCATGCCCATGTGGGTACTCCTCCGGTACGGCGCTGTTGGGTTGTCGTCCGGGCCCAGTCTCGCCGATCCGGGCCGGTCTGCGCTGGCCCGACGGCGCGGCTACGTGATCTCCGGAATGTCCGCCAGGTCCTCGGCGAAGATCCGGTGCGCCTCCTCGAGGATGCGCGCCTCGTCCACGTCCGACGGGAGCGGCGGGACGAGCTCGAAGTTGGTGGCGACGCACCGGACGCCGACGTCGTGGCCGAGGAACTGCACGAGGCCGGCCTCGAGGATGTTTCGCTTGCGCTCCGCGATGTCCTTGAAGAACGCCTTCTCCTCCGGGAACGCGAGCGTGACGACGTTGCCCTCGACCCCGATGGGACGGCAGTCCAGGATCAGAGGCCGCATGGACGGGTTGGCGCCGACGAGCGCGATCACCTGCGGCCAGCCATGGCGGAGACGCTCGAGGTCGTCGGCAGGGGCGACCTCCGCCGGCGAGGGCAGTGCGACCGGCATGGGCGTGGCTGCCTCAGGCTGGGCAGGGGCCGGCGCCGGGGCCGCACGAGTCGGCACCGGGGCCGCAGCAGGGCCGGGTGCCGGCTTGGGGCGGCCAGGCGGCTGGGTCGGCCTCGAGGGGACGGCTGCCAGGGCGGCCGGCGAGACCGACGCGACGCCCGCGTCAAGCAGCATGAGCTCAAGCTGCAGGCGGAGGCCGCCGGCCCCGAGCCGTGAGGTGTCGATCGCCGCGAGGCGCCGGGCCGCCGCCACCACCACCGAGTCCACCGGACGCCCCTCCCCGACGTCGGCAAGCATCCGGTCCCGCAGCGCCTCGACGGCCTGATCGAGGAAGACCCGCAGGTCTCGACCGCGCTCTTCCAGCCCTTCGAGGATGGCGATGCCGCCCGCCATGTCCCCGCCGACGAGCGCCACGAGATACCCGCGGACCGCCTCCGCGTCGGCAAGGCCCAGAAGGTCCCGGACCGCCTCCGCGTCGATGCGCCCGACGGTGGACGAGAGCAGCTGGTCGAGGATCGATTCGGCGTCGCGCATGCCGCCGGCTGCCAGCCTCGCGATGAGCCTGACCGCATCGGGTTCAACGTCGCGGCCGTCCGCCTGGAGGATCCTCTCGAGCTTGCCCGTGATCTCGCCCACGCTCAGCCGCCTGACGTCGAACCGCTGGACGCGCGACAGGATGGCCGGCGGGAAGTCCTGCGGATGCGTGGAGGCGAACATGAAGGTCACGAACTCGGGCGGCTCCTCGAGCGACTTGAGGAGCGCGTTCCAGCCGTCCTTCGTGATCTGGTGGGCCTCGTCGAGGATGTAGACCTTGCGGCGCAGGTCCTGCGGCGCGTACGCCAGGCGCTCGCGGAGCTCGCGGATGCTGTCGATGCCGCGGTTGGACGCGGCGTCGATCTCGACGAGGTCCAGCGCCCGCCCGTCACGGATGGCGGTGCACGAAGGGCAGCGGTCGCAGGGGTCACCGGTGGGCCCCAGGTCCGAGCAGTTGAGCGCCTTGGCGAGGATCCGCGCGAGCGACGTCTTGCCCGTCCCGCGCGGGCCTGTGAACAGGATCGCATGCGCGACCCGGCCCGTGAGCACGGCGTTGCGCAGCGTCGAGACCACCGCCTCCTGCCCGACGATCTCGGAGAACGTCTGGGCACGCCAGCGGCGGTAGAGTGCCTGGTGGGCGGTCCCCTCGGTCAACGCGACTCCTGCTGCGGCGGGTGCGCGCACCGCGCGACGAATCGGAAGAGGTTTGCCGTGCACCCTCCGTCGATACGGACGCCCCCGCGCCCAGCGAACGGTCGCGGCTCGGACCAGGCCGTTCCGCGGCACCCGAAGCTCATCGCTGAGTGCTGCTTCCTTCCGGACCTGACACGGTTCACGAGTCTCCGCTGCGCGGGACCCGGCCCTCATCGTCGCGACCGCCGTCGGCTCTCGAGAGCGCCGACCTCGGGAGGGAATTCAGCCCTGCTGGAGCGGATTGCAGGTACAGGGCACCGCTAGTTCCCCGCCTAGCACGGCACCGGCGATGATAGCAGGCGGGCCTGCGAAGCCGGCTCCGAGTGAAGCCGGCTCCGAGTCGCGCTCGGGCGCACGTCAGCCTGCGGTCGCCGCCCCGTACCACGTCGTGCCGCCGTCGGTCGCGAGGACGCCGCCGGGCAGGAGCACGATGCGCCGGGCGAGGTCCGTCGGCAGATCACCGTCGATCGCGAGCCGACGCCACGTCCAGCCGTCAGTTGATGCCCATGCGCCCGGGTCGGGGCCGCCCCGGCTCGCGATGATCTGCCGGCCGTCACCGGCGATCGACGCGTAGGCGGGCCCGAGCGGCGGCGTCCCGGCAGCGAACCGCCAGCGGCGTCCGTCATCGGACTGCCACCACAGCGGGGCACCCGGCGCGTCACCGAGTTGACCGAGCGCCACGACGCCGTCGCGGCCAATGGCGAAGCCCGTGACGAGCGAGCCCCAGGCCGCCAGCGACGCAGGGCCAGCGGACAGGTCGGGCGACGGAAGGGCGGGCGTGACGGTCCAGGTCCTGCCGTCGGCCGACCAGGCCGCCGCCGCCCTGCCCGGAGCGCCGTCGCTCGACACGGCACCACCGAGAACGTAGCCGGTTGCCGCGGCCGCGAGGGTGTCAACCCCGAAGTCCGCGGGGATGGTCGCGGCGGGCAGGTCCTGCCAATGGACGCCGTCCCGCGACACGGCCGCGCGGGCGTGGCGCCCGGACGACACGGCGAGAGCACCGGCCGGGCCGAACGTGACAAGCGGCGGACCGGACCCGACCGCCAGACCGAGGTCGGGTCCGTCGTGCGGGTCCCAGTGACGCCCGTCGGCCGAGGTCCAGGCCATCTCGGGCAGGCAGGTCGGTCCACCGGTGCAGTAGCTTGGATCGCCGAGCCGCGTGATGGCCACGAGGTCGCCTCGGACCGCACCCGCTGCGACCACGGCAAGCCCCGGCCAGAACGGGGCGCCCCCGGATCCCGAGAGGGGCACCCACTCCCTGCCGTCGGTCGAGCTCCAGAGGGGCGTCGATGGCACCCGTGTCGACATGTCCCACCCGACGGCGACGAAGCCGCCCCGCCACCGCATCACGCTTGCGACGAGGTTCAACGGGTCGGCCGGCTTGAGCTGGGTCCAGCGCAGGCCAGTCCACGCGGTCGCCGGATCGGGCGGCGGCGCGAGGCTGAACCCGCCCGCGCTCGGGGACGACGGCGTTGGCGTCGGCGTCCGTGTCGGCGCCGGAAGGCTGCCGCTGGCGGCTGCTGTGGCGAGCTGCTGCGTCGCGGCGAACGCAGAGGGCGTGGTCGTTGGCGCGTCCCACGGCTTCGCGATCGCGAGCCCGATGAAGGCGGCCACGGCGACCACCACGATGGCGACACGAGCCGCGGGGCGGCTGCCTCCCGGGACGGGCGAGGCGCGGAGCGGAGTGGGATGAGTCACGAAGTTCAGGGCCGGGGACGCCACCAAAGCCGCGCTGGGAGCTGGCGGAGAGGGCGGGATTTGAACCCGCGATGGGTTGCCCCATACCGCATTTCCAGTGCGGCGCCCTAGGCCACTAGGCGACCTCTCCGCGGCGAAGCATAGCAAGACCCGACGGGGTCACCGTCGGGCCTGAACTGCTGCGCGTGGCGGAGAGGGCGGGATTCGAACCCGCGGTGCTTTCGCACACCGCTTTTCGAGAGCGGCACCATCAACCACTCGGACACCTCTCCGCCGCGAAGGATAGCAAAGGCGGACCG
>JBBIIL010000073.1:0-6339 GCA_037446495.1 Chloroflexota bacterium | reverse complement strand
TCGAGCGTGGTGAACACGGTGACGTCCGAGAGGCGCATGGTGCCGAGCCGACGGGCGGCCTCCCGCAGCGCGGTCATCACGGGGTGAGCCGTGGGGTCGTCCGCGTCGTCAACGCGATTGCAGCCGCGGGCGACCATCGCCTCGTCCATGACCGCGATCGCGCCGACGGCAGGGCGGCCCCGGCCAGCCGCGGCCCGAGCCTCTGCGAGCGCCTCGCCCATGAACAGCTCGTAGTTCATGCAATCGATCATAACGACCGACGGCCACGGTAGGATGGCCGAAGGACCGTGCTCGCCCAGGCGTGGGGCGACCGGCCCGGCGCCTCGCGCTGCGCTGCGCCCGCCACGAGCTTCGCGTCGGCCGTCGGCCGACCGGCCACCACTGGAGCCTGCACGAACATGGCTGCACCTCGACGGATCGGCATCCTCACCGGCGGCGGCGACGTCCCCGGCCTCAACGCGGTCATCAAGAGCGTCGTCTACCGGGCGACCGATCTCGGCTACGAGGTCATCGGCATCCGCCGCGGCTGGGAGGGCCTGACCCACCAGCGCCGGACCCCCGAGCTGGACCCGGAGTACGTGCGCGTGCTCGATCGGATCAACACCCGGACGATCGACCGGACGGGCGGCACGGTCCTGCACTCGTCGCGGACGAACCCCAGGAAGATGCGGGTCAAGGCGTTCCCGGCCTGGCTGGACCCCAAGGCGGTCGCCGACAAGGAGACCTCCGAGGGCGTCTACGACCTCACCGACCACGTCCTCGACACGATCAGCCACCTGGGGCTCACGCACCTTGTCACGATCGGGGGCGACGACACGCTGTCGTTCTCGTCCGTGCTCTACTCGCGGGGCCTGCCCATCGTGGCCATCCCCAAGACGATGGACAACGACGTCAACGGCACCGAGTACTGCATCGGCTTCTCGTCGGCGATCACGCGCGCGAAGGAGCTGGTGAACCGGCAGCGCTCCACGCTTGGCAGCCACGAGCGCATCGGCGTGTTCCGCATCTTCGGCCGCGACGCCGGCTTTACGTCGCTCTACACCGCGTACGTCACCTCGACGCGCTGCGTTGTTCCCGAGTTCGAGTACGACCTCGACGGACTCGCCGCGCTGCTCAAGGAGGATCACCGCAACAACCCGTCGCGCTACGCCGTGGTGATCACGGCCGAGGGCGCGGTGTGGCAGGGCGCGCAGATGCAGGACGTCGGCGAGGCCGACGCCTTCGGGCACCGGCACAAGGCCAACATCGGCGAGGTGCTGGCGTCGGAGCTCAAGGCCCGAACCGGCATCGAGGCCGTGGCCTCGGAGCTGACGTACGACCTGCGGTCGGGCGAGCCCGATATGTTCGACTCCATGGTCGCGTCCACCTTTGCCAACGTGGCGATGGACCTCATCGCTGACGGCATCGGCGGGCGCATGACCGCGATCCGCGACGGCAAGTACGCGCACGTCTCCCTGGCCGAGACGGCGAAGCCCCCACGCCGCGTTCAGCCCGACCAGTGGGACGCGAACCGGTTCCGACCCGTGTACGCCCACAAACTGGGCACGCCGGCGCTGCTGACCCCGTCGCTGGGGCCGGTCACCGACTAGCGACGCCGCCGCGTCGCGCCGGGCGGGCTAACCGTCCATCCCGGACAGCTGGCGGATGGGCCGGGCGAGGTTCGACATGTCCTCGTCGCCGTAGCCGCGGGAGACGAGGCCGGCCTCGAGCTGGGCCGCAAGGCCGGTCACCGGGAGGGTCACGCCGAGCAGGCGGGCCATCTCAAGCGCGATGCCGAGGTCCTTGAGGTGGAGCGCCGTCTTGAACCCGAGCGGGTAGGCGTTGTTGATCATCTTGGCCGATCGATTGGCGAGGATCCAAGAGCCCGCCACGCCGCCGCCGAGCGCGGCCACGACGGCCTCCGGGTCGAGCCCCGCCTTCATCGAGAGCACCATGCCCTCAGCCACCGCGAGGTAGACGCCCGAGATAACGACCTGGTTGACGGCCTTCACCGCCTGGCCGTTGCCTGCCGGGCCGAAGTGCGTGATGGTCTTGCCCATGGCGGCGAGGACCGGTCGGGCGCGCTCGAGGTCCGCCTCGGTGCCGCCCACCATGATCGTCAGGGTCCCGTTCTTGGCGCCTTCGGAGCCGCCGGACACGGGGGCGTCGAGCCAACCCACGCCCTGTTCGGCAAGTCGGGCGGCGAACCCCCGCGTCGCATCGGGCGAGATGGTGGAGCAGTCGATGACCATGCCGCCCGACGCCATCCCGGATGCCACGCCGTGGGCACCGAACAGGACCGCTTCGACATCAGGCGTGTCGGACACGCAGGTCACCACGATGTCCGTCACGCGCCCGACATCGGCCGGCGTCGCCGCCTCGCGGCAGCCCAGGGCGAGCAGATCAGCCGCCTTGCCCGAGGTCCGATTCCAGACCGTGACCTCGAACCCCGCCTTGCGCAGGTTGCCGGCCATGTACGCACCCATGGTGCCCAGCCCGCAGAACCCGATTCGTTCCATGCGCTCCTCCATCTCGTGCGCAGAGAGTACAAGCGACGGGCGAGGACGGTGCGCGTGTCAGGCGCAGCGCACGAGAGCAGCGAGGTCGCATCGCCCACGATGGAGCCGCCTGGGGTTGACCTCCAGTGGGTGGGGATGGCACTGCTCGTCTTCGGCCCCCGGGCCGCGGGGGACGTCTCTGCCTCGCCTGTTCCAGCACCTGCCGACCCCACGGGCGCGTGATGCCGCCTCCATGCCCGGTGCAGCTGCGGCACACTGGGCACATGGCTACCAAGATCATCCTCGACGTGGACACCGGCACCGATGACGCGGTCGCGCTCATGACCGCTGCCCTCTCGCCCGACATTGACCTCATCGGCGCCACGACGGTCAACGGCAACACCGGCGTTGAGGGCACAACCGAGAACACCCTGCGTGTGTTGGAGTGGATCGGCCTGCCGCAGGTCCCCGTCCACCGCGGCATGTCGCGTCCCCTCGCTCGTGCCCAGATGGAGCAGGTCAACCCCGCCACCCGGATCCACGGCGACCTCCTGGACCTCCCCGCCGCCACGATCAAGGCTCAGCCGGGCCACGCGGTGGACTGGCTGATCGACACCCTGCTCGCGTCCGACGGGGACATCACGCTGGTGCCGGTAGGTCCGCTCACGAACATCGCCACGGCGATCCAGAAGGAGCCGGCCATTCTGGACAGGATCCCGGAGATCGTGATCATGGGCGGTGCCCACGACCACGGGAACTCCACCCCCTCGGCCGAGTTCAACATCTGGCTGGACCCAGAGGCCGCGCGGATCGTCGTGAACTGCGGTCGGCCCGTTCGCATGGTCCCGCTCGACGCCACGCACCGCGCGCTCGTGTCAGCCGAGGACGCCGGGCGGCTGCGCGCGCTGGGCACGCCGGCGGGCGAGGCTGCGGCACGGTTCGTGCTCAAGCGGATCGAGGGCTACGACGCCACCCAGCCGATGCCCCATCGAGCCGGGGCGGCGCCGGTCCACGACGCGTTGGCGGTGTGCGCGGTCATCGACCCGACCGTCATCACCACCGAGTACATCCCGGTGGACATCGAGACCGGCGGCGAGCTGTCGGTGGGCCGCACGGTGTGCGACTTCCGGTTCCGGAGCCGCAAGGCTGCCAACGTCCACTTCGCGATGGACGCCGACGAGCACAAGTTCAACCGGATGCTGCTGGAGATCCTCGGCCGGAGGGCCTAGCTGGCGGAAGCCCGTCAGGGAGCTGGCGGCAGCCGGTCGTGGCGCTGGCGGCAGCCGGTCAGGGCGCGATGATCGGCGCGAGCCCGGTGGAGGGTTGGAACACGGTCGACGAGGTTGCCTGGTCCGACCCGACCGTCGCCTGGTAGGCCGCGGTGATCGAGCCGTCGGAGGCGACCGAGAGCCGCACCGTGGTGGGCGCCGTCCCCGACAGGCCGAGCGTGGACGCGGGGTAGGTCGCGTCGATCACGAGTGCGTCTGGTGCGTCGGACACGACGCTCGTGGCGGTGGGCGTCGTCAGCGCCGCGATCGGGTTGCCGGGCGGCAGCCGGCCCACGACCTCGACCCACGGCCCGTTCGCCACCTTCTGGACCCAGCCCTTCGGGGGGATGGCCCGGTACACGACGGACGCGCCGTTGGTCGTGAGCGTGAACTCGCTGGCGCCGCCGACGGAGCGGCCGGTGGCGGTCGACACCGTGTTCGACCCCACCGTGACGGTCGCATGGTAGGTGTACCCGCCGGAGAGGCCGGCGAAGGCAGCCGCCAGCCGGTCGGCGGGCGCCGTGGCGGATGCGTCGGCGCTGGGTGTCGAGCTGGCAGCGGCCTCGTTCACGCCCGACGCCGTCAGGGCGCCAGCGGCGGAGGTCGGGGCGGGCGTCGCCGGGCCGCAGGCCACGAGGGCCAGCACGACCGCCAGCAGCGCGCCTGGCAGGAGGGCGGCCCCGGCGGATCGCCGGGGCCGCGCGACTTCGCGATTCAACGTCGGGCGTGCAGAGGTCAGTGGCCGCCGAAGCCGCCGCGACCGGCGTTGCCACCTTGGTCGCCGCCCGAGCCCGAGCCGCCGCCGAAGCTGGTCTGCTTGCCCTGGTCGCCGCCCCCCTGCTGGCCGCCACCCCCGAAGCCGAAGCCGTGGCCGTCATGGCCGCCCTTGCCGGGCTTGCCGCAGTTCCCGGAGAAGCCGCGGACCTGCAGCGAATAGGTGCCGTCGTTGTTGTTCTTGAGGCTGACCCAGAGCCCGACGTTGGTACCCTGGAAGGACACGAACAGGCGGCCGTTGGCGGCGGTCTTCTGGACCGCCGTGCCGCCAGTGGCGCTGTCGAAGCCGATTGTGCCGTCCGTGTTGACGTGGTAGCTGACGGTGACCTTGGTCGTGCCGTCGCAGAGGTAGCCGGACCAGGTCCGCACGCCCGCCGCCGCGAGGTTGGCCAAGGTGTCGCTGAGCTTTTGGACGTCACGACCGGTGAGGGTGATGTTCAGCGAGGCGCTGCCAGGGTCGCCGTCCTCGCCCTTGTCGACCTTCACGGCGATCCGGAGGGTCTTCGTGAAGCCCTGGAACGAGAAGGTGCCGCCGGACGACGCCGTCGCGCCCCCGTCGCCCATCGACGTCTTGGGGGTCGCGGCCTTCCATGTCACGCCCGACGCGAGCGGCGCCGGGTCCGTGAGGGACACGGTCGGGTTGCCGCTGCTGTCACTGCCGATCGTGTAGCTCGCCGATGACGTCCCGTTGCCGAAGACGTTGGCGGACCAGGTCCCTGTGCCGACGAGCTCGGCGAGGCTGGTCACCCGCGCGCTGAGGGACATCTTGCTGCCCCACGCCCGCACAGTGATCTTGGTCTTGCCATCAGCGGTGGCGAACTTGGCGAAGGTGTTCGACGACGCGCCCTTGACCAGCGCCGGGTTGCTCACGGTGACGCCGGAGATGTTGCCGGCGGGGTCGAGCGCAACCGTGACGTTGACGCCGCCGCCCAGGATGGGCAGCGTGGCGGTCATGCCGCCGGTCGCGGCGATCTGGGGGTTGGTGGCCGCGAAGCTGACACCCGGCAGTGCGACGAGGGCCGCGAGCGCCAGGGCGGCAACGGCGCCGAGGCGCCGGGCGGGGCTGATGGACATGGGCGATTCGTTCCTCCATGCGCCGGGCGTCCCGGGACGACCCGCTCGGCCCGGCCTCTCCACGCGAGGCCGCTTGACACCCCTCTGAGCCATTCGAGGCCTGAAAGGTTGCACCGCACACTAGCCATTTCACGCTCGAGCGCTTGGCCCGGTGGTCCCGATCGCGTGCGCCGATGGTTCCAGTTCGGTGCGCTCCCGCAACAAACGCGGCGGGCGAGGCGCATCCCACTTGAGTGGCGGGGCTGTCGTGACGCCGTGCGTGCGAGGGCCGGGATCACCGGGGGGGCCGGCACTGCGCGGGGTCGCGCTGTTCGTCGCGGCGTTCCTGGCCCTCGGCGTCATCGGCGAGGCGCTCGGGCGAACACTCGACCCGGCCCACAGGCGGATTTCGGTCCTTCCGAACATCGTCTGCCCCGCGGGGCGGTCTCGGCGGCCGTTTGGGCCCCTGGCCCGATGCGACGCGCTCGAATCCTCGTCGCCCCTGGCCGTCGGAGGGGAAATCGCCGTCAGATCGTGGTGAACTCGCGGTCTGCGGAGGTCGGCGCCCGGAGACGGCACCCGGCGACAGCGCCGCCGTTCACTCCTTGCGGAATCCGTCGAGGTCGACGGGGGATCGCAGGGCACGGCGAGCCGGGCTAGAAGAAGCCCCCGTCCGAGCGGGGGCTCTGCATTGTCTTTGTTCCAGATGGGGTGGCGCGCCCGGCGGGACTCGAACCCACGGCCTTCAGGTCCGCAACCTGACGCTC
>JBBIIL010000072.1:0-15211 GCA_037446495.1 Chloroflexota bacterium | reverse complement strand
TCCCGGCCATGAAGTCTAGGGTGAAGGTCAGGTTGTGACAAGTCGCGAGGCGGTACGCCAGCATCTCCTTCGCCCGGAACAGATGGCTCAGGTACGCCCGCGAGAAGCGGCTGCACAGCGGGCACGGGCATCCCTCCTGCACCGGTCGCGGGTCGTCCCTGAACTGCTCGTTGCGCAGGTTCAGGCGGCCGCCGGGGATCCACAGCTGGCCGTTGCGGGCGACCCGGGCGGGGAGCACCGAATCGAACAGGTCCACGCCGCGGTGGACGGCCTCGAGCAGGTCCAGCGGGGAGCCCAGGCCCATCAGGTACCGCGGCCGCGGATCGCCATCGAAGAACGGGACCGTCAGGGCGAGGGTCGCGTTGCGCTGGTCTGGCGTCTCGTCGCCGGCGAGCCCGCCGATGTTGATCCCGTCGAACGGCAGGGAGGCGATGAACCGGGCCGATTCCTCGCGGAGCTCGGGATCCAGCCCTCCCTGCACGATGCCGAAGAGCGCCTGGTCCACGCGGGTGTGGGCATCGAGCGAGCGCTGCGCCCACAGGTGCGTTCGGCGCATCGCATCCTGCACCACGGGACGCGGCGAGCTCGGGAAGACCGGCTGGTCGAACGCGACCGCGATGTCCGGCCCGAGTGCCTGCTGGACGGCGATCGAGTGCTCCGGCGTGAAGCGGTGCGTCGTCCCGTCGAGGTGACTCTTGAACGTGACTCCGCCATCGTCGATCACGCGCAGGTCGCCCAGGCTCACAACCTGGAAGCCGCCTGAGTCCGTGAGGATCGGCCCCTCCCAGCCCATGAACGCGTGCAGCCCGCCCAGGCGCTCGATCCGCTCGTGCCCGGGGCGCAGGTACAAGTGGTAGGTATTGGCAAGAATGATGCTCGCCCCAGCGGCCCGCACCTCGTCCGGGTGGAGCGCCTTGACCGTGGCGTTGGTGCCAACGGGCATGAACTGCGGCGTCTCGACCACGCCGTGCGGCAGGTGGAGACGGCCGAGTCGTGCGCGGGTGGATCCGTCCGCGGGCGGCGGAACGAGAACCTCGAAGCGGGACGCGCCGGGCACGGTGCGACGGGCTCCTAGCGGGGCGTCAGGTCGTCCCAGAGCGCCGGCATCTCGGGCTCGGGACGACGCGGAGGCGGGACGTCGAAGCCGAGCGCCGCGAGGTGCTGGCGTGCGGATTCGGTGGCGATGCGGCCCTGTGGCGTCCGGTCCAGGAAGCCGAGCCTGAGCAGGTAGGGCTCGTACACGTCCTCGATGGTCTCTGGCTCCTCCGCCAGCACGGCGCCGAGGGCCTGGACGCCCACGGGGCCCGAGCCGAACTTCTGGACGATGGCCGCCATCAGCTTGCGGTCCGTGGTGTCCAGCCCGAGGTCGTCGATGTCGAGGACGGTCATCGCCTCCGCGACCGCCTGGGCGTGGATGCGGCCGTCGCCGTGGACCTCTGCGTGGTCCCGCACCCGGCGCAGGAGGCGGTTGACGATGCGCGGCGTGCCGCGGCCGCGCATGGCGATGAGCCGGGCGGCGTCCGGGTCCACCTCGACGCCGAGGATGCCCGCCGAGCGCTCCACGATGGCGGTGAGGTCGTCCTCACCGTAGAAGTCCAGACGGTAGGTCATGCCGAAGCGGTCCCGCAGCGGGCCGCTGATCCGACCAGCGCGGGTGGTGGCGCCGACGACGGTGAACGGCTTCAGCGAGAGGCGAAGGCTCCGCGCGGACGGCCCCTTGCCGATCATCACGTCGAGCGCGAAGTCCTCCATCGCCGGGTAGAGGATCTCCTCCACGGCCCGGTTGAGGCGGTGGATCTCGTCGATGAACAGGACGTCCCGCTCGTCGAGGGCGGTGAGGATGGCCGCCAAATCCCCCGCCCGCTCGACTGCGGGGCCGCTCGTGTAGCGGACGTTCACGCCCAGCTCGCGCGCGACGATGGTGGCGAGCGTGGTCTTGCCGAGGCCCGGCGGGCCGTAGAGGAGGACGTGGTCCGCCGCCTCGCCTCGTCCCTTCGCCGCCTGGAGCAGCACGCTGAGGCTGGCCTTGACCTCGCGCTGGCCGATGTACTCGTCCAGCGACCGGGGCCGCAGCGACCCCTCGACAGCGAGGTCGCCGGGCTCGGATGCGCCCGCCGCGAGGAGGCTCAGTGCGTCATCGGTCATCGCCGCGGAGTCTAGCAGGTTCGTGCGCTATTAGTACAGATGTTCGACCGTGGATGTCACGCAGGCGACACTCGCAGTGACGCATTCGGGGGCATCATGAGCTCATGAGTGAACCGTTCGCGATCGACAAGATGCTCCAGCTCCCGCGCCTTTCGTCGCTTCAGTTGAGTCCCGACGGACGGCGGCTGGTGGTCGCCGTGGGCTCGGTGGCGCCCGACGGGAAGAAGATGGCGACGGCGCTGTGGCAGGTCGACCCAACGGGTGGCTCCTCCGCACGCCGGCTGACGCGCTCGGTCGCGGGCGAGTCGGGCGGCCACGCATTCCTGCCGGACGGATCGCTGCTGTTCGCCTCGTCGCGGCCAGACCCCGACCTCAAGCCGCCCACCGCCGACGACGCGCATCCGGTCCACGCGCTCTGGCTGCTCCCGCCCGACGGCGGCGAGGCCCGTCCGGTGGCCACCCCGGACGGAGGCGTGGACGGCGTGGTGACGGCCCGCGACGCGAGGGTGGTCGCCTTCGGCGCGATGGTCCACCGTGGCTCGCCCGACCTGCCTGCAGACGAGGCGAAGGAGAAGGCCCGGCGCGACGCCGGTGTCCAGGCGCAGATGTTCGACGACTACCCCATCCGCCACTGGGACCACTATCTCGGCCCGCGGTACCGGCGGCTGTTCTGCGCGACCGTGCCGGAGGGCGAGGGGAAGATCAGCGAGCCCCGCGACCTTGAGCCTGAGGTGGGCGGCTTCACGTTCGAGGACGGGCCGCTGGACATCGCGCCCGACGGCACGTTCGTGGTGGCGGTTCGCCGGCGGCCGAACGTGTTCCCGGAGACGCTGGACGACCTGGTGCTGTACGACACCAGAACCGGCGAGGCCCGCCAGTTGACCGCCAGCGACGCAGCGTACGCCGACTGCGCGATCTCCCCCGACGGCCGCACCGTGGCCACGGTGCGGTTGACCTACTCGTCGCCGGCGTACCCGGAGCGCTCCTCACTGGTGCTGATCGATCTGGCGACCGGCGACCAGCGCGAGATCGCGGGCGACATGGACCGGCGGCCCGAGGCTCCGACCTGGGGCCGTGACGCCTCGGTCCTGTTCTTCGAGGCCGACGACCAGGGCCTGCGCTCCGCGTACCGGGTGGACCTGCCCGAGGGCCGCGTCACGCGCCTGACCGCCGCCGGCCACCTGTCCGACCTGTGCCCGGCGCCGGACGGCTCGACCGTGTACGCGCTGCAGTCGGGCATCGCCACGCCGCCGAGGATCGTCCGCTTTGATGCGCGGGCGGCGGACCAGGTCCCCGCCGAGCTGGCGAAGAGCCTCGACGAGGGCGGAATCCGCGTGGACAGCCTCGTGGACCGCATCGAGACCACCGCGGCCGACGGCACGACCCTCGGCGCCTGGCTCGTTCGGCCGCCCTCCGCCTCGGCTGGCGCCAAGGCCCCGCTGGTGGTCTTCGTGCACGGCGGACCGGTCTCGTCCTGGAACGGCTGGACCTGGCGCTGGAACCCGAACGTCCTCGCGGCGCGCGGATTCGCCGTGCTCCTGCCCGACCCGGCGTTCTCAACGGGCTACGGCCAGCGGTTCTTCGAGCGCGGCTGGGGCCAGTGGGGCGGCAACCCGTACACGGACGTCATGGCCCTCACGGACGCGGCCCTCGCGCGCGACGACATCGACAGCTCGCGGACGGCTCTCATGGGCGGCTCGTACGGCGGCTACATGGCGAATTGGGTCGCCGGCCACACCGACCGCTTCCGGTGCATCGTCACCCACGCATCGCTGTGGGAGCTGGTCGGGTTCCACGGCACGACCGACCACGGCCCGGCCTGGGAGCACGAGATGGGCGACGTGTACGCCGATCCTTCGGGCTACCGGCGCTGGTCGCCGCGCGAGGCGCTGGCCGACATGGCGCGCTTCAAGACGCCGATGCTGGTGATCCACGGCGAGCTCGACGCCCGCGTGCCCATTAGCGAGGCGCTCACGCTGTGGGCCGACATGCGGCGCCTGGGCGTGCCCGGCCGGTTCCTCTACTTCCCGGACGAGAACCACTGGATCCTCAAGCCGCAGAACGCCCGGCTGTGGTACGGCACGGTGCTCTCGTTCCTCGACGAGCACCTCAACGGGATCCCGTTCCAGCGCGACGCGCTGCTGTAGGCAGGTTCGAGTCGCGCGCCTGCCGCGGGATCAGTCTCGGAGCAGCGTCCGCAGCGCCGCCTTGACGCGCTCCTCGAGGCCGGACCCGACTGCGGGATCCGACACCGCCAGCCGCGACGCCTCGCGCGCCTCGCCCAGCGAGTAGCCCAGCGCCTGGAGTGCGGCGACGACCTCGTTCTCGGATGCGGTCGACATGGCTGCGGACGAACCGGCGGCCACGCCCGCGGCGGACACCTTCTCCTTGAGCTCGAAGATGATCCGCTCTGCGAGCTTCTTGCCGATGCCCGGGATGGCCACCAGGATCGCCTGGTCCTGCTGGAGGATCGCGAGCTGGAGGTCGGCGGCGGGCCGCGAGCCGACGATCGCCATCGCCACCTTCGGGCCCACGCCCGTCACGGTGAGCAGCAGGTTGAAGAACCCGAGCTCGTCGGCCCCGCGGAACCCGAACAGCGCCTGCTGGTCCTCGCGGACGAGGTGGTACGTGTGGAGCTTGAGCGTGCCGCCGGCCGTGGCCGTGGCAAGCACGGACGGCGCCGCATAGACGCGGTATCCGAGCCCCCCGACCTCGATCACCAGCGAGTCGGCAGCGATGGCCCCGACGATGCCCTCGACAGACGCGATCACCGGCGGCTCCCCTGCCCTAGCGCTTGCGGCTGCCGGCGGACTTGCCCGGCACCGGCGTCGTCCTGGCGTCGCGCGACAGCGCGTCGCGGACCGCGCGCTCGTACGGCGTGTCGCCGCGGGTGATCGGCGCGATGGCCGCCCGATCGAACACGGCCGACTGCGACGTCGCGCCGGCGTTGATCCGGTCGCCGGGGCGCTCGGCGTTGGCGATGCAGATGGCGCAGGCCAGCGCGTCGGCGGTGTCGTCCGGTGTGGGTACGTGGTCGAGGCCGAGGATCACGGCGACCATGCGGCCCACCTGCTCCTTGTCGGCCCCGCCGAAGCCGGTGACGCCCAGCTTGATCTCGTTGGGCGTGGCCTCGCGGACCGGGATGTCGTGCTGGGCGGCGACCAGGAGCACAACCCCGCGCGCCTGTCCGACGCCGAACGCGGTCTGCGCGTTCTTGGAGAAGAACAGCCGCTCCACGCCCATCAGGTCGGGCTGGTGGGTCTCCACCAGGTCGGTCAGGGCGGTGTGGATCTGCAGCAGGCGCTCTGGGAGCGGATCGTCGGCCGACGTGGCCACCAGGCCGTAGTCCACCGCGCGCAGGTTGCCACCGGTCCGCTCGACCACCCCGTAGCCGAGAGCCGCGGTCCCGGGGTCGATCCCCAGGACGATCACCCGGCGAGCTCCTCCATGAGCTCCTCGGGGATCTCGGCGTTGCTGGTCACGCGCTGGACGTCCTCGAGGTCCTCGAGCAGGTCGATCAGGCGCAGGACCTTGCGCAAGTGGTCAGCGTCCACCGCGGTCGTCTGCTTGGCGATCATCGCGTTCTCGGCGTCCTCGACCGCCACCCCGGACGCGTCGAGCGCCTTGCGCACCGCCTCGAGGTCCGCCGGCTCGGTGAAGATCTCGATCGGGTCCGACTCGGTGTCGACGTCAGCCGCGCCCGCGTCGATAGCGGCGAGGGCCACCTCGTCGGGGTCCGCGCCTTCGCGCGCCACGGTGATCAGGCCGCGGATCTCGAACTGCCAGGCCACCGCACCGGAGCCCGCGAGCTGGCCGCCGGCCTTGGTGAAGATGGAGCGGACCTCGGCGGCGGTGCGGTTGCGATTGTCCGTGGCCGCCTCGACGAGGATCGCCACGCCGCCGGGACCGTAGCCCTCGTAGACGATCTCCTCGTACTCGACCTCGCCGCCGGCGCCCGTGGCCTTCTCGATCGAGCGCTTGATGTTGTCGGCCGGCATGTTGATCGAGCGCGCCTTGTCGATCGCGAGGCGCAGGCGGTAGTTGGCGTCAGGGTCCCCGCCGCCCGCGCGTGCGGCCACCGCGATCTCGCGCGCAACCTTGGTGAACATGGCGCTGCGCTTGGAGTCGTTGACGCCCTTCTGGCGCTTGATCGTGGACCATTTGGAATGTCCTGACATCGGCGGGGAGTATACCGATTATCATCGGGCCAACGGGTCCGGCTTCCGAAGAACACGCGTCCCGCGGCCCACGGGGCGGACCTGGCATCGCAACCGAGCGCAGCCTGCGCCCACTGCACCCGCGTCGTGTCCGGGTCCCGCCCGGTACGCCGGTGCCACACCGAGAGGAACCGCGCGCGATGACCCTCAAGAGCCACGACCTCGCCCACATCAGGAGTGTCGTCCTCGCCGGCCATGCCGGCGGGGGCAAGACAACGCTGGCGGAGCAGGTGCTGTTCCGCGCTGGCGCGATCCCGCGCCTGGGCAAGGTGGACGACGGCACGGCGCACCTGGACTACGAGCCTGAGGAGCAGAAGCAGCACCGCTCGCTGTCGCTGGCCGTCGGGACGTTCGAGCACGGCGAGCACGAGATCACTGTGGTGGACACCCCCGGCTACCCCGATTTCGTGGGCGAGGTCGTCGAGGGCTTCCATGCCGCGGACGCCGCGCTGTTCGTCGTGGACTCGTCCGGGCACGTCGAGGCGGGCCTCGAGAACGCCGTCAAGGTGGGTCGCTCGACGGCCACCGCCGCGTGCTTCGTCCTCAACAAGTGCGACCGCGAGAATGCGGATCCCCTTCGCGTGCTCGACGAGCTGCGCGCGTCGTTCGGCACCAAGGTGGCGCCCCTGCACCTCGCCATCGGCGCGGCCGAGACGTTCACCGGCTACGTGGACCTCGTCCACCGCAGGGCGTACATGTTCGAAGGCGGCATAGAGGTCGAGATCCCCGTCCCGGCCGAGATGGCCGACGAGGTCGCCCGTCGCCGAGACCAGCTGCTCGAGGCCGCCGCCGAGGCGGATGACGCGGTGTTCGAGAAGTACCTTGGCGAGGAGGAGATCACCGACGCTGAGCTGGACGCATGCCTCCACAAGGGCGTCCGCGAGTCGATCCTGGCCCCGGTTCTCGTCGCGTCGGCGATCAAGGGGATCGGGCTCAATGCGCTGCTCGACGCGATCGTGCGCTACCTCCCCTCGCCCGAGGAGGAAGGACCGTACGCGGCGCAGGACAAGTCCGGCAAGGACGTTGCAATCGAGGCCGACAGCGGGACGCTGCTCGTGCGCGTGTTCAAGACGGCAGCGGACCCGTTCGTCGGGAGGCTCACGTACCTGCGGGTCCTCTCCGGCACGCTCAAGAGCCAGGGTGCCGCGTTCAACGCCACCCGGGGCGAGGATGAGCGGATCGGCCAGCTGCTCTACCTCCACGGCAAGGAGCAGGAGCCGGCGGCCGAGTTGCGCACCGGCGAGATCGGCGCGGTTGCGAAACTGGGCGTCACCGCCACCGGCGACACCCTGACCACCCGCGACACGGCGCTGCGCCTGCCCGACATGACGTTCCCAGACCCCACGCTGCAGGTGGCGATCGACCCGCTGTCCAAGGGCGACCTCGACAAGATGGGCCCGGCACTCCAGCGGATGCTCGAGGAGGAGCCGACGGCCCGGGTGGAGCGCTCCGAGACAGGCGAGCAGATCCTCCGGGCGATCGGCGAGGCGCACGTCGCGGTCATCTGCGATCGCCTGAAGCGCAAGTTCGGGTCGGCGATCGTGACGCGCACGCCCACGGTCCCCTACCGCGAGACCATCCGCGGCAAGACCCAGGTGCACGGCCGCTACAAGAAGCAGACCGGCGGCCACGGGATGTTCGGCGACGTGTGGATCGAGCTGGAGCCGAACCCCGCTGCCGGCGTCGACTTCGCGGAGAAGGTGGTGGGCGGCTCCGTCCCGAGGAACTTCTTCCCCGGGATCGAGAAGGGTGTCCGCGAGACGGCGGCCGAGGGCGTGCTCGCCGGCTTCCCTCTGATCGACTTCAAGGCGACGCTCTACGACGGCTCGTTCCACCCGGTGGACTCCAACGAGCTGTCGTTCAAGATCGCCGCGTCGATGGCGCTCAAGGACGGCGTGATGCAGGCGAAGCCCGTGCTGCTCGAGCCGATCATGACCGTCGCGATCCGCGTGCCGGAGCAGTACATGGGCGAGGTCAACCGGGACCTCAACGGGCGTCGCGGACGCGTGCTGGGCATGGACACCGCGGACGGCATGCAGGTCATCTCCGCGCACGTCCCCCAGGCGGAGCTGTTCTCCTATGCCACGGAGCTGCGCTCGCTGACGGGCGGGCGGGGCACGTTCTCCTCGGTCCTGGACCACTACGAGGACGTGCCGGGCAACCTCGCCGAGAAGATCATCGAGGTCCACAAGAAGGAACACAAGGACGAGGGCCACTGAGCCCTCGCTCCGATCCCAACGCGGCGTCGGCCCCCGGCGCCGCGTTTCGATTCCCGGCGAGGGGTCGTCCCGGGCGAGCGGGGGGGCTACCGGGGAAGGTCGTGGCCGTCGATGGCGGTCACGATCTCACGGATGGTCACGCGACCCTCGTACAGCGCCTTGCCGATGATCGCCCCGCCGCAGCCGGATGCCTGAACCGCGAGGACGTCCTCGAGGGACGCGATCCCGCCCGAGGCGATGATCCGTCCGCGGCCGAGCCTCACGAGGGACCGCAGGAGGGCGATATCGGGGCCGCCCATCAGGCCGTCGCGGTCGATCGCAGTCACCTCGAAGGTGTCAATGCCCGCTGCGGACAGCCGTTCGAGCGCGTCCTTCGCCTTGACCCCTTCGGCGCCCTGGCGCCAGCCGTCGCCGAGCGCCATGCCGTCGCGGACGTCGAGCGACCCGACGACGCGCGCGGGCCCATACCTGGCGACGAGCCCGAGGGCGAAGGTCGGGTCCCGCAGCGCGGCCGTCCCGACGGCCACGCGACTCGCCCCGGTGCCGAGCGCGCCTGCCACGGCCTCGGCGGTGCGCAGGCCGCCGCCCACCTCCACGCGGGTCCGCCCGTGCACCTCGGCCACGATCTCGGCCACGAGCTCGAGCTGCCGCGGCTCCCCCTCGCGAGCCCCGTCGAGGTCCACGACGTGCAGCCACGTCGCGCCGGCGTCCGCGAATGCCCTCGCGACGGCGACCGGATCCGCCTCGTAGATGGTGCCGCGCGCGAAGTCGCCCTGGACCAGGCGCACGACGCGACCGCCCTCGAGGTCGATTGCGGGCAGGATCTCGAACCCGGCCAACCGATTCTCCCATGTTGACCTATTAGTACGCTACTACGCTATCATGACAGCAGGACGGCAGGGACGTTCCCTGTTGACGCACTCAACGGGAGGATCGCACCCGTGGCAAGCGAATGGCGGACTCCCGACCTCGACGCCCTCCTCGACGTCTTCCTGCGGATCGACGATCGCGAGGAGGCCCTGACGTTCCTGCGCGACCTGTGCACGGTGGGCGAACTCCACGACCTGGCCCAGCGCTGGGCGGTTGTCCGAATGCTGGACGCCGGCCTCCACTACGCGGAGATCAGCCGGCGGAGCGGGGCCAGCACCGCCACCATCACCCGGATCGCGTCGTGGCTCCACCACGGGGAGGGCGGCTACCGCTCCCAGCTCGAGAGGCTCAAGGCCGAGACCGGCACAGCCTACCCGCTGGTGGCCGAGCGATGAGGGACCGCCTGAGGCTCGCCGTCCCGAACAAGGGGCGCCTGGTCGAGCCCACGCTCCAGCTCCTGCACGCGTCGGGCCTCATGTTCGAGGAGCACGACCGCAGCCTCGTCGCGCGCGTCGCCAACCAGCCGCTCGACATCCTGTTCGTGCGCACCGGCGACGTCGTGGAGTTCGTCGCGGACGGCGTCGCCGACGCCGGCATCACCGGCGCCGACATCCTCGCCGAGGCGGGCCGCGACCTGCAGGTCATCGCCCGACTGGGCTACGGCCGGTGCCGACTCGCCGCCGCCGTCCCCTCGGACGCCGCAGCCCGCGCCATCGAGGACCTGGCCGGCCATCGTGTCGCGACGTCCCATCCGCAGGTGACCCGGCGCTTCTTCGCCGAGCGCTCGATCCCCGTCGAGGTGGTCCCGTTGTCGGGGGCGGTCGAAGTGGCGCCGCGCCTCGGGCTTGCCGACGCCATCGTGGACCTCGTGTCCACCGGCTCCACACTCCAGATGAACGGCCTCCGCGCGATCGGCGACGTGCTGGCAAGCGAGGCCAT
Organism: Chloroflexota bacterium; assembly: GCA_037446495.1. Taxonomy (GTDB): domain Bacteria; phylum Chloroflexota; class Limnocylindria; order Limnocylindrales; family CSP1-4; genus CAIXZV01. The sequence continues at coordinate 4,821 of JBBIIL010000072.1, read as the reverse complement.
CCTGGTCGCCGGCCCCACTGCGCAGGAGCAGCGCCCGGAAGACCTGGAGGGCATCGTCCTGATGCTCGGCTCGGTCATCGCGGCGCGCGGCCGGAAGTACCTGATGATGAACGCCCCGGCCTCGCACCTCGAGGAGCTCGAGGACCTCCTGCCCGGCCTCGAATCGCCGTCGGTGATCCCGCTCGCCCACGCCGGCATGATCGCCATCCACTCGGTGGTCGGCGCCGACGAGGTCTGGGGGCTCCTGCCCCGCCTCAAGGCCGCCGGCGCGTCGGGCATCCTCGTCCTCCCGATCGAGAAGATCCTGCCGTGACTTCCTCACCGTTCGCCGTCACCGACGTCGCCAACCCCGCCTCGTACAGCTGGGAGGCCACCGATGAGGGGGTCGCCGACCGCTTCGGGATCCCGCTCTCGCAGGTGATCCGCTTCGACCTCAACACCTCCCCTGCCCCGCCCGACCTGCTGGCCGAGATGCTGGCGACCGGCCGCTTCGAGACGAGCCTGTCCGAGTATCCGCCGGGCGACTACCGCCGACTGGTTGAGGCCGCCGCCGACCGCTACGGCGTGGGCACCGACGAGGTGGTCCCCGGCTGCGGTGCCGACGAGATCCTCGACATGTGCGTCAAGGCGTTCCTGCCGGCGGGCGGCAGATCCGTCGTCCCGACGCCCACCTACGCGATGTATCGCGTGCTCAGCGAGCAGCGGGCCGGCAACGTGGTCCAGGTGCCGCGACTCGGCCCGGGCCAGGGCTTCGCGCTCGACCTGCCCGCCATGCGCCAGGCCGCCCGCGACGCGTCGATCGCGTGGCTGTGCAACCCGAACAACCCCACCGGCGCCGAGGAGCCCGAGGGCAGCCTCGAACAACTCCTCGCGGACATCAGCGCGGACGCGCTGGCCGACGGGCGCCGTCCCGCTGCGGTCGTGGTCGACGAGGCCTACGCGGAGTTCACCGGCCGATCGGTCATCCCGCTGCGGACCCGGTTCCCGAACCTGGTCGTGGTGCGCACCGCGTCCAAGGCGTACGCGCTGGCGGGCCTGCGCGTCGGATTCGCCGTTGCGGCGCCGGCCACCATCGGGCGGATCGCGCCATTCCGGCCGCCCGGCTCCATCGGGACCATCTCCGAGACCGTGGTCACGCGCGCCCTCCGCGAGCCAGCGGCCATGCTGACCAATGTGGCGCGCGTGGAGGCCGAGCGACCCCGCCTCGTCGAGGCCTTCGGGGCCGCGGGCTGGACGCCGTACCCGTCGGTCGCGTGCTTCGTGCTCGTGGACCTGCGAACCACCCAGCGCTCCTCGTTCGTCGCCGGCGCGCTGATGCGCCGCGGCCTCGTGCCCAGGACGTTCCCGGCCGGCCACCCGGCCGCGCACTGCATCCGCGTCACGGTCCGCGCTCCGCACGAGAACGATCGGCTGATCGAGGCCATCCAGGAGATCGCCCGGGAGGTGCCCGCATGACCACGCCCCTCGGCGCGCTCGAGGTGCTCGAGCGAGGGCCGCGCTCGGTGCGCGTCCGCCGGGCCACGCGCGAGACGCAGGTCGAGATCTCGCTCCAGCTCGACGGCACGGGCATCGTCCACATCTCGACCGGCGTCGGATTCTACGACCACCTCTTGGCTTCGTTCGCTCACCACGGCCTGTTCGACCTGGCCATCGACGCGGCCGGCGACCTCGAGGTGGACGAGCACCACACGGTGGAGGACGTGGCGCTCGTGCTCGGTGCGGCGTTCAGCGAGGCCCTCGGCGAGAAGGCGGGGATCAACCGCTTCGGCGACAGCGCCGTGCCCATGGACGAATCCCTCGCGACGGCAGTCGTCGACATCAGCGGTCGGCCGTACGCCGTGATCGACCTGCCGTTCAGCGGCGAGCGTGTCGGCATGCTGCCGCTCCAGTTGATCGGCCACGGGCTGGAGTCCTTCGCGCGCACCGCCGGGGTGACGCTCCACCTGCGGGGCACGGGCCGCAACGACCACCACCTCGCCGAGGCGGCGTTCAAGGCGCTCGGCCGGGCGCTCCGCGTGGCATGCGAGCCGGACCCGCGACGGACGGGCGTCGCATCGACCAAGGGCTCGCTGGGCTGATGGGCGCTCCTGACGGTTCGAGCGTGCCGGTCACCGTGGTGGACTACGGGGCCGGGAATCTGGTGTCCATCGAGCAGGCGCTGGTGGCCGCCGGGGCCGTCGTGCGCCGCGCCGAGCGGGCGGACCAGATCGGCAACCCGGCCCTGCTGGTCGTGCCGGGCGTCGGGGCGTCGGGCCCGGCGATGGAGCGCCTGCGGGCGGGCGGCTTCGAGCGGGCGATCCTCGACTGGGTGGCCGACGACCGGCCATTCCTGGGGATCTGCCTTGGGCTGCAGCTGCTGTTCGAGACGAGCGACGAGGACCAGGCGCGAACGCTGGGAGTCCTGCGCGGCCACACCGTCCGCCTCGACGGCGCGCCCACGCTCCCCCACATCGGCTGGAACCAGGTGGAGCGCCGTCACGACCACCGCGCGTTCGCCGGCATCGCGGACGGCGCCGACTTCTACTTCGTCCACTCCTACGCCGGCGCGCCCCAGGACGACGACGTGGTCCTCGCCGAGACCGAGCACGGCCGGCGCTTCACGGCCGCCGTGGCGCGCGGCAACCTGCTCGGCGTCCAGTTCCACCCGGAGCGCTCAGGCCGCGACGGACTGCGGCTCATCGCCAATGTTGTGGGCCTCGCCGCGGAGGTCGCCTAGATGCTCTGCCGCCGCGTCATCCCCTGCCTGGACGTCGCCAACGGTCGCGTGGTCAAGGGCACGCGCTTCGTGGACCTCGTGGACGAGGGCGACCCGCCTGAGCTCGCTGAGCGCTATGCGCGCGAGGGCGCCGACGAGCTGGTGTATCTCGACATCTCGGCCGCACCGGAGGGGCGCGGCACGCTGCTCGACATCGTGGAGCGCACCGCTCGGCGGGCGTTCATCCCGCTCACCGTCGGAGGCGGCGTGCGGAGCGTGGAGGACATGCGCGACGTGCTCCGGGCGGGGGCCGACAAGGTCAGCCTGAACACCCGCGCCGTCGAGGACCCGGAGCTCGTCCGGCGCTGCGCCGCGCGATTCGGCAGCCAGGCGGTGGTGGTTGCGATCGACGCGCGCCGCGTGATCCCGACCGAGGCGATCCCATCCGGGTTCGAGGTGGTGGTGCGGGGCGGCCGCGATGCCGTGGGCATCGACGCGCTGGCCTGGGCGCAGCGGGTGGTGGGGCTGGGCGCCGGCGAGCTGCTGGTGACCAGCATCGACCGAGACGGCACGAAGGCCGGCTTCGACACCGGGCAGCTGCGCGCGATCTCGGACCTCGTGCGGGTCCCGGTCATCGCATCCGGGGGGGCGGCCGGGCCTGACGACTTCGTCGCCGCGGTTCGCGACGGTGGGGCTGACGCCGTGCTCGCCGCGGGCATCTTCCATCGGCGCGAGTGGTCGATCGCAGCGGTCAAGGCGGCGATGGCGGCGGCGGGCCTGCCAGTGCGTGCCGTGCCCGACGAGGCGGAGGTGGCATGAGCAGCGAGGCGGACGGGATCGGCCCGGCGGGACAAGTGGACCTCACGATGGGCCTAGCCCCCGACACAGTGTCGTGGGGCGAGGGAGGCCTTGTCGCAGGCGTCGTGCAGGACGTGGCGGACGGGCGGGTCCTCATGGTCGGCTGGCTGGACGCCGAGGCGCTCGCGGCGACGCTGGCAACCGGCGAGGTCCACTTCCACTCACGCTCGCGCGGGCGCCTGTGGCGCAAGGGCGAGAGCAGCGGCAACGTGCTGCGGCTCCGCTCGCTGGCGATGGACTGCGACGGCGACGCACTGCTCCTCGGGGTGGAGCCGGCCGGGCCGACCTGCCACCGCGGTGTCCGCTCTTGCTTCGATGCCGGCGCCGCTCCTGCGGTCTCCCCCCCCGCCACCACCGCGGCAACCCAGGGCTTCGCCTGGCTGGAGTCGCTGTGGGCGACCATCGCCTCGCGCGCGGCGAACGCTCCGGCCGGCTCCTACACGGCGAGGCTGCTCGAAGGTGGGGTCGATCTGGCCGGCCGGAAGGTGGCCGAGGAGGCGACTGAGGTGCTCATCGCCGCCAAGAACGACGAGGCGGCTGAGCGCGCCGGATTGGATCGCACGGAATCGGGCCGTCTGCTCGCTGGCGAGGCCGCCGACCTCGCCTACCATTGCCTCGTGCTGCTTGCCGAACGGGGCCTCGCCCCCGCTGACGTGATCGCGGTCCTCCGCGACCGCCGTGGGCGTCCCGGCGGCCGCTGAAGGGAGCCGTCCGATGCCGGGCAACGATGCGATCTCGCCGAGCGCCCGCACGAAGCAGGTCTTCGCCGTGACGCTGTTCGTTGACGATCTCGAGGCGACCGAGCGCTTCTACCACGAGGTGTTCGGGATGCCCCTCGTCCATCGGGACCCCGAGGCTGTCGCCTACCGCTTCCCGAACCTGGTGGTCAACCTCCTGCTGGCCTCGTCGGCGCCCGACCTGATCGAGCCCGCGGCGGTGGGTCCGGCCGGCACCGCCGCCAGGATGCTGCTGACGCTCCAGGTTGACGACGTCGACGAGTTCGCGGCCCACCTGCGCTCGCTGGGGGTCGCCATCCTCAATGGTCCGATGGACCGCCCGTGGGGACCGCGGACGGTGACCATCGCAGACCCGAGCGGCCACTGTTGGGAGCTCTCAAGCTAACCGGCGGTCAAGCCCAGGGGTCAACACCGGCGCGGTCAGCGCGCGGCGCCCGAACAGCGCGCGGCGCCCGAACGGCGCGCGTCGCCCGAACGGCGCGCGTCGCCCGAACAGCGCGCGGCGCCCGAACAGCGCGGGGCTGCACCGTC
>JBBIIL010000071.1:0-15554 GCA_037446495.1 Chloroflexota bacterium | reverse complement strand
ATCGCGGTGTTCGCCGCCGACCTGCGCGACGAGGCATCGGTCGCGGCCGCCTTCGCCGCCTTCGACCACCGGTTTGGGCGGCTCGACGCGGTCTACGGCGTCGCCGGGATGAGCGGCCGGCGGTTCGGGGACGGGCCGCTCCACGAGGCGACGCTCGAGGGCTGGCAGACGGTCCTGGCGGCCAACGCCACCTCGCAGTTCCTCGTCGCACGGGCGGCCGTCCGGCGGATGCGCGCCCAGGAGCGCGACGGCGTCTGGGGCCGCGGCACCATCCTGCTCATGTCCACCCAGCTGGCGCGCCACCCAGCGGCGCAGCACTTCGGCACGCACGCGTACGCCGCCAGCAAGGGCGCCATCGAGTCGCTCGTGCGCGCGGCGGCGGCCACCTACGCGCCCGAGGGCATCCGCGTCAACGCGATCGCCCCGTCGCTGATCGCCACGCCGATGAGCGCGCGCGCCCAGACCGATGAGGCGGTCGCGACCTACCTGCGCGACAAGCAGCCCCTCGCCGGCGGGCCCATCGCCGCCGGCGACGTCACCCCGGTGGCGCTCCACCTGCTCTCGCCCGACGCCCGGATGGTCACGGGCCAGGTCGTCGCGGTGGACGGCGGCTGGAGCGTCTCCGAGCCCCGCTCGTAGGAGCGCCGCCCGGGCGCCGCTCGCGCCGCGCGGCTGGCCTCGCGTAATCGATTTCCGAAGCACGCGATTCGGGATACGCTGCGCGCGTGACCTCCGCCCCGCCGCGCGCCGCCGCCGTCCACAGCCGCCCCGCGGCGTTCGCCCTGCTGGCCGCGCTGTCGCTCGTCTGGGGCGTGCACTGGGTGGTCACCAAGCAGGGGCTCCACTACCTGCCGCCGCTCCAGTACGGGGCGCTCCGCCTCGGGACCGGGCTGCTCACGATGCTCGCGATCCTCGCGCCGCAGCGCCGCCTCCGCCGCCCACCGCGCGCCGACATCCCGGTGATCCTCTCGGTCGGCCTGGTCCAGATGGCGATCAGCATCCTGATCATGAACTTCGCGCTGCAGGCGGTCCCGGCCGGCCGAAGCTCTGTGCTCGCCTACGCCATGCCGCTCTGGGTGGCCGTCCTGCTGTTCGTCTTCTTCCGCGTCGTGCCGCGGCGCAACGAGCTCCTGGGCGTCGCCCTCGGCGTGGTCGGCGTCGCGATCCTGGTCAACCCCACGGTCATCGACTGGGGCAATCCGGCCGAGCTCGCCGGCACGCTGGCGCTCACCGCGTACGGGATGATGTGGGGCGGCGTCACGATCCACATCCGGCGGCACCGGTGGACCGCCTCGCCGCTCGAGCTCCAGCCGTGGATGCTGCTGCTCGCGACCGTGCTCGTGGGCGCCGCGGCGCTGCTGTTCGAGCGCGACCGGACCATCGACTGGCAGCCCGGCGCCGTCTTCGCGCTCCTCTACTCCGGCCCGCTCGCCACCGCGTTCGCGTACTGGGCCAGCCAGTCGATCACCCGCTCGCTGGGGCCGATCTCGTCGGCGATGGGCTTCCTCGCGACGCCCGTCGTGGGCCTCGTGGCGGGCGCGATCATCCTGGGCGAGCAGCTCGGGCCCGCGGACCTCGCGGGCTTCGGCCTCGTCATGGCGGGCATCGCGTTCGCCTCGCTCTGGCCCGCACTCGCCGCAAGGCGCGAGGGAGCCCCCGGAACCGCGACGACCGAGGGCGAGCCAGCCTAGGCGCCCGCGCGGTGCGCCTTGGCGGTGTCGATCATCGCCGCGAGGTTCTCGGGCCGCGCCTCGTCGAGCATCACCTGCGTGTCCATGATGTAGCCGCCGTCGCGCCCGAGGAGGTCGATCAGCCCCCGGGTGGTGGCCGCCACCTCGTCCGGCGTGCCCGCCAGCAACTGCAGGTTGGGCACGCTGCCCATCAGGCAGACGATCCCCGCCAGCGCCTCGCGGGCGGCTTCTGGCCGCGTCCCCGACAGGTGGTAGATCAGCTTGCCCTTCGGGACGTCGGCGATGGGCTCGAGCCGGCTCTCGAAGTCCGCCTCCCAGTAGACGAGCGGGATGATCCCCATCTCCACGAGCGCCAGCAGGCCCTCGCGGAAGGAGGGCCAGTAGAACTCGCGGAACTGCGCGTCCGACATGAACTCGCGGGTCGCCTTGTGGACCCAGATCCACACGATCGGCAGCTCGGCCGACGCCGCCGGCGCGGCGTACTCGACGAAGATCTGGGTGGCCACCTTGAGCGCGTCGTGGAGCTTGGACGGCCGGCGCCGCATGTCGGCGAGGATGTTCGCGGTGCCGCGGAGCGTGTCGCCGAGGATGTCGAAGGGCGCCCAGTCGAACCCTGCGTACGCGAGCGGATAGCCCTTGGCGCTGGCCTCGGCGGTGTACTGGCCGATCGAGGCGAACCACGCCTCGACCTCCTCGCCCGCCTGGATCACGGCCGCCATCGAGGCGCGGGCCTCCGGCGAGGCGAGCGCGCCCAGGCTCATCCAGCCGGACCACATGAAGCGCCGCCAGGGCGCGGGCTTGGCGAACCCGGCGAGCGCCTCGAACTGGCGCGGCGCCCACGTGCGGAACATGAAGTCGGACGGGTCGTTGATGAAGTCGTCGTACTTGGCCGCGGTCATGTACTCGCCCTCGACGTACTGGTACATCGCGTCGTCGGGGAGGCCGTGGCCGGGCCAGCGGAAGGCGCGGTAGCCGAGCGTCTCCATGGGCCTGGCCGGGTAGGCGAGGATCGGGCCGAAGTCGAGGTCGGGCCGGAACCGGTCCTGGAACTGATGGCATGCGGCGCGCGCGGCGACGTAGTCGGTCATCGCCTCGCGCATGGTCAGGCCCGCGTGCGTGTACACGTACTTCTGGTACGGGCCGAAGACGGGCACGCGGTCCGTGGGCCGGAGCGCCACCGCGTCGCGCACCCGCGCGATCCGCTGGGCGTAGGCCTCGGAGGGGTCGAGCTGTTCGGACATCGTTCGCGCCTCCCTCAGCCGATCCAGGCCGACGCGAGCCGGACGGCGGCCTGCGCATCGGGTCCGTAGGCGTCCGCGCCGACGTACGCCCGCACGTCGTCGCCCATGATCGCCCCGCCGATCATCACCTTGACGCCCTCGCGGAGCCCGGCGTCGCCGAGCGCGGTGACGGTGTCGCGCATCGCGTCGAACGCGAGGGTGAGGAACCCCGACAGCGCCACCACCTGGGGCCGCGCCTCGCGCACGCGCTCCACGAACCGCTCGGCGGGCACGTCCACGCCGAGGTCCACCACCTCAAGTTGTTCACCTCGAGCATGAAGACCACGATGTCCTTGCCGATGTCGTGGATGTCGCCGGCGACGGTGCCGATCAGCACGCGACCGCGCGGCCGGGCCGGCGCGGCCTCGGCGAGGCGGGGCTTGACGAGCGCGGCGATGGCCTTCATCAGGTCGCCCGCGATGATCAGCTCGGGCAGGAAGTACTCGCGCGCCTCGTAGCGCTGGCCGACGACCCCGAGCGCCTCCTTGGCGGCCTCGAGCACCGCGTTGGGGTCGGCGCCCTGCGCCAGCCAGGCCTCGGCGAGGCGGAGCGCCTCGTCCTCCTCCATGTCGGCGATGGCGCGGATGAGTTCGTCCCGCATGGCGGCTCCTCGGATGCCTATCGCGCGATGCGGGCGCCGGCGCCCCGCATGACGGCTTCGACCTCGGCCCGCGTGGCCATCGACGTGTCGCCGGGCGTGGTCATGGCGAGAGCGCCATGGGCGGCCCCGTACTCCACCGCGACGCCGGGCCCAAGCCCCTCGAGGAGCCCGAAGATCAGCCCCGACGCGAAGCTGTCCCCGCCGCCGACGCGGTCGAGGACCTCGAGGCCCGGGCGCCGTGTGGCCTGGCACAGCTCGCCGTCCGCCCAGCAGACCGCGCCCCAGTCGTTGCGCGTGGCACTCGTCGCCGCGCGGAGCGTCGTGGCCACGACTCGCACGTTCGGGAAATCCGCGACCACCCGCTCGATCATGGCGCCGAAGCTGGCCGGATCGAGCGCCGCGAGCCGCTCGTCCACGCCCTCCACCTCGTAGCCCAGGGCGGCGGTGAAGTCCTCCTCGTTGCCGAGCAGGACGTCCACGAGGCCCACGAGCCCGCGGTTGACCTCCCGGGCCCGCGCCCGCCCGCCGATCCCCTGCCACAGCGACGGGCGGTAGTTCAGGTCGTACGAGACGATCACGCCGTGGCGCCGCGCCGCGTCCATCGCCTCGCGCGCCACCGCGGCGGTGGTCTCGGACAGGCCCGCGAAGATGCCGCCGGTGTGGAGCCAGCGCGCGCCCTCCGTCCCGAAGATCCCGTCCCAGTCGATCTGGCCGGTCCGGAGCTGCGACGCGGCCGTGTGGCCGCGGTCCGACACGCCCAGCGCGGCGCGGACGCCGAAGCCGCGCTCGGTGAAGTTGAGCCCGTTGCGGACGCTCCTCCCGATCCCGTCGAACGGCTCCCAGCGCACGTGCGAGGCGTCCACGCCGCCCTGGCGGATGAGATCCTCGATCAGCCGGCCCACCGCGTTGTCCGCGAGCGCGGACACGAGCGCCGTCCGCATGCCGAAGCAGCGCGCGAGCCCGCGGGCGACGTTGTACTCGCCGCCGCCCTCCCAGGCGCGGAACGCCCGGGTGGTGGCGATGCGGCCCTCGCCCGGGTCCAGGCGGAGCATCACCTCGCCCAGCGCGACGAGATCCCACCGCGCGCCGTCGGCGGTGCGCACCTCGAGCGGCATCGGCGGGCCTGCCTAGACCTTGCGGTCCGCGTCGCCCGACGCGTCGAACGCCTGGTGCATCATCCCGAGGCTCGGGTCCGGGCCCTTGAAGCCCACGAGGTACTCGAGCCGGATGGGCGCGAACGCCTCGTAGAACACCACGTCCTCGTCGCCCAGCTGGCGGAAGGCGTGGACCCAGTTGGACGGGATGATGAGCAGCGAGCCCGGCCCCACCTCGCGCTCCTCGCCCGCCACCTTCGCCCACAGCCGGCCCCGCTCGACCAGCATGATCTGCTCGGCCTCGTGGCTGTGCTCGGGGATGACCACGCCGTCGCGATAGACGATGCGGGTGAGCATCACCTTCTCGCCGGACACGGCCTGGCGGTAGACGCCCTTGACGTACTCGACCGTCGGGAACTCGTCCCAGGTGGTGATCTGGCTCATGCGGCTCCCTCCGGGGCTGCGTCGCGGGCGGCGTTGGCGTCGAGCCCGCGGAGGATCGCCTCGGGCGTGACGGGCAGGTTGTCGACCCGCACGCCGCAGGCGTGGTAGATGGCGTTGACGATGGCCGGGATCGGCGAGTTGGCGGTCATCTCGCCCACGCCCTTGACCCCGTACGGGCCGTTGGCCGAGGGCACCTCGAGCACCACGCTCTCGATCACCGGCAGCTCTGCGATGCCCGGCATCAGGTAGCCCGAGAAGTCCTTGGGACTGTGGTCGCGGCTCGGGTAGTAGGGCTCGGTGGTCTCGTAGAGCGCGTGGCTCATGCCCATCCACGCGCCGCCGGTGATCTGGCCCTGCACCAGCGCCGGGTTCACCTGCTGGCCCACCTCGTACGCGGAGCGGATCGAGAGCACGGCCACCTGGCCGGTCTCGGTGTCCACCTCCACCTCGGCGACCGTGCACGCGTAGGCCTGCGTGGAGTCGGGGTCCATCGCGCCCGTCTCGGGGTCCACGCTGCTCTTGGGCTTCATCCAGACGCCGCGCCCCGCGATGGTGCGCCCGTACTGGAACTGGGCCCGCGATGCGAGGTCCGCGATGTCGCGCCGCTGCTGCGGCGACCCCGCGACGTGGATCCCGCCCCTGCCGTCGAGCACCAGGTCCTCGACCGCCAGCGCCAGCTCCTCGGACGCGAGCTCCAGGACCGACTGGCGGGCCTCGACGGCCGCCGCCTTGACGGCATTGCCCACGCGATGGGTGGCGCGACTGGCGAACGTGCCCATGTCGTGCGGCCCGGTGTCGGTGTCGGCCGTCTGGACCACGATCTGGTCGTACGGGACGCCCAGCGTCTCGGCGGCGATCTGCGCCATGACGGTCCGCAGGCCCTGGCCGAGGTCCGCGGCGGCCAGCACCACGTTGAACGAGCCGCTGGTGGTGGCGTGGACGAGCGCCTGCGACGGGTCGCCGCCGAGGTTCATGCCGGTGGGGTAGTTGACGGCGGCGATGCCGGTGCCGCGGAGCTTCGCCATGGCTAGCGGCCCCCTTCCTGCTGGGCGCGCGGCGCCGAGGTCATCGCCGCCAGCTCCGGCGGCAGGTCGTGGCCCACGAGGCGGGCCGCGGCCTGCATCGTCTCGATCAGCGTGGCGTCCGCGGTGACCTTGCGGTGCGGCTTGACGTCGCCGTTGCGGTGCGCATTGCGGAACCGGACGGTCCACGGGTCGATCCCGCAGCGCTCCGCGATCTTGTCCATCTGGACCTCCACCGCGAAGTGGCCCATCGTCACCCCGAAGCCGCGCATCGCCGAGGTGGGCGTGCGGTTGGTGAACACGCAATAGGCGTCCACGTACACGTTGGGGATGGCGTACGGCCCCGTGGCGTTGGCCGCGAACTTGGTGATGGCGTACGGCGTCTGGCGGCTGTACGCGCCGCAGTCCGCCATGCCGAGCACCCGCCGCGCGACGATGGTGCCGTCGGCCATCACGCCGTCCTTGATCCGGATGATCTCGGGGCTGCGCGTGGAGCTGACCTGCATCTCCTCGGAGCGGTTGTAGACGTAGCGGACCGGCCGCCCGGTCGTCATCGCCCCGAGCGTGGCCAGCGGCTCGACGATGACGTCCACCTTGCCGCCGAACCCGCCGCCGACCGTCCCGCCGATGAACCGCAGCCGGTTGGGCTGGACCCCGAGGATGATCGCGGTGTTGTCGAGGCTGAAGTAGACCGCCTGGGTGTTGGTGTAGACCGTGTAGCGGCCCGCCTCGGGGACCGCGACGCAGCCGGTGGTCTCCAGGGGCGCGTGCTCGATGGGCGAGGTCCGGTACTCGCCCTCCACGATGTGGTCGGCCTGGGCGAAGCCGGCCTCCACGTCGCCGTAGCGGACGCGCCGGCAGGGCCAGCCCTCGTACATGAAGGTGTTGTTGCCCCAGTGGGTCACGACGGGCGCGCCGGGCGCGAGGGCCTCGTCCATGTCGAAGACCGCGGGCAGCTCGTCCAGGTCCAGGCGCACCTTCGCGACCGCCTCGTCGGCGGCCGCCTCGGTCTCGGCGAGGATCGCCACGATGGGCTCGCCCTTGTAGCGGACGCGGTCCACGGGCAGGACGAACTCCTCCTCGGGCTCCACGCCGATCAGCCCCAGGATCGTGTAGACGTTGTGCGGGACGTCGGCGTGGGTGAGCACGCGGACGAAGCCCGGCACCCGCTCCGCCTCGGACGTGTCCACGCCGCGGATCCGGGCGTGGTGGAGCGGGCTGCGCACCACCTTGAGGTGGAGCATGCCGGGGAACGTGAGGTCCGTGCTGAACTGCGTGCGGCCTGTGACGTGGGCGACGCCGTCGATGCGCTCGAGGCTCTCACCGACGACGTGGAACTCGGCGGTCATCGCGCGGCCTCCTCGGACACGGCGGCCCGCATGGCGTCGGCGGCGGCCTCGACCGCCGCGATGATCGGCGTGTAGCCGGTGCACCGGCAGACGTTGCCGGCCAGCGCCTCCGCGATCTCCTCGCGGCTGGGCGCGGGGTTCCGGTCCAGCAGCGCCTTGGTGACCAGCTCCAGGCCCGGGGTGCAGTAGCCGCACTGGAAGCCGTTGGCGTCGAGGAAGGCGCGCTGGACCGGCGTCAGGCCGTCCGCGGGCGTGAGGTCCTCGAGGGTGGTGACGCGGCGGCCGGCGACGTCCGCGACGGGGAGCAGGCACGAGAGGACGGGCTCGCCGTCGAGCAGCACCGTGCACGAGCCGCAGGCGCCCTGGCGGCAGCCGTCCTTGACCGAGGTGTGGCCGAGCTGGGTCCGGAGCACCTGCTGGAGCGTGGCCAGGGGGCTGACCAGCACCTCCACCGGCCGCCCGGCGAGCTCGAAGGCGACGACGACCGACGCCATGCTATGCACCCCTCTCCGTCACCCGGGCCAGCTGTTCGAGCGCGCGGCCCACCATGACCGCCGTCATCCGCCGGCGGTACCACGCCGACGCCACCGCGTCCGAGAAGGGCTCGGCGTCGCTGGCGGCCGCCTCGGCCGCGTCCCTGATGACCTCCGGCGTCAGCGTGCGGCCCGCCACCGCCGCCTCCGCGGCCCGCGAGCGCAGCGGGTGCGGCCCGACCGCGCCGAGCGCGATCCTGGCGTCCGCCACCCGGTCGCCGTCCATCGTCGCCTGCACCGCCACGGTCACCACGGCCGGCGTGTTCGCCGCCTTGCGGCCGAGCTTGACGAACGCGTGGCGACCCTCGCGCACCGGGACGATCAGCCCGGTCACGAGCTCGTCGAGCGCGAGCGCCGTGGTCATGAAGCCCGTCCAGAACGCCTCGACCGGGAGGACCCGGACGCCGCCCGGCCCGGCGAGCTCCACCTGCGCGTCGAGCGCGAGGAGCGCGACGGCGACGTCGCCGCCCGGCGGCGGCGTGAACAGGTTGCCGCCCACCGTGGCCATGTTGCGCACCGCCCAGGCCGCGGTGCGGCGTGCGGCCTCCGCGAGGAGCGGGGCGTCGGGCTGGGCGGTGAGCGCGGTCAGCGTGGCGGTGGCGCCGATGCGCAGCGTGTCGCCGGACCGCGCCATCCGGTCCAGGCCCGCGCGTCGCAGGCCCATGACCTTGTCGGGCAGCGAGATGCCCTCGTTGACCAGCGGCATCGCGACCGTGCCGCCGGCGATGACCAGGAGCTCGGGGCCGTGCTCGGCGAGCAGCGCGATCGCCTCGGGCACGGATGCTGGCTGGAAGTAGCTCGAGACCGTCACGCGGGGTCCTCCGTGGCGAGGCGCCGGTCCAGGGCGGCGAGCCCCTGGCCGATCAGCGACTGGGCGAGGCGCTCGGCGAACGCGCCGTCGAGCCGGGCGAGCGGGCCGCCGATGGTGCCCGTGCCCTCGTAGACCATGGCGGTGCCGGGCCGGGCGTCCGCCAGGACGAAGCTGGCGCGGCCGACGATCGTCCCCATGGAACCCTCAACGCGCCCGGCGAGCCCGCACCGCTCCGGCGGCACCACGTCCACCAGGCGCACCCGCGTCTGGTAGGCGCCCACGGCCCCGGGCAGCCGGAGCACGATGTGCCCCTCGTACTCGTCGGGTCCCACCTCGGCCACGGCCTCGCAGCCGGGGATCACCGCGAGCAGCACCCCCGGGTCGCGGATGGCCGCGAAGACCGTCTCCGGCGGGGCGGCGAAGCGGTGGCTGCCGTGGACGTTCACCGGGAGGCCGCCGGGCTCATGGCCGTCGCGAGCGCCGCCTCCACGTGGGTCAGGTGCGCCTCCATGGCGGCGGCCGCGCCCGCCGGGTCGTGCGCGCGCAGGGTGGCGAGGATGGCCTCGTGGTCCTTGAGCGCCCGCCGCCGGGTCGCCGAGGCCGCGCCGGTCCGCTCCCGGCTCACCTTGCCCAGCGTGTTGATGATCCGCATGAACTGGACGAGGAGGAAGTTGCCGGCCGCGGCGGCGACCGCGTCGTGGAAGGTGATGTCGAGCTCGGCGAAGCGGTCCGCGTCGTCCACGGCCGCGCGCAGCCGCTTGAGCAGCGCGGCCAGTTCGGCGAGCTCGTCGGGCGTGATGCGCTGGGCGGCCAGGCGCACATTGCCCACCTCGATCACGCGCCGCGTCTCGATCACCTGGGCGAGCGCCACCGGGTCCTTGGAGAACACGAACTCGAGGTGGGAGACCAGCGCCTGGGGCTCGAGGGCGGTGATGTACGTGCCCGCGCCCTGGCGGATCTCCACCACGTTCATGATCGCCAGGGCCCGCAGCGCCTCGCGGAGGACGGGCCGGCTGACGTGCATCTCGGCCGCCAGCTCGCGCTCCGGCGGCAGCTTGTCGCCCGGCCGGAGCTGCTCGGCGCGGATCAGGTCGAGCAGCCGCGACGCGATCTCCTCCGGCAGCGTCGAGCGGTCCACGACCGCGAACCGCGGCCAGGCGGGCGTGCCGTCGGCGGCGATGGCGGGGGCGCCTCCTTCGCTGACCACGGTCCCTCCGGCTCTCGAGTTCTGACCGTGCGATGCTATGGCCGCTCTGATAAAGTCGTCAACTGGTCAGACCAATTACGACATCGGGAGCCGCCGACATGATCGAGCGCCACATCAGCTACACGGTCCTGCCCGACAAGACCGCCGAGTTCGAGCGGTTCTTCGCGGAGCAGTACCGGCCGCCGGTCCTCGAGCTGCCGGGCATCATCGAGTGCAGCCTGCTGCGCGAGGCCGAGCGGCCCGACCGCTACCAGATGGTGTTCCGCTGGGAGACGGCCGAGCACGCGGTGGCCTGGCGCACGAGCGAGATCCACCAGGCGCTCGCGCCCACGCTCAACGCGCTGCACAGCGGCATGGAGATCGTGGCCTACCAGCACGTCGCCTAGGTAGGCCCTTCTCCCCGGCCCCGCTCCCCTCCCTCGCGAGCGTCGCCCCACCGGAGGCAACGACCATGGCCGATGAGCGCTTCCTCGTCACCGGCGGCACCGGCTGCATCGGCGCCTGGGTGGTCCGCGAGCTCGTCCGCGAGGGCGTTCCGGTCACCGTGGTGTCCTCGCGCGGCTCGGACGCCCGCCTCCGGCTGATCCTGTCCGAGGACGAGCTGGCGCAGGTCGCGGTCGCGGAGGCGGACGTCTGCGACCTCCCGGCGCTCGAGGCGATCGCGCGCCAAGCCGGCGCCAACCGCATCGTCCACCTCGCGGCGCTCCAGCTGCCGTTCTGCGCGGCGGACCCCATCGCCGGGGCGCGCGTGAACGTCCAGGGCACCGCGGTCGTGTTCGAGGTGGCGCGTCGGCTGGAGGCGGCCCGGCTCGTCTACGCGAGCAGCGCGGCGGTCTTCGGGCCGAAGGCGTTCTACCGCGACGCCGTGGTCGGCATGGACGCAGAGCTCCACCCCACCTCGCACTACGGCGTGTTCAAGGTGGCCAACGAGCAGGCGGCGCGGGTCTACTGGGATTCGTGGGGCGTCGCCTCCACCGGTCTGCGGCCGCACTCCGCCTACGGCCCCGGGCGCGACCAGGGCGTGACCTCGAAGCCGACCGTGGCGATGATCGCGGCGGCGGCCGGGCGGCCCTACCACATCGACTTCGGCGGCGGCTGCCAGTTCCAGTTCGTCGAGGACGTGGCGGCGGCGTTCATCGCGGCCGCCCGGTCCGATCGCCCCGGCGCCGAGGTGTTCAGCATCGGCGGGCCGAGGATCGGCGTGGACGAGGTGGTGGCGGCGATCGAGGCGGTGGCGCCCGAGGCGCGCGGGACCATCAGCTTCGGCGAGCGGGTCCTGCCCTTCCCCGAGGCGTTCGACGGCTCGCCGCTCGAGGTGGCGCTGGGCCCCCAGCCGGTGACACCGCTGGCGGACGGCGTGGCGCGCACCGTCGCGACGTATCGTGACGCCATCCCGCGCGGGCTCGTCGACACCGCGTTCCTCGACCGCGTGGTGGGAGCCTGACATGGACCTCGACGCCCTCGCCGCCCGCCTCGCCGAGTTCCGGGTGGTACCGGTGGTGAGCATCGACGACGCCAAGGACGCCGTGGGCCTCGCCGACGCCCTGGCCGAGGGCGGGCTGCCGCTCGTCGAGGTGACGTTCCGCACCGACGCCGCCGCGTCGGCGATCGCAGCCGTCGGGCGCGCGTGCCCGGATGTGCTCGTCGGCGCGGGGACCGTGCTGGACGCGGCCACGGTGGACCAGGCGGTCGACGCCGGGGCCGCGTTCATCGTCGCCCCCGGGTTCTCGCCGGCCGTCGTGGCGCGGGCGGCCGCTCGCGGCGTCGCGATGCTGCCGGGCGCGGTCACGCCCACCGAGCTCGAGATGGCGCTCGGCGCGGGCATCAGCCTCGTCAAGTTCTTCCCGGCCGAGGCCGCGGGCGGCGTGCGCTACATCAGGGCTGTGTCCGCCCCGTACCGGTCGGTCCGCTTCGTGCCCACGGGCGGCGTGACGGCCGCCAACCTCGCGGACTACCTCGCCGTCCCGTCGGTGGTGGCGTGCGGCGGCACGTGGATCGCCCCGTCGGACGCGATCCGCGAGCACCGCTGGGACGCGATCGCCGCGAGCGCGGCCGAGGCGGTCGCGATTGCCAGGCGGGCCGCCGGTTCGGCCGGCTGACCGCCCGAGCGTCAGGCGGCGTCCACCCAGGTCTCGCCGCGCAGCACGCGCTGGACGCGGAGCGCCTCGTCGAGGACCACCAGGTGGCCCAGGCGGCCAACCTCGATCCGCCCGCGGTCGCCGGCACCGAGCAGGGCCGCCGGATTGGACGATGCGGCCTGGACCGCGCGCGGCAGCGAGAGTCCCTCGCGGTTCAGGTTCCGGACGGCTGAGTCGAGCGCGATCGTTGAGCCCGCCAGCGTGTCGGTCCCGAGGAGCGTGGCCTTCCCGCCGCGGACGTCCACCTCCAGCCCGCCCACGCGGGTGCGACCGTCGCCCATGCCAGCGAGCGGCAGCGCGTCGCTGACGAGCACGAGGCGGTCCGCGGGCTTGGTCCGCGTGATCATCGGCCACAGCGCGGGGTGGACGTGGAGGCCGTCCGCGATCAGCTCGGTGTAGGCGGCATCGTCGGTCATCGCCGCGACGGCGAGGCCGGGCAGGCGGTGGTCCACCCCCGACATCGCGTTGAACAGGTGGGTGGTCGTGAGGCCGCCGGCGGCGAACCCGGCGCGCGCCTCCTCGAGTGTCGCCTGCGAGTGCCCGATCGACGGCGCGACGCCCAGGTCCCGCAGCCGCCGGATCAGCGCGAGCGCCCCGGGCAGCTCGGGTGCGATCGTCATGATCCGGAGCCCGTCGAGGACCGCGTCGATGATCGCGGGGTCCAGGTCCGCGGGCGTGCGGAGCAGCGCCGGGTCGTGGGCGCCCTTGCGCGCGGGCGCGATGAACGGACCCTCGAGGTTGAACCCCAGCGGCTCGGCGCCGTCGGCCGGGGCCTCGGGCATCCACGTGCGCACGCGGTCGGCGAACCGCGGCAGCTCGGCCTCCGCCAGCGTGGGCGCGGTGGGCAGGAACGAGGTCACGCCCTGGCGGATGAGCGCGCGGGCCATCCCGGACAGCGCCGCCGAATCGCCGGTGGCGTCGTGGCCGCCCCAGCCGTGGACGTGGACGTCGATGAACCCGGGCGCCACGAACGGCCCGCCCGCGTACGCCGCGTCGGGCACGACCTCGGCGATCACCCCGTCGTCCATCACCACGCGGCCCGGCACCACCGCATCGCCGATCACGAGCCGTCCGCCGACGATCTCACGCATGGACTGCCTCCCAGGCGCGGACCTCATCGCGCAGGGCGAGGATGTTCTCCGCAGGAACGTCAGGCTGGATGTTGTGGACGGTGGCGAAGACGAAGCCCCCGCCGGGCGACAGGTCCGCGATCCGACGCCGGACCTCGGCGCGCACCTCGTCTGGCGTCCCGCGGCCCAGGACCCGCTGCGTGTCCACGCCGCCACCCCAGAAGACGAGGTCGCGCCCGAACTCGCGCTTGAGCTCGCCCGAGTCCATGCCGGCCGCGGACACCTGGACCGGGTTGAGGATGTCCACGCCGATCTCGATGAGGTCCGGGATCAGCTCGCGGACGGCGCCGCAGGTGTGGAAGAACACCTTGGCGTCGGTGCGGGCGTGGATGAAGTCGAACAGCTCGCGGTGGAGCGGCTTGACCAGCGAGCGGTACGTGGCGGGCGAGAACAGCGGGCGCGCCTGGCCGCCCAGGTCGTCCGCCTCGCCCGCGATGTCGATGCTGCCCTCGACCGGCGGCAACGCCCGCTCCCAGTACGCGAGCTTGATCTCGAGGATCCGCTCCATGACCCTGCGCGCCCGGGCGGGCTCGGCGGCGAGGTCCACGTAGCCGTCCTCGAAGCCGCGCATCTTGAACAGGCCCTCGGTCAGGCCTCCGCAGATCGAGCCGACGTGGACGGCCCGGCCCTCGGCCGCGAAGCGGCGCGCCTCCTCGGCCATGCCCGCGTACCGGCCTTCGTCGGCCGGGTCCGGCCATGCGAAGCGGTCGATGGTCGCGTCGTCCGGCTCGCCGGCGAGCGGCGGGTTGAACGAGTCGTAGTAGAGGCCGTTGTCGAGTGGGATGCGGCGTCCCACGCCCCACTCGTCGATGTACCAGCGGTGGGTGCCGTCCTCGCGGTACTCGCGCCGGTAGGACGAGGCCCCGCGGGGGGCGACGTTGCGGACGTCGCAGCCCAGCGCGTCGAGCACGTCCGGCTCCACCTCGGCCAGCTGCTGGGTGAGGTCGGCCACCTTGGGCTCGCGGGCCTCGAGCCCGAGCGCCGGTCGAAGCCGCCGGTAGGCGTTGACGTGGATGCCGGTGACGCGGGTGCCGCCGAGGTCGAACGGCAGCCGCTCGGCCTCCTGGTGGTGGAGCGCAGCGCGAACCAGCTCGCGGCCGGTGGTCATGGGGTCTCCTGGGCGGTGCCGGGCTCCACGTCGAACTGGACGTCGAGGGCGTAGCGGTCGGCGGGGTAGCGGCTCTCGGTGGCCTCGACGCGGCGGCCGTGGCTGTCGACGATCACCCGCCGCTCCACGAGCAGCGGATCGCCGCGGCGCAGGTGGAGCAGCCGGGCGTCCTCGGCCGTGGCTGCGGCGGCGCTGATCGTGGCGGCGCCGCGCCGGAGGTGCCAGCCGCCACGGGCCAGCGCCTCGTGCAGCGACCCGTGCTCGATGTCCGCGGCGAGCACGATCGACGCCACCGGCCCGATGAGCAGCGCCGTCTCGAGCGCGATGGGCTCAGCGTCCGCGCGCCGCAGCCGCCGCACCACCACCACCGGCTCCGAGGCCGGGATCCCCAGCAGCGTCGCCTCGTCGGCCGCGGAGGGGCGGATCTCGCGGACGAGCACGAGCGAGCTGGGCACGCGGCCCCGGCGGCGCATCTCGTGGCTGAAGGTCAGCAGACGGTCGGCGCGGCGGTGCGCGGGCGGCTCGGCGACGTAGCTGCCGCGACCCGAGACACGGACGATCAGCCCCTCCTCGACGAGGCGCGTGACCGCGTTGCGCGCCGTCATCCGGCTGACGCCGAACTCGCGGCACAGGTCCGCGTCCGACGGGAGCGGATCGCCGGGCGCCAGCATCACGATGCGGGAGCGGAGCGCGAGCTCGATCCGCCGCCAGTGCGGGACCACGGCGTCGGCGCCGGCGTCGGCCGCGGCCGGCGGAGCGGAGGCCATCATCGTCTAGCCGCCGGTGCTCGGGTCATGCCGCTCCCTGTCGACTTGGAGACTCGTGGCTGGCTCCATCGCCCTGGCTGGAGGGTCCGGGGGTCTGCGGTCCGCGCGCGGGCGCGGTTCGGCGACCACAGGAGACCCAACCAGTATAGACGGGTGCGCTGCGTCCAACGCGCTCGCGGCCCGGCTCGAGGGCGGGCGCCCGAGGCTGGGGCACCCCGGCCGGGCCCCCCGGCGGCGGCGTCCTGCCCGCGGGGGCGACGGGCGGATGCCGCCGGTCGCGGTGGACGGAACGCCGCGATTGGCGTATCCATGGGGGCATGGCCACGCGCGTCGCCCCGGCGACCATCCCCGACGACTACACCGTCTTCGCCGGCTCCGA
>JBBIIL010000070.1:0-16151 GCA_037446495.1 Chloroflexota bacterium | reverse complement strand
CGAAGGAGCGGTTCTCCTGCATGATCACCACGACGTGGGCGATCTTGTGGATCCCCGCGTTTGCGCTCGTGGCCGCGCCGACCGCCGCGCCCGAGGCACCAGCCAAGCCGCCGGATGGCACGGTCCCAACGCCCGGAGCGCCGCAGGCCGCGACAAGAACAGCGACCAGGGCGAGGGCGGGCACGCGACGTTGGTGCGGCATTGGGGCGTCCTTCACGCTTCGATGCGCGACATTCAAGCAGCCCGCCGGGGAAGTCTGCCACCGCGAAATGTAATGAGCGTGTAAGGCGTCACGCCGCCCGGCGACGTCAGTTCAGGCGGTCACTCCACGGAAGCTGGCACACGGCGTTTGGAGCGTTCCGAACGGCCGGGGAACGACGCCCAGGCCCACCGCACGACACCTCACCTGCCAGGGGACCGGCACTCGATTCGGTGGCTCTTGCGCACGGTGGTAACCTCGCGTCCCGGTTCGGCGCGGTCCCAGGAGCCCGGCCCCACCGGCACGCAGCACGAGGTTGTGGGCACCGTGGCGCGTTCCATGTGGAAGGGGGCCATCTCCTTCGGCCTCATCAACATCCCGGTCAAGCTCTACACCGCCACCGACTCCGAGGCGTCTGTCCGGTTCAACATGCTGCACGCGGCGGACCTGTCGCGGATCCAGATGAAGACCTGGTGCCCGGTCGAGGACCAGGCGATCACGCGGGCGGAGACCGTCAAGGGGTACGAGTACAGCTCGGGCAGGTACGTGGTGATCACGGACAGCGACCTCGAGCGGCTCCCCCTCAAGACCATGCACACGATCGAGATCGAGCAGTTCGCGCCGCGTGAGGCAGGCATCGGTCCGTTCGGGTTCGCCAAGGCCGTGTACTACGTGGAGCCCGACAAGATCGGCCGCCGCGCCTTCGCCCTGCTGCGCCAGGTGCTTGCCGGGAAGGGCCTCAGTGCGGTCTGCAAGGTGGTCATCCGCGATCGGGAGCAGCTCGCGGTCCTCGACCCGTTCGAGGACACGATGATGCTCACCACGCTCCACTGGCCCGATGAGATCCGCTCCACCGCCGATCTGGACCTGGGCGACGAGACGTACGAGTTCAAGCCCGCCGAGCTGGCGATGGCCGACCAGCTGGCTGACGCGATGACCGCCGACTTCGACGCCTCGCACTTCCGCGATCAGTATCGCGAGGCCCTGATGGCCGTCATCGAGGCGAAGGTGGCCGGTCAGCAGGTCGTGGAGCAGCCCGAGGTTGCCGAGGCGGCGTCCGGGAACCTCGTGGACCTGATGAAGCTGCTCGAGGCGAGCGTCAAGGCGCAGGTGGCCGCTCGCGACGCCGACACGCCCGTTTCGCTGGCCGAGGCGAAGGCCGGGCGCGGATCGAGGCCAACCGCCACTCCGGGGCCCACTGAGGTCGAGGCTGCCGCGTCCGATGCCCAGGCCGAGGCCCGCCCGGCGCGCCGCCGGCGCGCGTCCTAGGCGTGGCAGGCACGGCGTAGTGCGGCGCGAGCCGCCAGCGCGTCACCGTGCCCCTCGAGGAGTACCGGCGCAAGCGCGACTTCGCGCGCACGCCAGAGCCCGCGCCTGGCGGGCTGCCCTCGAGCGAGGCGCCGGGTCTGGCATCGGCCGACCCGGGCAGCGCACTCGCCCCGTTCGCGGTCCGTCGCCGCTTCGTGGTCCAGCGCCATCGGGCCACGCGGCTCCACTACGATCTGCGCCTGGAGATCGGCGGCGTGCTGGTCTCCTGGGCCGTCCCGCGCGGGCCGTCGCTCGACCCCGACGCCAAGCGCATGGCCGTCCACGTCGAGGATCACCCGCTCGACTACTTCGACTTCGAGGGGACGATCCCGAAGGGCGAGTACGGCGCGGGCGACGTCATGGTGTGGGACTGGGGCACCTGGGAGCCCGAGCGCGAGACGCCCGACCCGTCGGTCGCGCTCGCAGACGGTGAGCTCAAGCTCCGCTTCCGCGGGGAGAAGCTGCGCGGTCGCGCCACGATCGTGCGGACCGGCTCGGCGGAGCGGAAGCGCGGCGAGGGCGAGGAGGGCCTGGGCGATCCATGGCTGCTGATCCACAAGCGCGACGCGGACGCGGTGGCTGGCTGGAATGCCGAGGACCACCCGACCAGCGTGAGGACGGGCCGCACCAGCGACGAAGTGACGGCCGGTTTGGCACCGAGGTTCACGGCCGCGCTGCCCGTGGGCGGAGTGGACCCGGACCTGGCGCTCGCGACGCCCGCGCCGATGCCCCGCTTCGTGGAGCCGATGCTCGCCACGCCGGGCTCCGCCGTGCCGCCCGGTGACGACTGGCTGGTCGAGGTCAAGTGGGATGGCTACCGCACGCAGGCGCTGGTGCGGGCCGGACGGTCGGAGGTGCGATCGCGCAATGGAGTGGACGCCGGCGGCTGGTTCCCGCGCCTCCGGGGGAACGCCGACTGGATCGACGCGGCCGAGGCGGTCGTGGACGGCGAGGCGGTGGCGCTCGACGACGCGGGACGGCCCGATTTCTCGCTGCTGCAGGAGCGGCTGGGCGATGCGAGCGGCGGCGTGGTGTTCGTGGTGTTCGACCTGCTGCACCTCGACGGATTCTCGCTGCTCGACGTGCCGCTCGAGGCGCGCACGGCGCTCCTTGCGAGCCGGCTCCGCGACGACCCGCACGTCCAGCTCTCCGCGCATGTCGTCGGCGGGGGCCCGGCGTACTTCGAGGCGGCCGTTCGCCACGGTCTCGAGGGCGTGGTGGCCAAACGCCGGCGCTCGCGCTACACGCCTGGCCGGCGGTCCGCCGACTGGATCAAGCGCAAAGCCCGGCCCGGCCAGGAGCTGGTCGTGGGCGGCTGGACGCCCGAGGCGGGCAAGCCGAACGAGCTTGGAGCGCTGGCGGTGGGCGTCTACGTTGGCGGCGCGCTGCACTTCGCCGGCATGGTGGGTACTGGGTTCGACAGCCGGTCACGTCGTGAGCTGCTGGCCCGCCTCGAGGCGCTCGCTGCCGACGCCCCGCCGTTTGACCCGGCCCCGCCCTCCGGCGCCCGCAGCCGCTGGGGCAGGGACCTCGCGGACGTGCGGTGGGTCCGGCCGGAGCTGGTGGTCAGCGCGGAGATCGCGGGATGGACGCGTGACGACAACGTCCGCCAGGCAGCGTTCAAGGGGCTGCTCGCGGACCGCGACCCGCGGACGGTGACTCGCGAGGTGGCGGTCGAGGTGGCCGTTGGGCCGGAGGCCGAGGCGTCGTCGCCGGCCCCGTCGTCATCGGCTGCGTCGTCGGTCCGCGCCTTCGCCGGCGCCACCGTGGACGAGCTCGCGGCGCTGGCCGCGGTGACCCGCGACGGCGCATGGCGCGTCGGCGGACGTGAGCTCAGGCTCACCAACCTCGACAAGGTGCTCTTCCCGTCCTGCGACGGCACGGACGAGCCACCGGTGACGAAGCGAGAACTGATCGCCTACTTCGCCCAGGTGGCGCCGGCGATGCTCCCCCACCTCGCCGACCGGCCGCTCAACCTCCAGCGCTTCCCCGACGGCGCGGGCCGGCCCGGGTTCTGGCAGAAGCAACTCCCGACGACGGCGCCGGCCTGGCTGACCCGCTGGCGCGAGAACGGGCTGCACGGTCGCGCCGGCCGCGACCCCAACGACCACCTGGTCGCCGATGGCGTGGCGGCGCTGTGCTGGCTGGGCAACCAGGCCTCGTTCGAGGTCCACGCCTGGACATCAACCTGCGACGACCCGTGGCAGCCGACATACGCGCTGATCGACATCGACCCCGGCCCCGACACCACCTGGGAGCAGACGCTGGTGCTGGCACGCCTGTACCGCACGGCCCTGGCCCACCTGGGCGTGCGGGCATACCCCAAGGTCACTGGCGGTCGGGGGCTCCACGCATGGATCCCGATCGATCGCGGGCGGTATTCGTACGCCGAGACCTCCGCCTGGGTCGAGAAGCTCTCGCGTGCGGTGGGCGCGGCGGTCCCGGACCTGGTGTCGTGGGACTGGGCGAAGAAGGACCGCGGCGGCCGGGCGCGCCTCGACTACACGCAGAACGCGGGGATCAAGACGCTCGTCGCACCCTACGCCGTCCGGCCGCGCCCCGACGCCCCGGTGTCCGCGCCGATCACATGGGACGAGCTCGACGATCCGGACCTGCGCCCCGACCGCTGGACGATCCGGACCATGCTCGCGCGGCTCGCCGAGCGCGGCGACCCGTGGGCGGCGCTCCCCGCCGATCGCCAGGTGCTCCCGTCGCTCTAGCCGTTTCGGCTCGGCCAGCAGACCTCGCACGCGATGCGGCCCGGGAGCGGCCCGGTGGTGCACCTGCGCACCGGCTTCCGGCGCAGCATCGGATCCCCGCTTGGGGTGCTGTGCGAGAATCCGTCTGCTCGCGGCTGGACCTCGCGCTGTGGTCCGCAGGTCGCGGAATCGAGGGTGTCGAACCATGGAAGTCCGTCCGGAGCCTATTCGAGCGTCGCGGCGCATTCCCACGCATCTGCTCGTCGCCGCGATCCTGCTCGTCCTCGCCGTCGTGGCGGTGGGCGCCTCGCTCGCCCAGCCTGGCTCGCTCTCGGTGGCGCCCCTCGCGGCAGCTGCCGGCGCCTCGTCTGCGCAGCTGGCCTCACCCGACGTGAAGGCCAAGCCGGACCAGATCGCCTCGTGGGGCCGCGCCGTGTGGCCCGGCTTCATGGGCGCCAACCCCGGCCGCGGCGAGTTCGGTGGGTTCGGCGGCCGAGGCGGAGGGTTCCTGCCCGGCATCAAGATCACCGCCATCAACGGCACCAAGATCAGCCTCGAATCGGCCAACGGCTGGGCGCGCACCATCGACACGGCCGGGATCACGATCACCCGAGCCGGCGCGCCCATCGCGGTCAGCGGGCTCAAGGTGGGCGACGGGATCTCGATCAGCGAGTCCCGCGCCAGCGATGGCACCTACACCGTCAAGGGGCTCTCCGTGGTCCTCGACCAGATCGGCGGGACGGTCAGCAAGATCGACGCAGGGTCCATCACCGTGCAGCGCGGTGGGGGAAAGGCCGCCACGATCACGACCGATGGGTCCACCGTGTACCGCCGGGCCGACGGGGCCATCGCGCGTTCCGACATCTCGGTGGGCCAGCAGCTCACCGCGGTCGGGACCACCGGCTCGGACGGGTCGCTCAAGGCCGAGGCCGTGGACGTCCGACCGGACGTCGTGATGGGCACGGTGACCCAGAAGTCCGGCGACTCGCTCACCGTCAGCACCTTCGGTGGCGGCACCGCCACGGTCCAGGTCACCCCCAAGACGACGTTCGTGGTCGTCGGCAAGGCCGCGCCGACGCTCGCTGACGTGGCGGTCAAGGACGTGATCGTGGCGCAGGGCGTCAAGGGCGCCAATGGTGTGCTCTCGGCTACTTCCGTCCGGGCGGGAGTCATGCACGGCGATTCGCGCGGCGGCTGGAAGGGCGCCGGCCCCGCCCCGGCGGCATCGGCGAGCACGTCGGGCTGATCGACGGCGCTCGCGCCGGGGCCTGGTGGGGGGTCCCGACCCCCTGCCGGTTGACAGCGGCTGCGGGAATCGCAACACGCCTCGGCCCGCGCACGCCACAATGCGCGCCATGCGTTCCAACCCTCGAGTGCCTCGGCGATGACCGCAGCGCTCCACGGCCTCGCATCGTCCTTCACCGGTCGGGTGCTCGGGCCCGAGGATCCCGAGTTCG
The DNA here is from genome assembly GCA_037446495.1 of Chloroflexota bacterium. Lineage (GTDB taxonomy): Bacteria > Chloroflexota > Limnocylindria > Limnocylindrales > CSP1-4 > CAIXZV01. The sequence continues at coordinate 10,488 of JBBIIL010000070.1, read as the reverse complement.
ACGCGACAGCCGGCGTCTACCAGTTGGCCGCGACCGGCCGGCCGGCGGCCGTCGTCCGTCCGCGGAGCGCCGATGACGTCGCCCGCGCCATCGCCTGCGCGCGGACCGCCGGATTCGAGATCGCCGTGCGCGGCGGGGGCCACAGCGCTGCCGGGCACTCGACCGGCGACGGCGTGCTCGTCATCGACACCCGCGACCTGTGCGACCTCGCCATCGACCCGGCGGCCCGCCGCGTGCGCGCCGGGGCTGGCCTTCACGCGGGAGCCGTGGTGGCGGCCGCGCACGAGCACGGGCTGACCGTCCCGTTCGGGGACAGCGCCGCCGTGGGCATCACCGGGATCACGCTCGGCGGTGGGATGGGCTATCTGTCGCGGCAGCACGGCCTGACCATCGACCACTTGGTCTCGGCCGAGCTCGTGACCGCGGACGGCCGGGTCGTGACCGCCTCCGCGGAGTCGGAGCCGGACCTCTTCTGGGCCATCCGCGGCGGCGGCGGCAACTTCGGCGTGGTGACCTCGCTCGAGTTCGACATGGTCGAGGCAGGGATGGTCTATGGCGGCGCCCTGCTGCTGCCCCCGACCCGCGACGTCCTGCGCGGGGTGACCCCGCTCGCGGGCGCGGCACCGCCGGAGCTGGGCGTGATCGCCAACGTGATGCCTGCCCCGCGCGCGCCGTTCGTCCCGCCCGAGATGATCGGACGGCCGGTGGTCGTGATCATGGGCGCGCACAACGGCGATGCCACCGCCGCCGAGGCAGCCTGGGCGCCGTTCCGCGCCCTGGCCAAGCCCATCGCCGACGTCGTGGGCCCAATGCCCTACCCAGCGGTCTACCGCTTCACCGAGGCCGCCGCCGCGCCGGTCGCGTCCGTGGGCCGCTCGATGTTCGTCGAGGTGGTGGACGATGCGGTGGTCGAGACGCTGCGCGAGGCGTACCTGGCCTCGCCGGGCTTCCGCACCGTGATCCAGGTCCGGGTGCTGGGCGGGGCCGTCGCGGACGTTCCGAGCACGGCCACCGCGTACGCCCACCGCGGCGCGCCGGTCCACCTCATGGCGCTCGCCGCGGCCGCGACGCCCGAGGCGCTGAGCCAGTGCCGGGACTGGGCGGACGACGTGCTGGCGAAGCTGCGCGGCCGCGGCATCGGCGCGTACGCCAACTTCCTCGAGGACGAGGGCGAGGCCAGGGTCCGCGAGGCCTACCCGCTGAGCACATACCGGCGGCTGGCCGAGGCCAAGGCCGCGTGGGACCCCGACAACGTGTTCCAGCGCAACCAGAACATCCGCCCGTCGGGCTGACGGTTCGGGCCCCCGCGGCCGGGGCCGGCGCGGCCGGGGCCGCCGCGCTCAGCCCGCGGCGATCTCCCGCTTGCGGCGCTCGATGAACGCGTCGAGCGCCTCGGCGCGTCCCGGTTCCAGGGGCGGCGGTTCGTACTCGGCGAGCAGCAGCTTCCAGACTTGGTTCGCGCGGTCGGTCGCCGTGCGCGCCCCGTCCTCCTGCCACGTCTCGAAGGTGCGCCAGTCGGACAGCATCGGCCGGTAGAAGGCGGTCTCGAACCGCGCCAGCGTGTGCGCCGAGCCGAAGAAGTGGCCGCCGGGCCCCACCTCCGCGATCGCGTCGAGGCCCAGTGCGTCCTCGTCCACCATGATCGGCTCGCACAGCGCCGCGATCTGCCCGAGGAGCTCGGCGTCCAGGATCAGCTTCTCGAAGCTCGCGGTCAGTCCGCCCTCGAGCCAGCCCGCGCCCTGGTAGAGCAGGCTCGCGCCGCCGGCCAGGGCGCCCCAGACGGACATCCCGCTCTCGTACGCCGCCTGCGCATCCACGACCGACGACGCCGTCACGTTCGACGTCCGCCAGGGCAGGCCGACGCGCCGGGCGAGCTGCCCGGTGGCGAGCTGCGCCTTGACGTACTCCGGCGTGCCGAACGCCGGTGAGCCGGTCCGCATGTCGACGTTCGAGGTGAACCCGCCATAGACCATGGGCGTCCCGGGGCGGACGAGCTGGGCGAGCGACACCATGAACAGCGCCTCGGCGTGCTGCTGGGCCAGGGCGCCCGCGAGCGTGGCAGGCGTCATCGCGCCCGCGAGCGTGAACGGCGTGGCCACCACGGGCTGGCCGTGCTCGGCCATCGCGATGAGTCCGTCGGACATGGGCTCGTCCAGACGCAACGGCGAGTTGGTGTTCACGATGGTCATGAGGGCGGGCTCGCGGGCCAGTGCGTCGCGGTCCGTGCCCAGCGTCGCGCACGCCACCTCGACCGCATCCTCCACGGGCCCCCGGCCGAAGGCCAGGCACTGCCAGGGCTTGTCGAGCAGCGTGGCCAGCGACCGGTAGACGTCGAGGTGGCGCGTCTCGGCGGGGAGGTCGAGCGGCTCGAGAGGGCCCCCGCCCTCCTGGTGGATGATGTCGAGCGCGCCCACGACCCGCACGAACCGCTCGAGGTCCGCGAGCGTCCCAGGCCGTCGTCCGCCGTCGAGGTCGCTCACGAACGCTGGGCCGCCGACCGACGCGAAGACCAGGTGCCGGTCGCCGAAGACCAGGTTGCGGTCGGGGTTCCGCGAGCGGAGCGCGAAGCGCGACGGGGCCCGGGCCACCAGCTCCTCCACCTGCGCCGGGTCGAGTCGCACGCGGCCGACGGCCTCGCGGGCGCCTGTGGAGCGCTCCAGGCGCACCCCGGCTCGTGCGAAGCGGTCAAGCGCGGCGCCGCCCAGAACCTCGACGCCGATGTCCCGCAGGATCGTGAGGCCCGCGGCGTGGATCGCCTCGACCTGATCGGCCGAGAGGATCTCCAGCGGGGTGAACGGGTTGACCACGCGCCGCCACGGCTGCCGGGGCACGCCGCCTGCCGTGCGCCGCCCCCCGCGGGCGCGGCGGGACGTGCCGGGGGACACGGGCTCGACGCGGTCTGTCATCCGCGGAACGATACGTGGCGGACGCGTGGGACGCACGCGCGGGCGCAGGGTTCGGACCGCATAATCGGCGCCCATGCGAGATCAGTACCGGGTCGTGGTCATCGGCGGCGGGATCGTCGGGGCGAGCGTCGCCTATCACCTCGCCCTGCGCGGCGTGACGGACGTGCTGCTCGTGGAGCGCGACCGGCTCACCGCCGGCTCGTCGTGGCACGCGGCGGGCGGCTTCCACGCGATCAATCCCGACCGCCGGGTCGCCGAGCTCCAGCGCTACACCATCGAGCGCTACCCGGCCATCGAGGCGGAGAGCGGCCAGGCGCTGGGGCTCAGGATGTCGGGCGGCCTCGAGCTCGCCGGCACGGCCGACCGCTGGCGCTGGCTGCGCGCGGAGCACTCGCACCTCCGGGCGCAGGGTCACGCGGGCGCCGAGCTGATGACCCCCGCCCAGGCGGCCGCCCTCGTGCCGATCATCGACCCCGATGGTCTCCACGGCGCGCTCTTCGACCCCGACGAGGGCAGCCTCGACCCGGTGGGCGCGGTCATGGCCTACGCCGCCGCGGCAAGGATGCGGGGCGTGGAGATCGTCCAGGGCAACCGCGTCACGGCGCTCGCGCGGCGTCCCGGCGGTGGCTGGACCGCGGCCACGGAACGCGGCGACGTCACCTGCGAGCACGTGGTCAACGCCGCTGGGCTCTGGGCACGGCGCGTCGGGCGGATGGCGGGCGTGGACCACCCGGTCGTTCCCCTCGCCCACCACTACCTCGTCACCGACGAGATCCCCGCGGTCAGGGCGCTGGGCGGCCGGATGGCCGCGGTCACCGACCTCGAGGGCTACACCTACCTCCAGCGCGAGGGCGACGGCGTGCTCCTGGGCGTCTACGAGACGCACCCGGCGCACTGGTCGGTGGAGGGGGCGCCGTGGGATTACGGGATGCAGCTCCTGCCCGAGGACATCGACCGCATCGCGCCCGAGCTGGAGCTTGCCTACCGGCGCTTCCCCGCCCTGGCGGATACGGGCATCAAGCGCTGGGTCTGCGGGCCGTTCACCGCCACGCCCGACGGCAACCCGCTGGTGGGGCCCGTTGACGGGCTGCCCGGCTACTGGGCGGCATGCGGGGTGTTCGCGGGGTTCTCGCAGTGCGCGGGCGTGGGCCTGGTGCTGGCGAACTGGCTGGTGGACGGCGATCCCGGGCTCGACGCGTTCGGCATGGACGTGGCGCGGTACGGCTCGTTCGCGAGCGAGAACGCGTACCTGCTCCCGACCACCGCGCAGTTCTACGCGCGCCGCTTCGTGATCGCGTACCCCAACGAGGACCTGCCCGCGGGGCGGCCGCTCAAGGTGACGCCGGTCCACGACCGGCTCGTGGCCGCCGGCGCCCGCCACAACGCCAACTGGGGACTCGAGGCGGTCCGCTACCTGGCGCCGGAGGCCGACTTCGTGGAGGCGGCCGCCTTCGGCCGGACGAACGCCGAGCGCTTCGTGGCCCAGGAGGTCATGGCGGTTCGGACAGGTGTCGGCGCGTTCGAGATCGCGCAATACGCCCGCTACGAGGTTCGCGGCCCGCGCGCCGAAGCCTGGCTGGACGGGTTGGTGGCAGGCCGCCTGCCGACGGTCGGGCGCATCCGCCTGGCGCCGCTGCTGTCCGAGACCGGGCACCTGGTGGGCGACCTCACGGTGGCGCGGCTGGCCGACGGCACGTTCCGGCTGACCGGCTCGTACCACCTTCAGGCGTGGCACCTGCGCCTGTTCCGGGCCCACCTCCCGGCGAGCGGGGTGGACCTCCGCAACCGCACGGATGAGCTGATGGGGTTCGCGGTGACCGGCCCGACGGCGCGGGCGGTCCTCACCGCGCTGGCCGCGGGCGACCCCGCAGCGGACGCCTCGCCCCCCGGACTCCCGTTCCTCGGCGTCCAGCCGATGCGGATCGCGGGCGCCGACGCGCAGGTGGGCCGCATCTCGCTCACCGGCGAGCTGGGCTACGAGGTCGTCGTGCCGGCAGAGCGTCACGAGGCCCTGTACGACGCGCTTCTCGCCGCTGGGCGGACCCATGGCCTCCGTCTCGTCGGGGACCTCGCGTTCGACTCGCTCCGGCTGGAGAAGGGGTACGGCATCTGGAGCGCGGAGTTCCGCCACCACGTGACGCCCGCGATGTGCGGCCTGGACCGGTACGTCGCCTCGGACAAGGGCGAGTTCATCGGGCGCGAGGCCTTTCTACGGGAGCGCGATGCCGGCCCGGACCGCCGGCTCGTGCTCCTGCGGGTGGACGCGAGTGACGCCGATGCCGGGGCTGGCGACCCGGTCCGCCACGACGGTCAGCTGGTGGGCGAGGTCACGTCCGGCGCCTTCGGCCACCACGTGGGGATGAGCCTCGCGCTCGCGTACCTGGACCGCGCGACGGCGGAGGCGCGGTCCACGCTCAGCGTGGAGGTCATGGCCGAGCCCCGGGCTGCCTCGATCCTCGGAGAGCCGCCGTACGACCCGGCCGGCACGCGCCTTCGGGACCACTAGCGTCCAGGCAGTGCGTCGCGGGTGCTGGCCGCCCCCACGGGGGTGCCGCAGCTGGTGCACGCCGCCCAGACGCGGGGTGCCGCAGCGACCACGACGGAGCCGTCAACGGCGGCGGCGATCCTCAGGGCTTCGCTTCGGCGCCCGGCTCTGCGGCCGCGGAGGCCAGGGCGGCGTGCCCTCGGTCCGGTCGGGGCGCACCGCCAGCACCGGCGCCGGCGGCGGGATCGGAACCGACGCGGAGGCCTCCGCCCTCACCAGCCGCATCGCGAGCACCGGGCATGCGTCCACGGCCCGCTTCGCGTGGTCCACGAGGTGGAGGGGCACGTTGCCCGGCGCGACGATCGGGTAGCCCCACTCGTCGAGGTCGATGCCCTCGGGCAGCAGCTCGGCGCACGTCCCGTAGGCGTCGCAGGCGATGCGGTCGATCTCGAGGCGCAACCCGGAGTCCAGCGCACGGCGCCCGCTCACGAGGCCGCCCTCGCCGCGCCTCGGCGAACCGAGCAACGGCGGTGGTGCTGGTGCGACGCCCAGTCGGCCTCGTACACGCGCAGCGAGCTCGCGAGCAGCCCGGTGGCGCCGTCCGGGAGTCGGCAGGCACCGCGACCGGCGATGGACTGGCTCCAACCCCGCAGCCGCGCGAGGTCGTCCTGGCGGGGCTGTCCGGTGGCGACGCGCGCCGAGGCGTCGGCGACCGACCGCAGGCCGAACACGCAGGGGCCGCACTGGGCGGCAGATGAGCCGGCCATGTAGTCCATGATCCGCGCGGTCGTGGTGACGCCGCAGGTCTCGTCGCCCATGAACGCGACCACGCCCGCGCCGAACGCGGTGCCGTGCCCGCGGAGGACCGCCGGGTCGAGCGGCAGCCCCCAGGCGTCAGCCCCGGCCACGAGCCCGCCGAAGTAGCCGCCGAGCAGCACGGGACTCCCCTCGCCGGCCACGACGCCGGCCCATTGCGCCACCTCGCCGATCGTGGTCCCGAGCTCGATCTCGAGCACGCCGGGCCGGGTGCCGCCGGTCACGGTGACGAGCGCGGTGCCCTTGGTGGCGGCTTGGCCGGCCTCGCGGTACCACGCGTCGCCGAAGCGGGCGATCAGCGCAGCGTGGGCGAGGCTCTCGACGTTCTGCACCAGCGTGGGCTTGCCGCCGACACCCTTCTCGAATGGCCGCGGGGGCACGGTCGTGGGGCGGGGGTCGCCGGCGTTGACGAAGTGGACGGCCGCCGACTCCTCGCCCGCGACGTAGGAGACGGGCGGCGTCGCGACGGACACGGGGATGCGCGGGAGCGTGCGCGATCGGTTGGCGTCGCGCTCGGCGAGCGCGCGCTCGAGCGCCGCCCGCGCCTGTGCGTGCTCGGACCCGACGTAGAGGACGGCCCGCCTCGCGCCGACGGCCTCGGCGGCGAGCTCGAGGCCGTCGATCACCAGGTGCGGCCGGGACGCCATGAGCACGCGGTCCTTGTGGCTGAGCGGCTCGCCCTCGGCGCCGTTCGCGAGGACGACCGCGTCGCCCTTGGCGCGCCCGGCCACGGACCCCCACTTGCGGCCGACGGGGAAGCCCGCACCGCCACGGCCCAGCAGCCCGGCCGAGTCCAGCAACGGGATCAGGTGCGAGCGCTCCGTCCGGCCCGGCAGGTCACCGAGCCGCGCTCGGTGGTCCCCGAGGGACTCCGCTCCAGCAGACGGCGCCGGCCCGTCGAGCAGACGTGCCGTCATCGACCCCTTCCCCGGCGCGTCACGTCCTCCCAGGACGAGGTGAGCACGGCGTCGTCAAGGCGGCCGCGGTTCTGGTCCCAGACGGCGATCCGGAACAGGAGGCACGCTCCGACAGCCCCCAGGCTGACCCCTCCGATGGCGAGCATCCAGAGGGACCCGGCGTCACTGCCGGAAAGGAAGCTGTGGGCGAGCGCGAGCGGCCACATCGCGTAGCTGGTCCAGTGGATCGCGCGCCACAGACCCTGTGGCATCCGCGACCGGAGGAGCCCCGTGATGACCAGCGCGATGAACAGGTACATCGAGACCACGCCCATCGCAACCGGGATCGGGCGGTAGGCGGAGATGAACGGGACCAGTGCCGACGACCAGCCCAGCTTCGCGAACGGGTCCAGCACCGCGGTGGTGATGTGGACCACGTTGAACACGATGGCGAGCAGCGAGATGCGCCGGTGCATCTCGAGGTTGAAGAACCGGGGCCAGCTCTCGTGCCAGAACCGCGCGACCGTCAGCAGCCCGAAGCACACCGACGCGGTGACCATGAGCAGCGAGACGATCCCGGAGCCGCGGGCTACGAACCACAGCGTCTGGTCGAACATCGGGTGGGCGGGCTCCTGGGCGGCGCGACTGACGGGCGGGTTGGATGACGCGGCGGGCTCGACGCCGCGCGCTGGACGTCAGGAGCCGCCGGTGACCGCGTGCTGGCGGTGCTGGGTGATGATGGGCGGGGCGACGAGCTGCTGGTTGTTGACGTTGGGCGCCACGTTCCCGCCAGCGGAGTTCTGGTTGACCGTGCCGGAGGCGCCGTTGTCGCCGTTGGGCACGTACTGCCGGTCGCCGAAGCCGCCCTGCGGGTTGGCGGCATTCGCGGTCGTGGTCTTGCCGGTGTAGGTCAGCGCCGCAGCGTAGCCGAACGCTCCGGTCGCGGCGATGCCCAGCGCCACCGCGCCGAGCGTCAGCGACTGAAGCCGACGGTCAGCATGGGAGCGGGCCTGGACGCGAGCGGGAATGGTCGGGTTCACAAGGGGTCAGTCTCGGGCCGGATTCTTTGGGATCCATGACAGTCCAGATGAGGAACCTCACAGGGAGCGCGTCCCGACCTGCCGCGCAGCCCAGCGGCAGCAGGGCACCAGAGGCGGGTTCCAAAGCGGCCACAGCGAATTGCGTAGTTGCGCAAGTGCTAAACTCATGGCGACACGCCGGCGCCTCGCCGACCCACCACTAGGAGTTCCAGCCATGGAGATGCTCATCGACTTCCCGGGCGGCGCACGCGTCGACGCCCACTTCGGCCCGTTCACCGTCCCCACCGACCAGCCGCCGTCCGGCGGGGGCCAGAACTCGGCGCCGACGCCGTTCCTGACCTTCCTCTCGAGCATCGGCACCTGCGCCGGGATCTACGTGCTCGGGTTCTGCCGCCAGCGAGGCATCCCCGCGGAGGGGATCCGCATCCGACAGCGGATGGGCTCCGACCCGCGGACGGGCCTGGTCTCCGACGTCGAGCTCACGATCGAGCTGCCGGACACCTTCCCGGCCAAGTACGCTGACGCCGTCGTGCGGGCTGCCGACCAGTGCGCCGTCAAGAAGCACTTCGAGCATCCGCCGGTCATCCGTGTCGCCAGCGTGATCGCCGAATCCGCTTCGGCCTGACGGCAGGGCTTCGGCGCCGACGCTTGGTCTCGGGTCGGTCGCGGGTCGGCGGCGCACCCGGGCCGGCGTCGGCCGGAGCGAGCGGCAAGGAGGACACGTGGACCCGTTCCACCAACTGGCCGGCGACTACGCCGCAGCGGTCGGAGCCGAGCGCGCCGCCAAGGACGAGTACTTCGGCCTCGCGCCAGACAGCCCGATCGCCGAGGAGGAGCGGGGCGCCTTCGCGGGCCTCGCCTACTACCCGGTGGACCCGGCCTTTCGGCTCGAGGGGCTGGAGCTCGGCACGTACGAGGGCGGCGAGCCCGAGGCCTTCGACATGCCGACCTCCACGGACGAGCTGCGCCGGGCGTGGCGAGCCGGGACGTTCCGGTTCAGCGTCGCCGGGCGACCGCTCGCGCTGGTGGCGTATGACCTCGGCGGCGGCGAGCTGTTCGTGCCCTTCCAGGACGGGACGAGTGGCGTCGAGACCTACGGCGCGGGCCGCTACCTCGACGTCCAGCCCGAGCTCGACGGCACGTTCACCCTCGACTTCAACCTCGCCTACCACCCGTACTGCGCCTACTCGCCCGCCTACTCCTGCCCGCTGACGCCGTTCGAGAACCGCCTCCCGGCGCGGATCCCGGCGGGCGAACGGCTGCCCGACGGCGGGCCGGTCGGCCCTCGCCCAGGGGTCTGACCGTACTCCACACTCGCTCGAGCACGGTCCCAGCGGCCTCGTCGACGACGCGCCGGGCCGTCAGGAGGAGATGATGCACAACGCCAAGCTCGACGCCTGGGTCGAGGAGGTCGCGGCCCTGTGTCGGCCCGACCGTGTCCAGTGGTGCGACGGCTCGGCGGCCGAGCACGACGAGATGATCCGCCTGCTCGTGCACACGGGCACTGCCGTGCCGCTCGACGACGCGAAGCGCCCGGGCAGTGTCCTGGTCCGCTCGCACCCGGCCGACGTGGCTCGCGTGGAGGACCGCACGTTCATCTGCTCCGTCCGGCCCGAGGACGCCGGCCCCACCAACAACTGGGCCGATCCAGCCGAGATGAAGTCGACCCTCCGCGGCCTGTTCGGGGGCGCCATGGCCGGACGGACGATGTACGTCATCCCCTATTCGATGGGCCCGGTCGGGTCGCCGATCGCCAACATCGGCGTCGAGGTCACAGACTCGCCGTACGTCGTGGCCAACATGCACCTCATGACCCGCGTGGGCACGCGGGTTCTCGAGGTCCTCGGCCCGGACGGCGACTTCGTCCGCGGGCTCCACTCAGTTGGCTCGCCGCTTGGCCCCACCGACCCCGATTCGCCGTGGCCGCACAACCCGGAGCACAAGTACATCACCCACTTCCCCGAGACCCGCGAGATCTGGTCCTTCGGCTCGGGGTACGGCGGCAACGCGCTGCTGGGCAAGAAGTGCCACGCCCTTCGCATCGCGTCGGTCCAGGCCCGCGACGAGGGCTGGCTCGCCGAGCACATGCTGATCCTCAAGCTCACCAACCCAGAGGGGCGCACCTACTACGTCACCGGCGCCTTTCCGTCGGCGTGCGGCAAGACGAACCTGGCGATGCTCGAGCCCACGCTCCCGGGCTGGACGATCCAGACGGTGGGCGATGACATCGCGTGGATGAAGATCGGCCCGGACGGGCGCCTGCGGGCGATCAACCCCGAGGCGGGCTTCTTCGGCGTGGCGCCCGGCACCAGCATGGGCAGCAACCCCAACGCGATCCGGACGCT
>JBBIIL010000069.1:0-16320 GCA_037446495.1 Chloroflexota bacterium | reverse complement strand
GCGGCCGAGCGTCTCGTCCGTCGCGTCGACGACGTACCAGCGTCGCTCGATCTCGCTCTCTCGAGGCGTATAGGTCTTCGCGCTCATTCCTCGTCTTCCTTGTCGTCTGCCGGTCGCCGCCCGAGGGCGACGTGCCGGAGGCAGAGCCCCTTCGCCGGGGCGGCTGCCCCGTTGAGGGCCGGCTCTCTGGCGACCAGCGCCGCCGCGAGCTCCGCTTCATCCATCTTGCCGTGACCGACCTCCAGGAGGGCGGCCACCATCCGGCGCACCTGCCCCCGCAGGAAGGACTGCGCCCGGACGTCGATCGTCACCAGGCTGCCATCCCTCCGAACCCGTACCGCGTGAACGGTGCGGACCGGCGACCGGCCATTCGCGGCGCCGAATGCCGAGAAGTCGTGTCGGCCGATGAAGACCAACCCGGCGCTCGCCATCACGGCGACATCCAGTGGGTCCCGCACCCCGAGCGCCGTCCGCTCGCGAAGCGGGCTCCGCGGCCCGTTCCAGACGGTGTAGCGGTACTCCCGATACCGCGCCGCGTAGCGTGGGTGGAACCCGTCGGGGGCCCGCCGGAGGTCGCGGATGGCGACGTCCCGCGGGAGCTGGGCGTTGACCGCCCGCTGGAGCACCGGCCCCGGCACGCGCCCGGTGTAGGTGAAGCTGATCACCTGCCCGGTTGCGTGGACCCCGGCGTCCGTGCGTCCCGCCCCGTCGACCACCACCCGCTCGCCTCCGTTGAGGCGGGCCAGCGCGGCCTCGAGCTCTCCCTGGACCGACCGGGCGTTCTGCTGAAGCTGAAACCCGGCGAAGTCCGTGCCGTCGTATTCACACCGGGCTCGATGCCGCACCGGCGGGTTCCTCTCGGATCCCTGTGTACTCAAGCCTTCTGCGAGTCGACCCTCAGCCGAGCTCGATGCAAGGCGCCGCTGAGCACCAGCCGCGAGCGCACGAAGGTGCGTGAGCGGCGGAGCGGAAGCGGCAACGCCGCAGCGAGCCGGATCAGGGGCGACCCTCAGACAAGTTCGATCTGGACAATCTCGGCGGCATCGCCCTTGCGCTGGCCGATGTGGACCAGCCGGGTGAACCCGGACTGGCGGTCGGCGTACTTGGGGGCGATCACGTCGAACAGCTTGGTCACGACGAGCGGCTCGTTCGGGAACTCCGACACGACCGTCCGGCGGGCGGCCAGGTCACCGCGCTTGGCGAGCGTGATCATCCGCTCCACCCGCCCGCTGATTTCCTTGGCCTTGGCCTCTGTTGTCTGCACCCGCTCGTAGCGGAGCACCGAGACCGTCAGGTTCTTGTAGAGGGCGAGGCGCGGCCCGCGCTTGCGCGAGAGCTTGCGTCCGTCAACTCGATGCGACGACATGGCTCAGGACTCCTCGTCGGCGTCGAAGGGCTCGTCAGCCTCCTCGTCGAAGGCGACGTCCGACTCGGTCTCGGGGAGGATGAAGCCGCGCATCCGAAGGCGCTCCTTCATCTCGTCCAGGGACTTCTTGCCGAAGTTGCGCATCCGGAGGAGGTCGTCGTCCTTGAGCTGGAGCAGCTGGCCGACCTTCACGATGTTGTTGCGCTTGAGCGAGTTGTAGGCCCGCATCGGCAGGTCCAGCTCCTCGATCGGCATGTCGAGCATGTTCGAGGGGAGCTGGGGCACGCCGGGCGTCGCACGGTCCGCCGGGGCGGCCTGGACGCCGACGGTCACGAACGGCTGGAACTGGCGGACGAGCGTGTCGGCGGAGCGCGAGAGCGCCTCCTCCGGCGTGATCGTGCCGTCCGTCTCGATCTCGATCGTGAGCTTGTCGAAGTTGGTCATCTGGCCAACGCGGGTGCTCTCCACCCAGTAGTTGACCTTGCGGACGGGCGTGAAGATCGCGTCCACCGCAATCACGCCGATCGGCAGCGCCTCGGAGCGCTCGGCCGCCAGATAGCCCACGCCGCGCTCGACGGTGAGGTCCATCTCGATCGTCGTGTCGTCCGAGTCGATCGTCATGAGGACCATCTCGGGGTTGACGATCTCGACGTCTGCGGACTCGGCGATGTCTGCCGCGACGACCGGGCCGGCGCCGCTCTTGAGCAGGCGAAGCTGGACCGGGTGCGCAGCGAAGCTCTTGAGGCGGAGCTTCTTGACGTTCAGGACGATCTGCGTGACGTCTTCCTTGACGCCGGGGATCGTCGAGAACTCCTGGTACACGTCTCGGATCTGGATCGAGGTGACCGCGGCCCCCTCGAGGGACGACAGCAGCACCCGACGGAGCGCGTTGCCCAGGGTGACGCCGTAGCCCGCCTGCAGGGGACCGGCCTCGTACTTGGCGTACGTGCCGGCCTCCGCGATGGGCTCGATCTGCGGGGTCTCGAGTTCAATCATGGAGGGCGGCTACCTCGAGTAGTACTCGACCACGAGCTGCTCGTTGAACTCGGGCGGCATCTGGTCGCGACGCGGTAGGGCGAGGACGGAGCCGGCGAGCTTCGCAGCGTCGAGGCTCAGCCAGTCCGGCGCCTGATGCGACCGGATGGTCTCCTTGACCGTCTTGAACAGCTCGCGCTCCTTGTGGGACTCGCGAACCTCGATCTTGTCCCCGATCTTGAGTCGGTAGGACGGGATGTTGGTGGGCACGCCGTTGACCGCGAAGTGGCCATGGGCGACCATCTGGCGAGCGGCTGCACGCGAGGGCGCGAAGCCGAGCCGGAAGACGGCGTTGTCGAGGCGAAGCTCCAAGCTGCGGAGCAGGGCCTCACCGGTGACGCCGGTCTGGCGGGTGGCCTCGATGAAGTAGTTGCGGAACTGCTTCTCGAGCACGCCGTAGACGCGGCGCACCTTCTGCTTCTCGCGCAGCTGCAGGCCGTAGTCGCCAACCTTGCGACGGCGAACGCCGTGCTGGCCGGGAGGGGTGGGCCGACGCTCGAAGGAGCACTTCTTGGTGTAGCAGCGGCCGCCTTTGAGGAAGAGCTTCAGCCCTTCGCGGCGGCACAGCCGGCAGACGGGATCGGTGTAGCGGGCCATGACCTACCTGGGCTCAGACGCGGCGCCGCTTGGGCGGGCGGCATCCGTTGTGCGGGATGGGCGTGACATCGGTGATCGCGCTCACCTCGAGGCCGGCGGCCTGAAGCGAGCGGATGGCCTGCTCGCGGCCTGCGCCGGGGCCCTTCACATAGACCTCGACCTGGCGCATGCCGTGCTCCATGGCGCGGCGCGCCGCACCGTCCGCGGCAAGGGCGGCGGCGTACGGCGTGCTCTTCCGGGAACCCTTGAACCCGGCGATGCCAGCGGAACCCCACGAGATGACGTTCCCGGTGAGATCCGTGACCGTCACGATCGTGTTGTTGAAGCTCGCCTGGATGTGGACGTGCCCCTGCGGGACGTTCTTGCGCTCCCGACGCCGCTGCTTGACGGCGCGCTTTCGATCGGCCATGCCTTAGCGGTTCCTCGTCACTTGGTCTTCTTCCGGGCGCCGACGGTCTTCTTCGGTCCCCGGCGCGCACGGGCGTTGGTCTTGGTTCGCTGCCCGCGGACGGGCAGGTTGCGGCGGTGGCGCATGCCGCGGTACGACCCGATCTCGATGAGGCGCTTGATGTTCAGCGCCACCTCGCGACGGAGGTCGCCCTCGACCTTGAACGAGCGGTCGATGACCTCGCGGAGCCGGTTGACCTGGTCATCCGTGAGATCCCGCACGCGCGTGTCGGGGTTGATGCTGGTCTGCTTGAGGATCTTCTGGCTGGTGCTCAGCCCGATCCCGTAGATGTAGGTGAGGGACACCTCGACGCGCTTCTCACGCGGGATGTCGATGCCCGCAATGCGTGCCATCGCGTCAGCCCTGCCGTTGCTTGTGCTTGGGATTGGCGCAAATGACCATCACGGTGCCGTGGCGCCGGATGACCTTGCAGTTGTCGCAACGCGTCTTGACGGACGCTCTGACCTTCACCAGGCTCCTCGATTACTTCAGGCGGTACGTGATCCGACCCCGCGTGAGGTCGTATGGAGACAGTTCCACGCGGACCCGGTCCCCGGGCAGGATCCGGATGAAGTTCATCCGCAGCTTGCCGCTGATGTGCGCGAGGACGCGATGGCCGTTTTCCAGCTCCACTGCGAACATCGTGTTCGGCAGCGGCTCGATCACGGTCCCTTCGACTTCGATCGCGTCCTTCTTCGGCAATCTAGCTCCCGTGTCCGTTTCAGCACGAGTGTCGGCCCGGTCGGGCCGACACACGAACGGTGAGGATATCAAACCCGCACCGATTCAACAACCCCAACCCTAGACCTTCGTCAGGATCTCCGGTCCCTCGGCGTGGATCGTGATGGTGTGCTCGAAGTGGGCGGCCAGCGAGCGGTCGGCGGTGACCACCGTCCAGCCATCCTTGAGGGTCTTCGTCTTCTCGCCGCCGGTCATGAACATCGGCTCGATGGCCAGGCACATGCCAGGCTCGAGCTTCACGCGTGCATCCGGGTAGTCGGTGGCGAAGTTGAGGACCGACGGGTCCTCGTGCATCAGCTGCCCGATGCCGTGGCCGCCGTAGCCCCTGACGATGCCGAAGCCACCCTCGCGGCCGATGGCCTCGACCGCGGCGCCGATGTCGGCCACGCGGTGCCCGGGTTGGGCGGCGGCGATGCCGGCCATCAGCGCCAGGCGTGTGGCGTCGATCAGTGCGAGCGCCTCTGGTGTGCCAGCCTCGCGACCGCCGCACACGAACGTCCGGGCGCCGTCGCCATTCCACCCCTCGAAGATGACCCCGACGTCGACCGACACCACCTGCCCCCGCCGGATCTCCCGGTTGCCGGGGATGCCGTGGACGATCTCGTGGTCGATCGAGATGCAGGTGGTGGCCTTGTACGCGTGCGGGTGCGTCGCGTCGTACCGTCGACCGCCGAGGTAGCCGAGGAAGGAAGGGATGCCGCCTGACGCCCGGATATGCCCCTCGGCGAGGCGGTCGAGGTCAGCGGTCGAGATGCCAGGAGCGAGGTTCTCCTCCACGAGGGCGAGAACCTCGGCGACGATCCTACCGGCGGATCGCATCTTGGCGACTTCGGCTGCCGACTTGCGGGTGATCTCCATCAGCCCGCCGCGGCCACGCCGCTGTCGGCGAGCGCCATGTCGATGGCGGCCGCGACAGCGTCGATCGCCTGGAGCCCGTCGACGGTCCGGAGCACGCCCGACGCGCGGTAATGCTCGATCACCTCGGCGAGTGCCCCGAGCTGCTGGTCCATCCGCACGCGGATCGTGGCCGGCTGGTCGTCGGCACGCTGGTACAGCTCGGAGCCATCGAGGTCGCAGACCCCCGCTTCGCGCGGCGGGCTGAAGACCTCGTGGTAGGGATGGCCCGCCGCCCTGCAGATCCACCGGCCGGACATGCGCCGGATGAGCTCGTCGGCGGGGACGTCCACGAGCACCGCTGCCGACACGCCCGAACCGCGCTCGGTGAGCGCCGCGTCCAGCGCCCCCGCCTGCACACCCGTTCGCGGGAACCCGTCGAGGACCACCCCAGCGACCGAGTCGGGCCGGCCGAGGCGCTCCAGGAGGAGCTTGACCGTGATCTCGTCAGGGACGAGCTGCCCCGCGTCCATGTATCGACGCGCTTCGAGACCCAACGGCGTGCCATCGCGCACCGCGGCCCGGAACAGGTCCCCGGTGGCAACCACCGGGATCCCGAGACGAGCCGCGAGCAACGGAGCCTGGGTGCCCTTCCCCGCGCCAGGCGCGCCGAGCAGGACGACCACGTTCATCGGATGAAGCCCTCGTACTGGCGAATGAGCAGCTGGGCCTCGAGCTGCTTCATCGTCTCGACGACGACGGAGACCACGATCAGGATGCCCGTGCCACCCAGCGCATAGTTCTGGAATGACGGCTGGATCAGGGCGATGAATGGCGGAGCGGCCGCGACGACGCCCAGGAAGAGGGCGCCGGCGACGGTGATCCGGGTCACGACCCTGGCCAGATAGTCCTGCGTGGGACGCCCCGGCCGGATGCCGGGAATGAAGCCGCCGTTCTTGCGCAGCTCCTCGGCGGTCTCGTCCGGCTTGAACGTGAACGCCGTGTAGAAGTACGTGAACCCGACGGTCAGGAGGAAGTAGAGCGCGACGTAGAGCCAGGACCCGCGGGACAGCAGGCCGACGATGCCCTTCGCGATGTCGCCGACGACGCCCGGGGAGGTGGTGAAGTAGCCCGCGATCTGCACCGGGAACAGCAGGATGCTGACGGCGAAGATGATCGGGATGACGCCGGCCTGGTTGACCCGGAGCGGCAGGAAGGTCTGGCCCCCCTGGTACATGCGCCGTCCCCGGACGCGCGAGGCGTACTGGATCGGGATCCGCCGCTGGCCCTCCTGGATGTAGATGATCACCGCGATGGCGGCGACCGCCATGATCGCCAGCAGGCCGAACTGGGTGAGATCGCCGCTGGTCGCGAAGCCCCCGATCGCGCCCGGCACCTTGCTCACGATTCCCGCGAAGATGATGAAGCTGACGCCGTTGCCGATGCCCTTCTCGGTGATCAGCTCGCCGATCCACATCAGGGTGATCGAGCCGGCGGTAAGGGTGATGATCTGGGTGATCGTCTCCCAGCTGCCCAGGTCGAACGGCGTCTTGAGCGCGTGGTTGGCGTTGAGCAGGGCAAGGAAGCCGTAGGCCTGGAGCAGGGCCATGGGCACCGACAGGTAGCGGGTGTACTGGTTGATCTTGGTGCGGCCGTACTCACCCTCGCGCTGCAGCGCCTGAAGCGAGGGGACCACCCCCGTCATGAGCTGCATGATGATCGAGGCGTTGATGTACGGGTTCACGCCGAGGGCCACGACCGAGAAGTTGGTCAGGCCGCCGCCCGAGAACAGGTCCAGCAGGCCGAAGATCGAGTTGTTGTTCAGGAAGTTGCCGAGCTGTGTCTTGTCGACGCCGGGCACGGGGACGTGCGCCAGCATCCGGAAGACCAGGATGGCCCCGGCGACGAAGAGGATCCGGCGCCGGAGGTCCGGCGCTCGGAACGCGTTGAGCAGTCCCTCGAACACGAGTGCCTAGCCGTTGTCGGCGGCCGGCTCGACGCCGATGGCCGCGAGCGGCTCGCTGGGGATCTCGATGACCTGGGCGGTGCCGCCCACGGCCTCGATCTTCTCCCGGGCCGACTTGGTGAAGGCGTCGGCGAGCACGAACAGCCTGGCCGCGACCTCGCCGTGGCCGAGGATCTTGAGGGGCAGGCGGTCGCGACGAACCAGGCCGACTTCCTTGAGGGTATCGGCGTTGATCGTGATCGGCGCCTTGCCCTCGGCAACGAGCTTGCCCGCCTCGACGGCAGCGCTGATCGCGCCGACGTTCACGACCTCGTACTCGATGTCGTTGATGTTGCGGAATCCGCGGAGCTTCGGGATGCGGATGTGGAGGGGCGTCTGGCCACCCTCGAACCAGGCCGGGATGGAGGCGCCCGCGCGTGCGCGCTGGCCCTTGGTGCCGCGGCCGGCCGTCTTGCCCTTGCCGGCGGCGATGCCACGGCCGACCCGGGTCTTCTTGGTGACCGACCCCGGGGCGGGGTGCAGGTCGTGGATCTTCATCTACTTGGCCTCCGGGGTCATCTCGGCGCCGGCGGGCAGCTCCTCGACGGTCACGAGGAAGCGGACCTGACGGCACATGCCGCGCACGGCGTCGTTGTCCGGCAGGATCGACGACGAGCCGATGCCGTGCAGGCCCAGGGCCCGGATCGTCGCCCGGTTGCGCGCGACGTGGCTGATCGTGCTCTTGATCTGGGTCACGCGGAGCTTACCGGGCATCTGCCGCCTCCTGGCGCACAGCCGCGGCTGCCTGGCCCGGGACGACCAGACGGAGCGGAACGCCGCGCTGGCGGCTGAGCTCCTCCACCGTGCGCAGGCTCTTGAGCGCGTTGAGGGTCGCCCGGGTGACGTTCACGGGGTTCGTGGAGCCGTGGACCTTGGCGAGGATGTCGCGCACGCCCGCGGCCTCGACGACGGCGCGGACGGCGCCGCCGGCGATGACGCCGGTGCCCTTGGAGGCCGGCTTGAGCATCACGCGCGCGGCGCAGTACTCCTCACGGACCTCGTAGGGGATCGTCGTCCCGATCATCGGGATCCTGACGATGTGCTTCTTCGCGTCCTCGACGCCCTTGCGGATGGACTCGGGCACGTCGCCGGCCTTGCCGAGGCCGACGCCGACATGGCCGTTGCCGTCGCCCACGACGATGACCGCCGAGAAGCTGAAGCGCCGGCCGCCCTTGTGCACCTTGGCGACGCGGTTGATCTGGACGACGCGCTCCTCGAGCGCGAGCTTGTTCGGGTCGATGCGAGCCACAGGCAGTCCTCTTTAGAAGTCGAGGCCGGCTTCGCGCGCCGCCTCGGCGAGCGAGCGAACCCGCCCGTGGTACTGGAAGCCGGCCCGGTCGAACACCACCTTGTCCACGCCTGCGGCCTTGGCCCGCTCGGCGACCGTCTTGCCGACGCGCTGGGCGTCGTCGCGCTTGGTGCCGTCGGCTGTTCGAAGGGTGGGCTCCAGCGAGGACGCCGCGGCAAGGGTCTTGCCGGTGGTGTCGTCGATGACCTGGGCGTAGATGTGCTTGAGGCTGCGGAACACCGCGAGACGCGGGCGCTCCCTGGTGCCGGCGAGGCGAAGGCGAAGGCGCTCGTGGCGCTTGACGCGCTGGGCCGAGCGGCTGGTGACTTGGGTCATGGCTACTTCTTCCCGCCGATCTTGCCGGCCTTGCCCGCCTTGCGGCGAACCTTCTCGCCGGCGTAGCGGACGCCTTTGCCCTTGTACGGCTCGGGCTTGCGGGTCGCGCGGATCTTGGCCGCCATCTGGCCGACGAGCTCCTTGTCGATACCCACCACGGCCAGCTTGAGGGGGGTCTCGAGCTCGAAGCTGATCCCCTCGGGCGGCTCGATCTCGACCGGGTGGCTGTAGCCGAGCGCGAGGTGGAGGTTGTTCCCCACCTTCTGAGCGCGGTAGCCGACACCGATGATCTCGAGGCCCTTGCGGTACCCGGTGGTGACGCCCACGACCATGTTGTTGACGAGCGTCCGCGTCAGGCCGTGGAGCGACTTGTCGAGCTTGTTCTCGGTGGGCCGGGTCACGAGGATCACATCCCCCTCGCGCTCGAGCTCGATGCGCGGCGGGAGCTGGCGGGTCAGCGTGCCCTTGGGGCCCTTGACGGTGATCACGCGCCCGTCGAGCGTCACGTCGACGCCGGCGGGAACGGGGATGGGGAGGCGGCCGATGCGGGACATCGGGCTACCAGACGTAGGCGAGGATCTCGCCACCCAGCTGAGCCTGCTTGGCCTGGCTTCCGGTCATGATCCCCTTGGACGTGCTGACGATCACGACGCCCAGGCCCCCGAGCACCCGCGGAATGTCCGTCTTCTGCGCGTACACGCGCAGTCCCGGCTTGCTGATCCGCTTGAGGCCCGAGACGACCGGCACCTTGCCGTCGACATACTTGAGTTCCAGGCGGAGCAGCTGCGAGGGGCCGTCACGCTCCTCGCGGACATCGGCGATGAAGCCCTCCTCCTTGAGGATGCGGGCGATCTCGCGCTTGGTCCGCGAGGCGGGGACGACCACCTCGGTGTGCCGCGCCCGGGATGCGTTGCGGACGCGCGTGAGCATGTCCGCAATCGGGTCGGAGATGTTCATCTTGCTACCAGCTCGACTTCGTGACGCCGGGCAGCTCGCCGACGAGCGCGCGCTCGCGGAAGCAGATGCGGCAGAGCGCGAAGCGGCGCATGTACGACCGCGGCCGCCCGCACACGTAGCAGCGGTTGTACCCCTGCGAGGTGTGCTTCGGCGTCCGAGCCGCTTTCACGATCATCGACTTCTTGGCCATCTGGACTCCTCCCCGCGCCCTAGCCGGCGAAGGGCATGCCGAGGAGTTCAAGCAGCTTCTTGCTCTCCTCGTCGGACTTCGCCGTCGTCACGATGCTGATCTCCAGCCCGCGGAGACGGTCCACCTTGTCGTAGTCGATCTCCGGGAACGCGAGCTGCTCGCGAAGGCCCAGCGAGTAGTTGCCGCGCCCGTCGAACGACTTGCCCGGCACGCCTCGAAAGTCGCGGATGCGCGGGAGCGCGAGGCGCGTGAGGCGCTCCAGGAAGTCCCACATCCGCTCGCCGCGAAGGGTGACCTTCACGCCGATGGGATTGCCCGTCCGGACGCGGAACTGGGCGATCGAGCGCTTGGCCCGGGTGACGATCGGCTTCTGGCCAGTGATGGCCACGATGTCGCCGACCGCAGCGTCGACGGCCTTCGCGTTCTGGAGGGCCTCGCCCAGGCCCACGTTGACGACGATCTTCTCGAGGCGCGGCACCTGGTTCGGGTTCTTGTACCCGAACTGCTTCTGCATGGCCGGGATGGCCTCGCCAAGGTAGCGGTCCCGAAGCTGCCCGCTCACGACTTCACCTCCAGAGGCTCGCCGCAGTGGCCGCAGGTGCGCACACGGGTGCCGTTGTCGAGCGTGCGATGCGCAACCCGGGTGGGCTTGTCGCAGTGGCCGCAGACCACCATGACCTTGCTCACCGGCATCGGCATCGCGTGGTCCAGAATGCCGCCCGGATCGATGGTCGGCATCGCACCCGGGCCACCCTGCGACCGCTGGCGCGGCTTGGTGTGCTTCCGGGCGATGTTGGCGCCTTCGACAACCACGGTGACGCCGCCGCGAAGCGACGTCCGGCGGTAGCCAGAGCGCACCGGGGAGGGCGACGGATCCTGGCGGATCACGCGCTCCACCTTGCCGCGCTTGCCGGCGTCCTTGCCTGACAGCACCACGACGGTGTCGCCCTTGCGGATCTCCGGCACCTTCGTCTGGTGCTCGATGGACCGCGCGGTCATCAGAGCACCTCCGGGGCGAGGGAGATGATCTTCATGTAGTTGCGATCCCGCAGCTCACGCGCGACGGGACCGAAGATCCGTGTGCCGCGCGGGTTGCCCTGGTTGTTGATGAGCACGGCCGCATTCTCGTCGAAGCGGATGTAGCTGCCATCGGGGCGGCCGAACTCCTTGGACGTGCGCACGATGACCGCGCGAACGACGTCGCCCTTCTTGACCGGGGCATTCGGGATCGCGGACTTGACGCTCGCGATGATCACGTCGCCGATGCCGGCGGTGGTCTTGCGCGAGCGGCCCATGATCCGGATGCACTCGATGGTGCGGGCTCCGGTGTTGTCGGCCACGCGGAGGCGGGTGGCGACCTGGATCACGCTCCGGCCTCCTCACCCTCGGCATGCCTGCCGGGGTGCGCCGCGCCGTGGATCGCCTGGGCGGTCTCGGTCTCATCGTCCGGGATCGTCTCGGCAGCCCGCTCCTCGCCTGCGCGGGAGAGCACGGATACAAGGCGCCATCGCTTGGTCGCGGACAGCGGCCGCGACTCCTCGATGAGGACGCTGTCGCCGATCTTGGCCTCGTTCTGCTCGTCGTGGGCGGCGAACTTGGTCGAGGCCTTCATGACGCGCTTGTACAGCGGGTGGCGCGTCAGGCGCTCGACGGACACGACGATCGTCTTGTCCATCTTGTCGCTGACGACGCGCCCGACCTTCGTCTTGCGCTGACCCTTCACTGGGTTGTTGGCTCCTGCGGTGGGCATCCCGACGCTCCTACTCGGCCAGACGCGACGACGCGGTGGCGCGCTCGCGCTGAACGGTGAGGATCCGGGCGATCGTTCGCCGAGTCGCCGGGATCTGGCTGTAGTCCTTCAGCTGGCGGGTCGAGAGGGCGAAGCGAGCCTGCCACAGCTCCTGCTTCGCGTCCTTCAGACGGTCGTCCAGCTCGCGATCCGTGAGCTTCCGGACCTCACCGATCTCCATCGGTGACCTCCTGCGCAGTCTCGCGGGCGACGACCCTGGTCGCGACCGGGAGCTTGTGGGCCGCGAGGCGCATGGCCTCGACGGCCGCCTCGCGATCGACGCCGGCCATCTCGAACAGGATCCGGCCGGGGCGGACGACCGCGACCCAGTGGTCGGGCGCGCCCTTGCCGGAGCCCATGCGGGTCTCGGCGGGCTTCTTGGTGGCGGGCTTGTCCGGGAAGACCCGGATCCAGATCTTGCCGCCTCGCTTGACCGAGCGGGTCATCGCTCGACGAGCGGCCTCGATCTGGCGTGCCGTGATCCACGCGGGCTCCAGCGTGGCCAGGCCGTACTCCCCGAAGGCGACGGTGGCGCCGCCCTTGGTAGAGCCCGACATGCGGCCACGCATGACCTTGCGGTGCTTGACGCGGCGGGGCATCAGCATGGCTCAGGCCCCCTGCACGGCAGCGGCCGCGGCGGTGGCGGTGGCGGCGGCGGCCTCGCGGCGCCGACGCTCCACGGGGATCTCGCCCTTGTAGATCCAGACCTTGACGCCGATGCGCCCGTAGGTCGTGTGGGCGTGCACCTGCCCGTAGCTGATGTCCGCGCGCAGGGTGCCCAGCGGGATGCGACCCTCGCGGTCCCACTCGCGGCGGCCCATCTCCGAGCCGCCGAGGCGTCCGGCGAGCGCGATCTTGACGCCCTTCGCGCCGGCCTTCATCGACCGCTGGACGGACTGCTTCATCGCCTTCTTGTAGGCGACTCGGCGGGTCAGCTGCTGCGCGATGTTGAGGGCGACGAGGTACGCGTCGAGCTCGGGCTGGCGGATCTCCTTGATCTCCAGCTTGACCTTCCGCTTGGTCAGGTCGCCGACCTCCTTGCGCAGGATCTCGACGTTCTGGCCGCCGCGGCCGATCACGATGCCCGGCTTCGCGGTGTGGATGGAGACCGTCACGTGGTTGATGCCACGCTCGATCTCCACGCCGCTCACGCTGGCGTTCGCAAGCCGCCGGTCAAGGAGCCGCCGGATGGCGATGTCCTCCTTGAGCAGCGCCGTGTAGTCCTTGTCGGCGTACCACTTGGCCGTCCACGTGCGGGTGTAGCCCAGGCGGTAGCCGAACGGATGGACCTTGTGTCCCATGCCTAGGCCTCCCGGTTGGCCACGACGACCGTGATGTGCGTCATGGGCTTGTGGATCGGGAAGGCCCGACCCTGGGCCCTGGGGCGCCATCGCTTGATCGTCGGACCCTCGTTCGCGATCGCGTCGGCGACGTAGAGCTCGTCGGCCGACAGCGACAGGTTGTTCTCGGCGTTCGCCGTCGCGCTCTTCAGCACGCGGAGAACATCGCGGGCGGCGTCCTGCGGCATGAACCGCAGGGCGTCAGCGGCCTTCTCCACCGGCATGCCCTTGATGGCCTCGGTGACGAGGCGGGCCTTCCGGGTGGAGCCCCGCAAGTACTTGGCAGTCGCGGAAACGCGCATCGTGCTCGCCTCCCCTACCGCAGTCCGCCGGACCGGTCGGCGGTCTTGCCGTGCCCGCGGTACGTGCGGGTGGGCGCGAACTCGCCGAGGCGGTGCCCGACCATGTTCTCGGTGACGTACACCGGCACGTGCTTCTTGCCGTTGTAGACGGCAATCGTGTGGCCGATGAAGTCGGGGAAGATCACGGACGCGCGGGACCAGGTCTTGAGGACCTTCCGCTCGCTCCGCTTGTTCATGTCCTGGACCCGGGCGAGAAGCCGGGGCTGGACGAACGGTCCCTTCTTGACCGATCGCGACATCTCTGGCTCCTCTTACGACTTGCGGTGCCGGCTGCGGACGATCAGGCGGTTGGACGCCTTGCCGCGCCGAGTGCGATAGCCCATCGCGGGCTTGCCCCAAGGGGTCTTGGGCGGCATGCCCGTGGGGCTCTTGCCCTCGCCACCACCGTGGGGGTGGTCGCGCGGGGTCATCGCCACGCCGCGCACCTCAGGGCGCAAGCCCATGTGGCGCGCGCGGCCTGCCTTGCCCAGGCTCTGGTTCTCGTGGTCGAGGTTGCTGACCTGGCCAATCGTGGCGATGCAGCGGAGCGGGACGCGGCGCATCTCGCCCGACGGCAGGCGGACGGTGGCGAAGTCACCCTCCTTGGCGAGCAGCTGGGCCGAGGTGCCGGCAGACCGGACGATCTGGCCGCCCTTGCCCGGGATGAGCTCGATGTTGTGGACCGTGGTGCCGAGCGGGATCTTGGCCAGCGGCAGGGCGTTGCCCAGGCGCGCCTCGACCTCCGGACCGGAGACCACGACGTCGCCCACCTTGAGACCGTGGGGCAGGAGCATGTAGCGCTTCTCGCCGTCGCGGTAGTGGAGCAGGCCGATCCGCGCGGAGCGGTTGGGGTCGTACTCGATCGTCGCGAGACGCGCGGGCACGCCGAACTTGTCGCGCTTGAAGTCGATCCGCCGGTAATGGGTCTTCTCGCCGCCGCCCCGGTGGCGGACGGTGAGGCGGCCCTGGTTGTTCCGGCCGTCGATCCGCTTCTGCGGCTCGAGGAGCGGCTTGTGCGGCTTGTCGGTGGTGATCTCCTCGAATGTCGAGCGAGTCATCCACCGGCGGCCGGCAGAGGTTGCCTTGTAGCTTCGGAGCGGCATTGCTACACCCCCTCGAAGAATTCGATCTTCTGGCCGGGGGCGAGCGTCACGACAGCCTTGCGCCATGCAGACGTGTAGCCGGTGACGCGGCCGCGCTTGGTGCCGCGGCGCTTCTCCTTGGCCTTCGAGGTGAGGACGTTCACGGCAACGACCGTGACCTTCTCCTTCTTGTACAGCTCCTCGATGGCGGCCTTGATCTGGATCTTGTTCGCGTCCTGGTGGACCGCGAAGGTGTACTTCCCGCGGCCCGCCTCGTCGATCGACTTCTCGGAGATCACCGGGCGCAGGATGATGTCGGCGGCAGTCAGCGCGCTCACGCGTACACCTCCTCAATCCGGGCGAGCGCCGGCTGCTCGATGAGCACGGCGTCCGCGTTGAGCAGGTCCACCACGTTGAGCGAGTCGGCGAGGATGATCGTGACCGACGGCAGGTTGGCCGCCGACCGGAGCAGCGGCTCGTCCTTGGCCGGGGCGACCACGAGGACACGGCGCGCATGGCCGTCGCCCGCGCCCAAGGCCTCCAGAACGCTCACGAACGCCTTGGTCCGAGGCTCCTCGGCCATGCCGAAGGCCTGCACCACGCGGATGGAATCGTCGGTGAACTTGGCCGACAGCGCAGAGCGGAGGGCCAGGCGTCGCATCTTCCGGGGCAGCTTCTGGTCGTACGAGCGGGGATGGGGCCCGAAGACGACGCCGCCGCCCTTGAAGTGCGGAGCAGTGCGGTGGCCCTGGCGGGCGCGCCCGGTGCCCTTCTGGCGGTACGGCTTCTTGCCGCCGCCGCGGACCTCGCCCCGAGTCTTGGTGTCGTGGGTGCCGAGGCGGCGCCCGGCGAGCTGGGCGACGACAGCCTGGTGGAGCACGGCCTCGTTCACGGGGGCTGCGAACAGCGCGTCGGCGAGGTCGACGATCCCGACGGTCGCGCCGGTGCGGTCGTAGAGGGTGGTCTGCGGCATCGGTCAGGCCTTCCGGACGAAGGTGAGCGCGCCGGGGGCGCCCGGCACCGAACCCATCACGAGGATGAGGTTCCGCTCGGCGTCCACGCGAACCACGCGCAGCTTCTTGATCGTGACCCGCTCGCTGCCCATGTGGCCACCCATGCGGAGGCCCTTGTACACGCGACCAGGCGTCGTGCCGGGGCCAATGGAGCCCGGCCTGCGATAGTTGTCGGACCCGTGGGTCTTGGGCCCGCGCGAAAAGTTGTGGCGCTTCACGGTGCCCGCGAAGCCCTGGCCCTTCGAGACGCCTGTCACGTCCACCAGCTCGCCCGCGGCGAAGATCTCGCCCACGGTGATCTGCTGGCCCACGGCGTAGGCGTCGACGTCGTCCAGCCGGAACTCGCGGATGTTGCGCACCCGCGGCAGGTCCTTGAGCTGGCCGGCCACCGGCTTGGTCAGCTTGCGGCGCTCGCCTGCACCGAGCTGGACGGCAGTGTAGCCGTCGCGCTCCGGCGTGCGGAGCCGGGTCACCGTATTCGGAGTCACTTGCACAACCGAGACGGCGACCATCGTCCCGTCCGGTTGGAAGACCTGCGTCATGCCGACCTTACGGCCGATCAGACCAATGCTCATCAGGGCCGCCCTACATCTTGATTTCGATGTCGACACCCGCCGCAAGCGAGAGTCGCATCAGGGCGTCCACCGTCTTGGACGAGGGGTCCAGGATGTCGATGAGCCGCTTGTGGGTGCGGATCTCGAACTGCTCCCGCGAGTCCTTGTCGATGAACGGTGACCGCAGCACGGTGAACTTCTCGATCCGGGTCGGCAGCGGCACCGGTCCGACGACGTCAGCGCCGGTGCGCTGCGCCGTCTCGACGATCTGGGCTGCCGACTGGTCGAGCAGCCGGTGGTCGTAGGCCTTGAGGCGGATCCGGATCCGCTGCTTCGCCATCGTCTGGTCCTTACGCGATGATGGTGGTGATCGCGCCGGCGCCGACGGTGCGGCCGCCCTCGCG
>JBBIIL010000068.1:7457-16332 GCA_037446495.1 Chloroflexota bacterium | reverse complement strand
GACCATGCGAGGAGCGAGGCGCAGGCCTGTGATGACGGTCCGGGAGGCAGGTGGCCCGAGCGTGACGCGACCCCGGGAGGCCGAGCTCATGCGCGTCGCGACCGGCCTCTTTCGCGAGCGCGGGTTCCATGCGACGTCCATGCAGGACCTCGCGGAGGCGCTGGCGATGAACCGCGGCAGCCTCTACCACTACATCGCGTCCAAGGACGACCTGCTGTGGTGGATCGTCAGCGGCGCACTCGACCGGCTGCGGGGTCAGGTCGAACCCATCCTGGCCGGCGACGGCCCCGCCGTCGAGCGCCTGCGCGGCGCGATCGCGGGGCATCTCGCCTTTGCCGCCGACCACGGCGACGAGCTCGCCCTCGTGCAGATCGAGCTGCGCTCCCTCGCGCCGGATCGGCGTGCCGATCTCATCGAGCGCCGCGACGCCTACGAGCACCAGTGGCGCGTGACCCTCGAGGCGGCATTCGATGAGGGCTCGCTCCGCCCGACAGACGTCCGCCTGACCGGGATCGCGATCCTCTCCGCGTGCAACTGGTTCACCCAGTGGTATCGACCCGACGGACCCCTCACCGTCGAGCAGATTGCGGTCGCATTCGCCGACCTCTTCCTGTCCCCCCAGAGCTGAAAGGCAGGCCGATGATCCCGCGAGTCAGCAACGCCGTCGTCCTCGGGGCCGGGACGATGGGAGCCCAGCTCGCCTGCCTGCTGGCCGGCGCGGGCTCGCGCGTCCGACTGCTGGACCTCGACGCCCCAACCGCGGCGGCCGGCCTGGAGCGCGTCACAAAGCTCCGGCCCTCGCCGCTCTACAGCGCGTCGGACCTCAGCCGGATCGTGACCGGCGGTTTCGACACCCTCGAAGCCTGCGTTGCCGACGCGGACTGGATCCTCGAGGCGGTCGTCGAGCAGCCGGAGCCCAAGCGGGCCCTGTTCGAGAGGATCGACGCCGCGCTGGCCGCCCTCGACCCGGGGCGCGCCGCACCCCTGGTCAGCTCGAACACCTCCGGCATCCCGATCGCCGTCCTGGCCGAGGGTCGGAGCGCCCGCTTTCGGCAGGCCTTCCTCGGGACGCACTTCTTCAACCCGCCCCGCTACGCCCGCCTCGTCGAGCTGATCCCCACGGCCGACACCGAACCGGACCGGATCGCCTGGGTCGAGGCGTTCGCCAGCCGCCATCTGGGGAAGGGCACGGTCCGGGCCAAGGATCGCCCGGCCTTCATCGCCAACCGGCTCGGGGTGCACGGGCTGCTGCGCGCGATCTCGCTCGCCGGCGAGCTCGGCCTCGGACCGGACGAGGTGGACGAGCTGACCGGCCCGCTGATCGGGCGGCCGAAGAGCGCCACGTTCCGGACCCTCGACCTAGTCGGCCTCGACGTCGCCGTCGCGGTTGCCGACCACTGCCGCGAGGCGCTCGACGCCGAGGCCGATGCCGCGGCATTCGCCGTCCCCGACGTGCTGCGCCGACTGATCGCCGACGGCCGGCTCGGTGAGAAGACCGGCGCCGGCTTCTTCCGGAGGCAGGGCGGCGAGATCCTCGCCCTCGACTTCGAGACGCTGGATTACCGGCCGCGGCGCCGACTGCGCTCGGCGGCCGTCGAGCTCGCCCGGACCGAGCCGGACCTGCGACGCCGGATGGCGGTGCTCGCGGAGGCGGGTGCTCGCGCGTCGTCCGACGCTGGCGCCACGTTCCTGTGGCGCATGACCGCGTCGGAGCTTGCCTACGCCGCGAACGTCGGACCGGAGGTGGCCGCCGACACCGAGGCGGTCGACCGCGGCATGCGCTGGGGGTTCGGCTGGGAGCTCGGCCCCTTCGAGCAGTGGGACGCGCTGGGGCCGGAGCGGCTGGCCGGACCTCTGCGAGCGATCGGCGAGGTGGTCCCGGATCTCGTCAGCCGCCTCGCCGCACGGGGTGGGCGGTTCCATCGAGACGGGTCCTCGCTCGACTTCGAGACCCTAGGCCTGCGGCCGGACCCGATCCAGGCCGGCGCGCTGGACCTGGACGCTCGCCGCGCGGCGGTGGGCGGGCTCCCCTCGAACGCGTCGGGCGCGCTGGTCGACCTGGGCGACGGCATCCTCGGCTGCGAGCTCTCCGCCAAGCTCAACCTGATCGGGCTCGACACCCTAGACCTCCTGCGGCGCGGCGTCGAGCTCGCGAGCCGAAGCTACGACGGGTTCGTGGTCGGCACGCGCGCGGCCGACTTCTCGGCCGGGGCGAATCTGGCCCTCCTGCTGCTGGAGGCCGAGGAGGACGAGTGGGCCCAGCTCGACCGGTCCGTCCGCCTGTTCCACGCCGTGACGACCGCCATGCGGCTCGCCCCGGTCCCGGTCGTGGTGGCGCCGCGTGGGCGGACGCTGGGCGGCGGGACCGAGCTCTGCCTGGCCGGCGACCGGCGCCAGGCCCTGACCGAGACGTACATCGGCCTCGTCGAGACCAGCGTCGGGCTGATCCCTGCGGGCGGCGGCTCGACCATGATGGCGCGCCGGGCGGCGGAGGCGGTGCCCAACGGCGTTGACGCCGACCGGTTCGCGTTCTTCAGCGCCGCACTCCAGACGATCGCCTACTCGCGCGTCGCGACCTCGGCCGCGGAGGCCGTCGAGCTGGGCCTGCTGCAGCCCTGCGATTCGATCACCGCGGATCCCGACCGCCAGTGGGCCGACGCCGTCGCCACGGCGAGACGCCTGGCCGACACCGGCTACCGACCGCCGGCCGACACGCCGATCCGGGTGGTGGGGCGGCGGGGGATCGCCGCCGCGGAGACGCTGACCTACAACGAGCTGCGGGCCGGACGGATGAGCGAGCACGACCGGAAGATCGTGCTGGCGCTCACCCGCGTGATGAGCGGAGGCGACGTCGCCGAGGGGACCCTCGTGGCGCCGGCCCACCTGCTCGACCTCGAGCGCGAGGCGTTCCTGCGGCTGCTCGGCGAGCCGCTGACGCGCGCGCGGATCCGACACACCCTCAAGACCGGCAAGCCGCTCCGGAACTAAGGCGAGGCGAGGAAGACCATGCAGGATGCCGTGATCGTCGGCGCCGCCAGGACGGCGGTCGGGAAGGCCCCGCGCGGCGCTCTCCACGAGACGCCCCCGGAGGCGCTCGCCGTCGCCGCCGTGCGCGAGGCGATGGCCCGAACCCCCGGGCTCGACCCGGCGGAGGTGGGCGACCTCGTCCTTGGCTGCGCGATGCCCGAGGGTGCCCAGGGCCTCAATGTCGCCCGCTACGTGGGGCTCGCGGCGGGCCTGCCGGAGACCACCTCGGCCATGACCGTCAACCGCTTCTGCGCCTCGGGTCTCCAGGCCCTGGCGCTGGCGACCCAGGCGGTCGCCTTCGGGACGTCGGAGGTCGTCATCGCCGCGGGCATGGAGTCGATGAGCTTCGTGCCGATGACCGGCTGGCACTTCGAGCCCGACCCTGGCCTGGCGGGCGAATGGCCGGGCGCATTCCTGACCATGGGCCTGACCGCGGAGGAGGTGGCCCAGCGCTTCGGCGTCGAGCGCGACGCCCAGGACGCCTGGGCGCTCCGAAGCCATCAGCGCGCAGCGGCGGCCCAGAACGCCGGCCGCTTCCGCGACGAGATCGTGCCCGTCCGCGCCAGGAGCACGGTGGTCGCCGATGGTCGGCCCAGGGTGAACGAGCGCGTCTTCGACGCCGACGAGGGGATCCGGGCGGACACGAGCGCCGAACGCCTTGCCGCCCTCGCCCCGGCCTTCCGCGTCGGTGGCAGCGTGACCGCCGGCAACAGCTCTCAGACGAGCGACGGGGCGGCCGCCCTCGTCGTCATGAGCGGGGCGAGGGCGGCTCAGCTCGGCCTGACGCCGCTCGGGCGCCTCGTCAGCTACGCGACGGTGGGCGTGGACCCGGAGGTCATGGGCATCGGGCCCGTGGAGGCCATCCCCAAGGCGCTCGCCATGGCCGGCATCACGCTGGATGACCTGTCCGTCATCGAGCTCAACGAGGCGTTCGCGGCGCAGGTCGTCGCGATCGTCCGCCGGCTCGGCCTCGACGAGGAGCGCACGAACCCGAACGGCGGGGCGATCGCCCTGGGCCATCCGCTCGGCGCGACCGGCGCCAAGCTGTCCGTCCAAATGCTCGCGGAGCTCGCCCGCCACGACGCGAGGTACGGCCTGGTCACGATGTGCGTCGGGGGCGGGCAGGGTGCCGCCGGGGTGATCGAGTGGCTGGGCGGGCGCCAGCCGGTCCGCGACGAGGCGAGGCCCGGCGAGACCGGGACGGCGAAGGAGACACGCTGATGGCAGTCGACACCCGGAGCGCGAGCGGGAGCGCGCAGACGCCCGCCCGGCCCGGCGGAACGTTCCTCGTCGAGCCGGCCGCGGTGGGGGAGCTCGCGACGCCGGAGCGCCTGACCTCCGAGCAGCGCGCGATCCGCGAGGCGGTGACCGCGTTCGTTGACCGGGAGGTCGGCCGGCGCCGCGAGGCCGTGGAGGCGAGGGACTACCAGGCCCACCGTGACCTGCTCGCGGTCCTCGGCCGCGACGGGTTCGTCGGGATCGACGTGCCGGAGGCCTTCGGGGGCGTCGGGCTCGACACGACGACGAGCGTCGTGGTCACCGAGGCGGTCGCGTCCGCGGGCTCCTTCGCGGTCACGTTCAGCGCCCACACCGGGATCGGGACGCTGCCCCTCGTCTTCTTCGGCACCGACGAGCAGCGCCAGCGCTACCTGCCGGGGCTCGCGGCGGGCACCACCGTCGCCGCCTACGCGCTCACGGAGCCGAGCGCCGGTTCAGACGCGCAGGCGATCCGCACGCGGGCGACCCGCGCGGACGACGGGTCGTGGCGCCTCGACGGCAGCAAGCAGTTCATCACCAACGCCGGGTTCGCCGACCTGTTCACCGTGTACGCCAAGGTCGACGGCGAGCAGTTCACGGCCTTCCTGGTCGAGCGCGACACGCCGGGACTCACCATCGGCCCCGAGGAGCACAAGCTCGGCATCCACGGCACGTCGACCTGTCCGCTCGCCTTTGACGGCGCCCGCGTGCCGGCCGCCAACCTGCTCGGCGAGATCGGGAAGGGGCACCGCGTCGCCTTCAACGTGCTCAACGTCGGGCGCTTCAAGCTCGCCGCGGCAGCGCTCGGGGCGATGAAGCCCGCCTTGGCGACGGCGGTCGCATACACGCGCGACCGCAAGGCGTTCGGGCGGGCGATCGTCGGCTTCCCGCTGATCGGCGACAAGCTCGCCGTGATGGCAGCGCGAACGTACGTCGTCGATTCGGTCGTCTACCGGATCGCCGGACTGATCGACGCCCGTCTCGGCGCGGCCCAGTCGGCCGGGCCCGATGCCGTCAGGGGTGCCCTCGAGGAGCTGGCGGTCGAGTGCTCGATCGCCAAGATCCTGGCCTCGGAGGAGCTCGACGCCGTCGTCGACGAGCTCGTCCAGGTGCACGGCGGGTACGGCTACATCGAGGACTACCCGGCGGCGCAGGCCTATCGCGACGCCCGCATCAACCGCATCTGGGAGGGCACCAACGAGATCAACCGGCTGCTCATCCCCGGGACGCTCATCAAGCGCGCCATGACGGGGCGCCTCGACCTCCTGGGCCCGGCGCGTCGCGCCCAGGAGGCCCTGCTGGCCGGCCCGGCGGGCGACAGCGGGACCATCGGTGACCGGGCGCTGGGCGCCGAGGCGAGGCTCGTCGACGGGCTTCGCCAGGTCACGCTGCTCCTGGCGGGCGCCGCCGTCCAGCGGTTCGGAACCGCGCTCGAAGAGCAGCAGGAGATCCTGGCCGGGATCGCGGACCTCTCAATCGCGGTGCTGGCACTCGAATCGACCGTCCTCCGCGCGGAGCAGGCCGTGTCCGAGGCCGCGGATGGCGCCAGTGTCCACCTCGATCTCGCCCGGCTCGCCGTCGCCGACCGGATCGGACCGGCCGAGCTCACGGCGCGGACGCTGGCAGCCAGCGTGGCCACGGGCGACGACGCTCGCGTCCTGCAGGCAGGCGTGCGGCGGCTGCTCCGGTGCGAGCCGGTCGACCGAGTTCCGCTGGCCCGCGCCGTCGCGGCGGCGGTCATCGCTGCGGGCGGGTATCCCGCGTAGTCGGAGTCCAGGCCGGGCGGCTGGCTCCACGGAGGCGGCAGATGGACGCAGTGCACATGCCGAGCGAGGCACTGGACGGGCGGGGCAGCCGCTCCCCGGAGGCGGCCGCGCCGACCCAGCCACCGCCGGCCGCAGTGGACCGACTGGCGGACGGCGCGCCGGACCCGGAGCGCTTGTGGCTGGCGCACTATGACCCCGGCGTGCCCGCCGTGCCGGACATCCCGGACATCACGGTCGACGCGCTGCTGCGGCATTCGGCCGCCGAGTTCCCGGCCCGGGCGGCGCTCGTCTTCTTCGGCAGGGGGACCTCGTTCGCCGAGCTCGACCGGCAGGTCGACCTCTTCGCGGCGTTCCTGCAGCGCCACGGGCTCGGCCCGGGCGACTGCGTGAGCCTCCACCTGCCGACCTGCCCGGCGTTCGTGGTCGCCTTCCTCGGCACGCTCCGCGCAGGGTGCGTCGCCGCGCCGATCAGCCCGCTGCTCGTCGAGCGCGAGCTCGAGGGACTCCTGGGCCGGACGCGACCGCGCCTGTCGGTCGTGATGGACGTGCTCGCACCGCGGGTCGGGTCCGCCCGCAAGGCACTCGGCGAGGCGCTCAGAACCCCGCCAGGCCTGTCTGGCGTCATCGCCACTGGCCTCCAGGATTCGATGCCGGCGCCGATCCGCTGGCTCTATCCGATCCGGGCCCGCCGCGAGGGCCGCTGGCATCCCGTGCCGCACACGCCCGAGACGCCGAACCTGTTCCGTCTCGTGGCCGAGGCGTCGTCGTCCGCCGCAGTCGCCCGCGTCGACTCGCCCGCCCGCCCGACCGACCCGGCCGTCTTCCAGGGCACGGGCGGCACGACCGGCCTGCCCAAGGAGGCCGTGCTGACCCACCGGAACCTGGTCGCGAACGCCGTCCAGTGCCAGGCCGTGATGGCTGGCGGGCGCCGAGGGGAGAGCGTCGTGCTCTGCACGCTCCCGTTCTTCCACATCTACGGGCTGACGGTGGCGATGAACTTCGCCCTCGCGATCGGCGCGACGCAGGTGCTCCTGCCGAAGCCCGACCCGGGCATGACGCTCAAGGCCATCGACCGGTACCACCCCCGCTACTTCCCTGGCATCCCGTCCTTCTACGCCGCGCTGCTTGCGCAGCCCGATCTCGGACGCCACGACCTGCGCTCGATCGAAGCGTGCATCAGCGGCGCCGCCCCGCTGCCCCGGCCGGTCCAGGAGCAGTTCGAGGCGCTCACCGGCGGACGACTGTTCGAGGGGTACGGACTGACGGAGGCGAGCCCGGTCACCCACGTCAATCCGGTCCATGGGGGCGGCCGACCCGGCACGATTGGGCTGCCGCTGCCCGGAACGGACGCCTGCCTCGTCGACCTGGCGACAGGGGAGCGCGTCCGCGACGCCGGGAGGGTCGGGGAGCTCTGGGTCCGCGGCCCGCAGGTGATGTCCGGCTATCACGAGCGGCCTTCCGAGACCGAGCGGATCCTGCGCGAGGGCTGGCTCCACACCGGCGACCTCGCGACGATGGACGCCGACGGGTACTTCGCGATCGTCGGCCGGATCAAGGACCTGATCATCGTGTCGGGCGCCAACGTCTACCCGCGGGAGATCGAGGAGGTGCTGCTGATGCACCCTGCGGTGTCCGACACCGTCGTGATCGGGATCCAGAGCCTGAGGAAGGGCCAGGTGCCCAAGGCGTTCGTCGTCCTCAAGGCCGGCGTCCCCGCCACGGAGGCCGACCTGAAGGAATTCTGCGCGGCGAACCTTGCGCCGTACAAGCGGCCCGTCGCGATCGACATCCGGACCAGCCTGCCGCGGTCCTTCGTGGGCAAGGTCCTCCGCCGCGAGCTGATCGCGGAAGAGACAGCCGAGACAGCCGAGACGACGGCCTCCTGACCGCGTCCGCCCTGGCGGAGGCCGCGCCAGTTCGTCCCGGACGACGTGGACGAACCGGGCCCACACCTGGCGGCGGGGCTGGCTGCGGGCGCGCGCTGAGGTGCCCGGAGAGCCTGGCGCAGCCCGGCGACTGGTGCCCCACCGTCGAGCTCGACGAGGAGCGGAAGGCGGCCCGGTGAGCAACCTGCTGGTGGTGCCGTGCTGCGAGCGTGAGAGCCAGCCGGTCATCAAGGCCTGGGCGGCCGAGGACCTGCGGAGCCTGAACGGCCAGATCGAGTACCGGCTCCGCGGCGCACTCCACGACGCGCGTCGGCTGCCGAGCAGGGCACGCCGACATCAGGCGGATGCCGTTGCCGAGCCTGACGGGCCCGGACCCCTGGCGACGCGAGGACCGCAGCCGTCGCGGTCGCCCGTGGTACGCGAGCCCGCCGAATCGGCTAAGTTGCCGAGATGAACGACGACGGTCGGGTCCTGGAGATCGACGGCGTCGCGAAGCGCTACGGCGACCTCGTGGCGCTCGAGCGCCTCACGTTCGAGGTGCGCGCCGGCGAGCTGTTCGGCTTCGTGGGCCGCAACGGGGCGGGCAAGACGACGACGATGCGCATCGTGCTCGGGGTGCTGCGCGCAGACGCGGGCGAGGTCCGCTGGGGTGGCGTGGCGCTCGACGTCGCCACCCGTCGCCGGATCGGGTACATGCCCGAGGAGCGCGGCCTGTACCCCAAGATGCGCCTCCAGGAGCAGCTCACCTACCTCGGGGAGCTCCACGGCATGGCCGGGACCGCCGCACGCCGGTCGGCCATGGACTGGCTCGAGCGGTTCGGGCTGGCGGACCGCCGCGAGGACGAGCTCCAGGCGCTGAGCCACGGCAACCAGCAGCGGGTGCAGCTCGCCGCGGCGCTCGTCTGCTCGCCCGAGGTCCTGGTGCTCGACGAGCCCTTC
>JBBIIL010000068.1:0-7357 GCA_037446495.1 Chloroflexota bacterium | reverse complement strand
CGAGGGAACCCGCGTCCTGCTGGAACTGGGCGACGGGACCGACGACCAGGCGATCCTGCGCGCGGCCCTTGAGACCGGGCCGGTGCCGGAGTTCCGGCGCGCTGAGGCGAGCCTCGTGGAGGTGTTCCGCGGCGTCGTCGGGGAGAGCCAGCCAGCGGAGGCGCAGGTCGGTGCGTAGTCCCGTCCTGGTCCTGCCGGTGGTGGTTGCCGTGGTCCTCATCGTGTACGGCCGGGTCAACCGTCGCCGCCCCGGGGGCAACTGGGTCGCGGTCGCCGGGTACGCGATCCTCGCGATCACCGCTGTCGTCGCCCTCGCCATGAAGGGATAGCGGCATGCCACGCCGAGTTGCCCTCGGGCTCGCCGCCGTTGCCCTCGTGGCCGGGTGCTCGCCTGCGGCAACCGCATCGCCCGGCGCGCCGTCATCTCCGGCAGCAACCGGGCCAGCCGGGGCGCAAGCGTGCGCCTGGCCGGAGGAGGTTGACCCCATCTCGACCAACATGCTGATCGTGGACACGGGGGCCGTCTACTGGCTCGAGCCCTTCTCGGTCGCCCCGGGCCTGCGGATCGTCCTGTCCGGCACGTTCCCCGACGCCCGCTACGCCTCCCTCGAGGTCTACACGCAGCCGGCGAGCAGCCCGTTCACGCGCAACGGCGTTGGGTCCGCGCTGGCGGACTATCAGATCGCACCGGACCCTGGCGGCGTCAACCCATGGCGGCAGCCGGCCCTGCCCGGCGGGCACTACACCGTGACGCTGCGCGAGGACGTCGCGCCGGGGCAGGCGAACACGATACCGATCGCCCCCGAGGGCACCACGAGCGGGCAGGGCCTCCTCGTGTACCGCGTGTACCTCCCCGCCGGGGGTGACGTCTCGCGGGTGACGCTGCCCACGCTGACGCAGGAGCAGGGGGGCCAGTCGGCGACGTTCGCGCCGTGCACGACCTTCTCCTCGCCCCTCAACGCCCCGCGCCCGTCCTCCTCCCCGGTGCCAGCCCCGACACCGACGCCCACCCCGTCGGCCTCGACCCAGCCGGTGGGCCAGCTCCAGTTCTTCAAGGCGGCCATCGCGACGCTGGGGCCGAACACCGACACGCCGTACCTCCTCGCCTATCTCACGCCGCCTGGGCCGGGCGATGTGGCAGTGATCCACGGCAGGGCGCCGACGCACGCCACCGGCGACCACCCGTCCCCCTGGCCCGCGGCCGGCGAGGACATGCGCTACTGGTCCCTGTGCGCGGCACTCGCCACCGGCCTCCTGCCCACGGTGATGAACCTGATGCCGTCCGGCGGCATCGACACCGGATGCCGCGCCGACGACCAGGCCAAGCTCGACGCGGCCGGCGACTACGCCTTCGTGCTCGGCACGGAGTCCGAGCGCGCCGCGGTCGATGGCGTGGCGGGCGCCACGTTCCTGCCGTTCTCCGCGGCGCAGCCGGCGACTGCCCACCTCCTCCTGTTCCGCTACATGCTCGTGAGCCCGGGCTTCGCCTTCTCGCCCGCGCGCGTGACCCAGGTCAACGACCCGGCGGCCACCGCCGCGGTCATGGGGCCCTACTACCCGCAGGCCACGGTCTGTCCCTTGAGCACGCTGGTGGCGGCCGGCGTGGCGGGGTGCCTCAAGTGACCACGTGGCCGATCGTGTTCCTGGTGGCGCGGCGCGAGATGCTCGTCCGGTTGCGCTCCCGGGCCTTCCTCGGCGGGACTGTGGCGATGGTCGCCCTCGTGGTGCTCGGGATCGTGGGGTACTCCCTCCTGGGCGGACTGTCCACGACCGTCAGCGTCGGGTTCACCGGCGGATCGGCGGCGCTCGAGCAGGACTTCATGGCCTCTGCGGCGACCCTGGGGCAGCCAGTCACGGTCAGCACCGTGACCGATGAGGCCACGGGCCGGGCGCAGGTGTCGTCAGGCGCACTCGACGTGCTGGTGATCGGTGCCGCGACCGCGCCGACCGCCGTGGTCAAGCAGTCGGCCCCTGCGGCGGTGCAGAACGCGCTCCAGCGGGCCGTGCTGTCCGCCCGCTTCACGTCACTCGGCGTCCCCCCGGGGGTCCTGGCGACGGTGACCAGCGGGCTGGAGGTCCCGGTCGATGCCCTCCAGCCCAAGCCCGCGCCGACCCAGGATCGGGTGGTCGGGCTGGGGGTCGCCATCCTGCTGTACATCTCCCTCGGCCTCTACGGCGGCATGGTCGCCCAGGGCGTGGTCGAGGAGAAGGCCACCCGGATCATGGAGATCCTGCTCGCCACCGTCCCGCCGACCCGGCTGTTGGCCGGCAAGGTCCTCGGGATCGGTCTGGTCGCCCTCCTGCAGCTGGGCATCGTGGCCGCGGCGACGCTGGCCGCGGTCGCCGCGACGAACGTGATCACGACCCCTGCGCTGGGGACGGTGGCCGTGCTCGGATACCTGCTCTTCTTCGTGCTCGGCTTCCTGCTCTACGCGACGGGGTACGCGACCCTGGCGGCGCTGGTCTCGCGTCCCGAGGAGGTCCAGAGCGCCGTCGCCCCGGTCGCGGTGTTCCAGATCGGCTCCTACCTGCTCGCCTACCTCGCCCTGGCCAACCCGACGAGCCCCGTCGTGGCGATCGCCTCGATGGTGCCGCCGTTCGCGCCGGTCCTGATGCCCGTGCGCATGGCCGGCGGCGACGTGCCCGCCTGGCAGGTCGGGCTGGCCCTGGTGCTGACCGCTGCTGCCATCGCGGGGCTCACCCGGCTGGCCGGCCGCGTCTACGCCAATGCGGCCATGCGAATCGGGACCAGGGTGCGGTTCATGGATGCGTTCCGTGGGTGACGCCCCGCAGTGGGCGGCCTGTCGTGGCCCGATCGGGCCCGCTTTGACTGGAGGAATCAGGTGCCGTCTCGCGTGAGATCGAATCCATTCGCGACGCTGCTGGCGGTGGTCTCGGCGATCCTCATCCTGGTCGGCCGGGTGAACCACGGCCAGGGGTGGGGCGACTGGGTCTTCGTGGCTGGGATCCTGGTGCTCGTGGTCGCGGGCGCCCTGTTCCTCTTCAACCGGCGCTGACCGCAACCACGTTTGGTCTCCGTCGGGCAGTCGCTCGAGGCAGGACGATCGACACGCGCTGGTCGCCATCGGTACGGTGGCCTCCGCGCGCGCCGGGGGCATAATCAACTCGGTGCCAAAGGGCACCAGCGATCCACACGCGATACGGCGTCCCAGGGCACGCGTCGAGCCATCGAGCTCGGTGCGCTCAGCGGCGCCGAGCACGCTGGGAAGTCAGTCCATGGCAGCCAAGCCGCGTCCCCGGCTCTCGTCGGCCCTGATGGCACACGCGAACGCGCCTCGCGCGAACGCCTCGCCCGCTGGCCCCAGCCTCGATGACGTCGAGGTGGTCGCCCGGATCGGGTCCTATGCGATGGACGTCGCGGCGGGCCGCTGGGTGAGCTCGCCAGGCCTGGATGCCATCCTCGGGATCGGTGCCGCGTTCGACCGGTCGGTCGACGGCTGGGCGGCGCTCATCCATCCGGATGACCGCGAGGCGATGCTCGCCTACTTCGCCCACGATGTCCTCGGCCGCGGCCAGCCATTCGACCGCCAATACCGGATCCTCCGGCTGGACACCGGCGAGGAGCGCTGGGTCGCCGGGCGCGGGCGCGTCGAACGCGACGCGGCCGGGCGACCGATCTGGATGCTCGGGACCATCGCCGACATCACCGACGATCGGCGGACCCATGAGGCGCTTGTCGCGTCCGAGCGCCGCTACGCGGCCATCTTCGAAGGCACGATCGAGGCGATCCTCATCGCCGAGCAGCAGACGCGGCGCTTCCGCTATGTGAACGGCGCCGCCAGCACCTTCCTCGGCTACAGCCGCGACGAGCTGACCAGCCTGACCGTCGTCGACATTCATCCGCCGGAGGCCCGGCCGGGGATCCTCGAGCGGTTTGCGTCGCTCGTGAACGGCGCCGGCATCTCGCGTGCGGTCCCCTGCCTGCGCAAGGACGGCCGCGTGGTCCTTGCGGACATCAAGGCGTCACCCGTCGAGATCGACGGGGTCGCCTGCATCGTCGGTTTCTTCTCGGACGTCACCGAGCGCAAGCTGGCGGTGGACCTGCTCGCCGATCGGGAGGCCCGGCTCCAGCTCTTCCTCGACCAGATGCCCGGGATGATCTGGTCAACCGACACCGAGCTGCGCTGCACGTCGTCACTGGGCGCAGGGCTCGCCAGCCTGGGCCTAGGGCCGAACCAGATCGTGGGCACCCACCTGTACGACTTCGCCGGGACGAGCGACCCGTCCGATCCCGCGATCGTCGCCCACCGCCAGGCGCTGCTCGGAACGGGATCCAGCTACGACGCGGTCTTCGCCGGCCGGGACTATGTCGTGCGCGTCGAGCCGTTGCGGCGTCCGGACGGGACGATCCAGGGCACGCTCGGGATCTCGTTCGACGTGACCGAGCGAGAGCGGGGTGCGCAGGCGCTGCGGTACAGCGAGGAGCACTACCGCGCACTCGTCGAGCAGGCGGCCGACGGCATCCTCGTGTCTGACCGCAGCGGCCGCTATGTCGAGGCCAACCCGGCCATCTGCCGGATGCTGGGCTACACGCGCGAGGAGATCCTCGCCACCTACTCGCCCGACCTCGCCGCCGACGACGACACGCTGAGCCCCGAGGACATGGGCGACCGGCTGGCCGCCACCCGGATCGGGACGGGGCTCCTCGTCGAGCGCCGGTACCGGCGCCGGGACGGCACGAGCCTCCCGGTCGAGGTCAGCTTCACGAGGCTCCCCGACGGCCGCCTCCAGCGCAACATCCGCGACATCTCGGCGAGGCTTGGGGCAGAGCAGGCACTCCGCGACAGCGAGCGGAACCTGGCGGAGGCCCAGCGGATCGCCCACATCGGGAGCTGGGACTGGGACCTCGTGAGGGGGGTCACCATGCGCTCGGACGAGCTCCACCGGATCTTCGGGGTCGAGCCCGGGTCGATGGGTCTGACCCCGGAGGCGTTCCTCGCATGCGTGCATCCGGATGATCGGGCCCGTGTGCAGTCCGCCGAGCGGGCGGCGATCAACGGCGCCGGCCGGTATGCCCAGGACTACCGCGCCGTCTGGCCCGATGGCCGCGTTCGGTTCATCCACGACGAGGGCGAGGTCCTGCGGGATCCGAGCGGGGCACCCGCCCGGATGGTCGGCTTCGTCCAGGACGTGACCGAGACGGCCGCAGCCGAGGCGGAACGGACCCGCCTCGTGTCGGCGATCGAGCAGGCGTCCGACTCCGTGCTCATCGCCGACCTCGCCGGCACGATCGAATACGTGAACCCGGGCTTCGAACGCATCTCGGGCTATCGCCGAGAGGAGGCGATCGGGCGGAACCCGCGGTTGCTCAAGAGCGGTCGCCAGTCGGCAAGCTTCTACCGGGCCCTGTGGCGGCGGCTCGCCCGGGGTCAGAGCTGGACCGGGACGCTGACCAATCGGCGCAAGGACGGCTCCCTCTACGAGGTCGAGGCGACGCTCTCGCCGATCCGCGGCCGCGGCGGCGAGGTCTCGGGCTACGTCGGTGTCGAGCGCGACGTCACGGCGGTTCGGGCCGCAGAGTCTGCGCTCG
Source organism: Chloroflexota bacterium (assembly GCA_037446495.1). Classification (GTDB taxonomy): domain Bacteria; phylum Chloroflexota; class Limnocylindria; order Limnocylindrales; family CSP1-4; genus CAIXZV01. The sequence goes on along the minus strand of JBBIIL010000068.1, from coordinate 1,806 downwards.
CCGCCGAGTTCCGCGAGCGGGCCCGGGTGGCGGCGGCGCTGGCTCGCCTCCAACCCAGCCCGACGCCCGAGGAGACGGCCGCCGACATCTGCAGCGAGCTGCTTGCGCTGCCCGGAATCGACATCGCGGCCATCTTCGACTTCGCCGAACCCGGGCGCGCGACCACCCTCGCCGCGGGCGGACCCGACGGCCTGCCCTTCCGACCGGGCTGGCCGATTCCAGCCGCACGGGCCGCGTACCTCTTCGAACGGGGATTGGAGGGCTCGTGGTCCGAGGCCTGGCGCCTGCGTCCCGAGGACGGATCGTACGGCGAGGCGATGACGCGCGTCGGCATCAAGGCGTCTGCCTTCGCGCCGATCCGCAACGGCGAAGGCCTGCTCGGCCTCGTCGCGGTCGGCACGTGTGACGAGAGCTATGCCCGGCACCTGATCGACCACCTCCCGGCCGTCAGCGAGTTTGCCGCGACGGCGAGCGCGCTCCTGAGCTCCCGCCTCGAGCGGGTGCACCGGTCCGACCTCGCGAAGGGTCGGATCGGCAGCATCCTGGCCGATCGAGGCTTCGGCCCGGTCTTCCAGCCGATCTTCGCGCTTGCCTCCGCCGCACCTGTGGGCTACGAGGCGCTCACGCGGTTCACCGACGGCACGCCGCCGGATCGGATGATCGCCGAGGCGCACACGGTCGGCCTGGGCAGCGACATGGAGCTCGCCACGATGGCGGCTGCGCTGCTGGCATCCGAGGCCCTTCCCGCGGACGCCTGGCTCAGCCTGAACGTCTCGCCAGGGGTGATTCGGCTCAGTGACGAGCTCGGCATCCTCCTCACGGGTCAGTCGCGCCGGATCGTGCTCGAGGTGACCGAGCACGTGGAGATCGACGACTACCCGGCTGTTCGACGGGCCGTCGACCTGCTGGGACCGACGGTCAGCCTCGCCGTCGACGACGCGGGGTCGGGGTTCGCGAGCCTGCGCCACGTGGTGGAGCTGCGACCGCAGTTCCTCAAACTGGACATCAGCCTGGTGCGGGGCGTGGACCGCGATCTCACCCGCCAGGCGATGATCGCCGGCCTGGCCCAGTTCGCCGAGCGGGCCCACTGCGAGGTCATCGCCGAGGGGATCGAGACGGCTGCAGAGCTCTCGATGCTCCGGGAACTCGGGGTGCAGCTCGGGCAGGGCTTCCTGCTCGGCCGGCCGACTCCCGCCTCGCCGGACACCGTGCGCACGTGGCATGCCGCGACAGGCGCTGGCGGTCCAGGGCGGGCCACCGACTGAGCTCAGCCGAGAGAACACCGTGCCGATGCGATCCGACTGACTCGTCGGCAGGACGTGCTTGACAGTATGTTGTATACATACAACATACGGCAAGATAGACACAGCGAGGCGTCCCGTCATGAACCAGGTCTCGGCTCACCCTCGATCACGGATCGAACGCCTGTCGCGCACCTGGCGCCACGTGCTGGTGGTCGGGACGCTCCTCGGCCTCCCGGCGATGTTCGCGTGGTCGAGCGTCTGGACGGCGACCACCGTCCCGCCGATCTTCTGGGGACCGGTCAGCTTCCTCCTGATCGGAGTCACGCTGTTCGGGGCATTCATCCTCTACCGATACGCTCGCGACCGGGCCGACATGCCGGGCCCCGGACTCGACGAGCGGGAGCGGCAGCTCCGCGACCGGGCGTGGATCCTCAGCTACCAGGTGCTCTCCGTCGTAGTCGTGGCGCTTGTCGCAGCTCTGGTGGTCCCGGTCCTCGGCTTCGGCCAGCCGGTCACGGTGGACGCCTCGCTCGCCACTGCCGGCGCTCTGTGCCTCGGCGTC
>JBBIIL010000067.1:0-16548 GCA_037446495.1 Chloroflexota bacterium | reverse complement strand
CGCCGGACCGCACCGCGAGCCCGCTGCGCCGGGCGCGGACGCTGGCGCGGCTGCTATCCGACGACGCGGCCGGCGCACCACTGCTCGCCGACGCTGGCGCCGACCTCACGAAGCGACTGAACCAGCGCATGGACGGGCTGACGGCCGAGCATGCTGACGACGTCGAGGCGAACGTGGCGGACCTGCTCTCCACCGCGGTCGCCCGCACCCGGATCACCACGGTCGGCGAGGACCTCGCATCGGCCCCGGAGGTCGAATTGGTCGCGACCCACGCCCGTGACGTCGCCCGCGACGCGCAGCGGCTCATCGACGGGGTGAAGGAGGGCGCGGGCAAGGCGTGGTTCGCGCACCGGCTCGCCGCGGAGCCCGGAGCTGAACGCGACGCGGTCCGCGTCCGCTGCGCCGCGCTGCTGCGCGTCGGGTCGATCGCGCCGGCGCTCGACGCGGCAGCGACGGCGTGGGTCAAGGAGCGACTCGACCAGTTCCGGGTGCCGATCCTCAACACCGTCGGTGCAACGCGCGACGCCTACACGCGAGTCCAGGAGCAGACGACGTCGCCCGAGGCGGTCACCGTCCAGCTGCGCGCCAACGAGCGGGCGGCGACGAAAGACGCCAAGGGCGACGACCTGCCGCGGGTGTCGGGCCACGTGTTCTCAGACCCGGGCGGCAGGTTCCCTATCGACCTCAACGACTGGGAGCGGGCCGTCGTCGATGCGGAGCTCGCCCGGGATGGGTTCGTCGCCTGGTACCGGAACCCAGGCAGCGCGACGCCGGCTTCACTCCGGATCGCCTATCAGAACGACGAGGGCGACTGGGCCTCGCTGCAGCCAGACTTCATCGTCGTGTCGCGCCGCTCGGACGGCTCGCTGGGCGCCTCGATCGTCGACCCGCACGGCGACCATCTCGCCGACGCGCGAGCGAAGCTCCGGGCGCTCGCTGCGTTCGCCGCGCGGTTCGGCGAGCGGTTCGTGCGGATCGAGTCGGTCGCCAAGGTCGACGACGGCAGCCTCCGAGTCCTGGACCTCGGCGACCACGTCGTGCGGGCCGACGTGCTCGCCTTCCACGGCGCCAAGGTAACCGCGCTCTTCGGGTCGGAGCACTCGCGGCCGTACCCGTAGGGGCTTGCGACGTGGGGCCGGCTGTTGACCAGCCGCCCCCGCACGATGGGAGCATCGAGTCCACTGCCCCGGTTCCCGGGTGGCGCGGGTCTAGATGCCGACGGCGTGAAGGGCCTGTTTCGGCTCCTGCTGGCGATCTGGACGATCGGCTTCCTCGTCATCTCCTGCGTGCCGCTCCTCACCGGGAACGCGCTCGCGGGAGGTGTGGGTTTCCTGGCCCGGGCCGTTCTGTTCGTCCCTTGGCTCGTTGGCGTGTTGATCCTGTCAACCATCGTCTGGCTGACGAACCCCAGCCGCACGGTGTAGGGACCGTCCGCCTCCGCCAATCCGACGCCGGAACACCCGAGACCCGGTGGGCGTCTCAGCGAGCGGGAGGGTTCGACACCGTCAGGCGGCGGCAGACATGAGGTCCGAGGAAGAAACCCAGCCAGACGACGGATACTCGATGCCCGTCGGGCCGGTGAGGGGACCCTCCCGCCGGCGGTTCCCGCGATCCGGATGGATCGCGCTCGCGATTCTGGGCGTGGCCGCCGGGTCCTTTCTCGCCGGAACCCAGGTGGCTGGCTCGCCGCGGGCGCTCGTGCCCACGCCGGGCGCAACCTCATCGCGACCCATCAGCACCGCGCCGTCGCCGTCGCCCTCGCCGACCGCGTCTCCGTCCCCGGCTCCGACCAGCGCACCGGCCGTCCTCCCACCCGCGAGCAGCTTGAGCCTCGAACGCGCCCTGGCCACTGCGAGGACGGCGTTCTTGGGCTCGTCCCCACAGATCGTGTCCGCTCTGGTTGCGCGGTACGGTGACGTCTCGCGCTCCAGCCTGGTCTCGCCGGATACCTGGGTCTGGGTCTTCACCGCCAGGGGGACGTTCGCGTTCGCGTCCTGTGGCGGCCCGACCGCGTCGTCACACCCATGTCCCTCGCCAGCCACGACCGCTCGCGTGATCGTCGACTTCCGGACTGGGGCGTTCATCGAGGCGGACGTGCCCGCCCTCCCCTGACCGGGGCGAGCCTCGGCTGAGCGAATTGCCTCCGCCTAGCAAGGTAGCCGGTCACGTGATTACGCGGAGCGAAGGTCCCCGGCGTCGACATACGGTCCGCCCGTGCGTGGTCGCCACCACGGCCGGAGCGGCAGGTGAGCCGGACGATCGCCGTCGGGCTTCGCGAGCAGGAACTGACGAACCTGAGGTCGCGATACCGGGCCGGGCCGTCGAGGCACCACGATGAGCAGGTAGTGTTAAACCGCGTTAGCCTCGATGAGCCCAGAAGCCCGGCGGGGAGCCGGGCGAGGAGGAGCGCTGGAATGAGGCACGTGGCGCGCCTGACGTTCATCATCGCGTTGGCGATCCTCCTCGGCGGCTGCGGCACCGGCGCCACGACCGCGACCTCGGCCCCGAGTGCGGCGCTGGCGTCCCCCGGCGCCGCCTCGGCGCTGGCGTCCCCCGGCGCCGCCTCGGCGCTGCCGACCGCTTCCCCGGCACCGCCGAGCGACACGCTCACCGATGTGGACGATGGCGCGACCGCAGGAGGCATGGGGCCCCTGCCGAGCATCGCCGCGTCGATCGATCCCACCGCGCCCGCTGCCGGCCGGCTCACGGGCGAGCCGGATCCCGCGCTCACGCCGGGGGCCCTCAACCCGGCGGTCACCCAGGCGACCATCCGCACCACGATCTGCGTGTCCGGCTGGACTGCGACGATCCGGCCGCCCTCCTCGTACACGACGTCGCTGAAGATCGAGCAGATCCCTCTGTACGGCTACGCGGACGCCAGCACCGCCGCCTACGAGGAGGATCACCTCATCTCGCTCGAGCTCGGCGGAGCGCCCAAGGACCCGCACAACCTCTGGCCGGAGCCCTACGTCGCGACGCTCCCCGACGGGCGCAAGGTCGGCGCGCGGGTGAAGGACGCCCTCGAGACCCTCCTCAAGAAGGAGGTCTGCGCGGGGACCGTGACCCTCGCGGCGGCCCAGGCGGCGATCGGGATCCACTGGGTGCACGCCTACTACGGCATCCCGTTTGCTATCAACGCCGCGACTCCTGCCGCCAGCGCCGCGCCAGGCGCTGCAACCCGTCCGGCTCTCGCCCGCCCCACGCCCGTCCCGCCGGCCGGTTCCATCTCGGTGACCTTCGTCAGGCTGCCCGACCCGGCCATCCCCGGCACGACCGCGAGCATGAGCGCGGCGACGTCACCCGGCGCGGTCTGCTCGGCGAAGGTGACGTGGCCATCGGGCACCCTGTCAGCCGCGGCCGGGCTGAAGACGACACCGACGGCGGGCCCGGACGGGCTCGCGTCCTGGACCTGGAACGTAGGATCGACCACGAAGCCGGGCGCGGCGAAGGTAGCGGTGACGTGCGCCCTCGGCGGATCGGTCACGGCCACGGCGACCTTCGCTGTGCAATAGGGAGCGCTGGGTGTCGAGCCGCGGTCGCCACACGATCCACTGATCGTGCGGGTCCGGTTCGTCAGGGTAGCGATTCAGGGGACCCGCGATAGGCCCCGCGTCAGGGACCATGGCTTGGTCGCCCGCAGGACGGAACGGCTGGGTGCACGCTTAGGCGAGGTGGGCACGCAGCAGTTGCGTCGTGCCGGCCACGCCCTTGAGCTCGACCGGGCCGATGTCCGCGAATGCGATCCCGATCTCCTGCGAGGCGTCGGCCACCGCCTGGCTGACCAGCACCTCGCCGGGGCGCGCATAGTCGGCAATGCGCGCACTGAGGTTGACGGTCTGGCCGAAGTAGTCGCCCGCCTGAAAGAGAACGGGTCCCGTATGCAGGCCGACGTGCGCGGGCGGCAGCCCAGCGGCCGCCAGCGCGTCGACCATCTCGAGGGCGGCACGCACGCCCGGGCCCGGGTCGCGGAAGTAGAACATCACGCCGTCGCCCAGCCACTTGATCGGCTTGCCGCCGTGCCGCACCGAGCTGCGCTCCACGAGGCGCGCGAGCGTGGCCGCCAGGGCCGCGGCGGCATCGTCGCCACGTTCCTGGGTGAGGCGCGTGTAGCCCGTGATATCGAGAAAGCAGATCGCTGGCGGTCGCGCGAGGCGGCTGTGAAGCCCCGCCTGTGCCAGCAGCACCTCGAAACCCTCGATCAGGTTGGCGGTCCAGGCGCGCGCCTGCTGCGCGTGGTACATGGCCAGGACGGCCCGCTCGGCAAGCGGTGCATTCCGATTGGCCAGATCGGCGTTGGCGATCTCCTCGGCGCCCCGTCCGGCGGACATCGCCGGCGCGATCACCTCGGAGTACCACCACGCACCCTCCTGCTCGGTGATTCGGCGCGTGCTCTCGCCCTGGACTCGGAGGAGGCGCTCGATCGCGATCTGCCGAAACCCCAGAGAGACCTGCAGTTCGATGTGCGGCACGATCTCCATCTCGTCCTCGCGCAGCCGATCGTCGGGTGACGGTTGCGCCATGCCGATCGCTTCGCGCACGGCCAGGAGCAGTTCGATCGGGATGCCGGTCCGCTCGCTGACTTGCCGGAACGTCTCGGGAGCCAGGGCGGCGAATCGCTCGAACGCCGCGGCGTCGAGGAAGGCGAGGGAGAGCGCGCCGCGCTCGATCGCTGCCGCCACACCGTCGAGCGGAATGCCAGCATCCTCGAGCGACTTGACCATCGACACGCGGCGCACGTCGCCCGGTGAGAAGCGATCCGGCTGCTCGGAGCCGAGAATGCCGAGATCCACCAGCCGGACGAGGTAAGCTGGCTCGACTCCGGCCCGGTCAGCGGCCTCGTCGATTGGGTACCAGATCATCCATCTAGCGTACCGCGGCCGCTTGAGGCCTCGTTACCCGGAGCCAGCGCGGGATTGGGCCGTCGTCGCCCAGCGGCTCCAGGCGGGTGCAGCGGGAGCTGGCGCCGCGGCACGCCGTCGTGGCGGGCTCCGCCAGTCTGCCGTTGGCGCCTCGTCACGATCTTTCCATCGTGGTGGGCGGCTCACTGCGTCAGCGGGGGCCGCCGTCTCGACGTCATCGACCGGTCGAGGCGAACCTGTCCCGCGTCTATGCCACATCAGCGGCTTTCGTCAAGACGGCGAATGGGCGAGCCAGATCCGGCTTGCCCCACCGGGCTGGGCGATCCGGCTGAAGGCCACGACCACGTTCCCGTCGGGTGCGATCGCCAGGCCCGAGAGGTCCCCGACGGTGGTGACGGTCGTCCAGGCAAGCGACCCACCGTCTGGGCGGATCCCGAGGGTCACCGCCTCGCCGTAGGATTCCTGGGCGGCGACGACGAGCCGTCCGGATGGATCGAACCCGGAGAACGGAACCGCGCTCCCGGCGACCCCGAAGAGCCGGCTCGTCGTCCAGGCGCCCGAAGTATTGGTCGTCTCGTCGATCTCGGAGTAGCCGTTGCGGCGCTCGACCAGATGGATGGCCCCGCGGCCGTCGATCGCGATCGATGGGTTGAGGAACGTCCCGTCCGTCGTTGGGATGATGGTCTGGCTCCAGCCTCCAGCAGCCGGCCTAGTGAGCGCGATGCCTTCGCGTGGACCACCCAACAGCGCGTAGGCGATGACCGGCTGGCCTACGGCGTGGATCGCGATCGACGCCGTGGACGCCGGGGCGGCGAGCACCGCGACGGTCATCGGGGCCGACCACGCTCCATCGCTCGATCGGCGACGGTACAGCAGCTGGGTGCCCGAGGTCGTCGACGATAGATAGACGAGGTGCGCTCCTCCGCCCGGATCGAGCGCGATCGAGGGCCGGGACACGAAGGTGGAGCTCGTGCTCGGCGCGACGATCTCCGATTGCCACGATCCCGACGCGTCGTCGCCATACACGATGCCGGCCGGTGTCTCGTACGCGAGGTGGAGATGCCCGGCCGCGTCGATCGCCGGGCTCGCGTTCCAGCTCGGTCGAGGATCGTCCGTGGCGAGCTCCGTGACCGGCATCGCGGCGGGGCTGGGCGGCGGCGCCCAGCCAGCGGCGGGGGAGGGCAGGCCGAACATCTGGGGGATCGTGACAAAGGAGAAGCCACGGGCCCGGTAGCGGTCGATAATCGCCGGCAGGGCGAGCGGTGTGAGCGGCGATCCGCAGTGCATGAGGACGATCGATCCGTTCGTGCCCGCCGTCGCGTTCGCGACCTCCTCTGCGACGCCCGGGGCGCCCGATTGGTCCCTGGAGTCCACGTCCCACCCGACGGCCAGCGGGTAGCCGGCACTGGCCACGACCTCGAGGACCCGCGCGTCGAAGCTGCCGAAAGGCGGGCGGAAGACGTTGATCGATGGGACCCCGAGCGCCTCGTCGAGGATCCTCCGGTCGGAGTCGAGGTTGAGCACGAGCTGCTCGGCCGAGAGCGTGGTCGCGTCGTGGTGGGTCGTCGTGTGATTGCCGATCGGGAACCCATTGGCGGCGACCCAGTGCCAGAAGCTCGGGTTCTCGCGGACGTACTGGCCGTTCGGGAAGAACGTCGCGGTCGCGTGCGCGGCGAGCAGGGTGTTCACGATCGAGATGCAGGCGGGGACGTTGAAGCCGTCGTCGAACGTCAGCGCCACCGCCTTTTCGGCGCGCGGACCGTGCGTCACGACAGTGGCGGCATGCTGGGCACACACGGGCTCGCACGACGTCGTCGCGGTCGGCGTGGGCTCGGCGACTGGCGACGGGTTCGGCGAGGGCGCGGCCGGCGTGGACGCGGCGATCGGCGCGAGAACGGGGGTCACGGTCGGTGTAGGAACGGCGCCGGGCGAGGCGGAGGTCCTCGATGGAATGGGTATGGCGCACGCTGCCGCGAGGGCGACCGTCAGCAGGACGAGCCCGAGCAGCGTCAGACTCCTCACGTCTCCTGCACCTCCGCGGCGATCCGCTGGGCCGCCAACCTTGAGCAACTGATCTGGCTTGTCAAAGCCAGTCAGGCGAGCCGCCCCCGCCGACTGAAGATAGCCGGCCTCTGGACGGGCGGCCCACCGACATCGCACACCCCCCGCCACTTCGGGCGGGCTGCACAGGGCGACCCTCGTCAGTATCTCAGCCACATCCACGACGTTGCCATGGTGGGAGGCCAGGGCGGCGATCGGGCGCCGAATCGCCCGTAACCAGGTGGTAGGTCGGAGCGGGTACTGCTCCGACGTACTCCACGAACGCGCCGAGCTTCGCGGTCGGCGGTAGCGACCACCTAGCCCGATCGCGGAGGCTTCCGCGTGGACCCTATGGGCGCAGATCGTGGACGATCGACGATGTCGACCCCGCGTCGAGGTAGACGAGCGCCCAGCAATCGCGCGCGGGGAGGGTGAGGCCGAAGCCCATCGTGCCACCCGAGATCGGCGGCGTATCGCCGCTGACCGCCGTCCCGCGAAGCCTACCGACGCCGGTTGCCTGGGCGAGTGGGAAGGCGACGACGCGCATGTCGCCGGCACCCCAGCCGAGCCCCGAATCGAGGACAAGTTTGTCGCCCGCGGCTCCAATGATCCAGGTCTGGTTCGGCGGCAAGAGCCAGCGGAAGGGGCCATCCACGTAAGCCTGCCCGGGCCACCCGCGGGGTAGCGAGAGCGGCGATGGCGCGGTCGCGGGGCAGGCGGCGAGGGGCGTGCTGGGCACAGTCGGCGCCGGGGTCACGGGTGCCGGGCTGGCCGTGGCGGCAGGCGGCGCTGCCGCGACGACGACGCTGCTCGCGCCCTGCGACCAGACGGCCGTCAGGAGCCAGCAGCCGGCGCTCGGCAATCGGAGCTCGTCGACCCCAGTGTCGGTCGCGATCGCGTAGACGGCACTGCCAGCAGCTCCCGCGAAGCTGACCGGCCGACCGTCGACGAGGATGGGCAGGTTGAGCTCGATCGCGTAGGCGGAGATGCGGGCCTCGGGCCCGCTCTGGTTGTCCGCCAGCCAGACCATCTTCTCGGGGGCTCCGGCCACCCACGGGACGCCACCCCAGCGCCAGCGCAAACCGCTCACGTCGACCTCGGGCGCCGAGCCACCCGCCAAGCGGGTGATTGGCGTGAGCGGGCAGGTCCCCCCGACATGCGGCGGGTTGCTCGCCGGAGCGTCGGTCGGGCCGGGTGAGGCAGCAAGAGCAGACGACCCGCCGACCCCCGGCGTCTCGGTCGTCGCGCGCGGCGCGAGGACGACGATGCCGACCAGCGCGACCGCCAGCACGGCGGCGGCGCCGATCGACCAAAACGCAACAAGGCGGGCTGGCCCAGAAGCGGAGGGCCAGGAGCCGGACCACCTGCCCGGGAGCAGGGAGAGCCGGCGCCGTTGCGGGGTCTCGCCCACCCGCGTCCGGATGCGGGCCTCGAGGCCGACGCCCGGGGCGCCGCGGGAGCGAGCGGCCTTCAGCTCCCGGAGTGCGGCGTCGACTGCGTCCTTTGCGTCCCGATCGGGCCGAGTGTCAGTCATTGGTGCACCCTCATCTGTCCTCGGCGCCCAGTGCCGCCCGGAGTGCGGCACGGGCGCCGTGCAGGCGCGACTTGACGGTGCCCACCGGGCGCCGGATCAGCTCCGCGATTCGCTCCTGTCCCTCGCCCTCGAGGTAGTGCAGGACGAGGATCGTGCGCTGGTCGATCGAGAGTCGAGCGAACGCCCGGCCGAGCGAATCGCGTCTCGCCAGCGAAGCGCCCGGCTCGGGGTGCGGATCGACCAGCGCATCCGTGCGGATCCGGGCGCTGCGGTCCAACGTGTCGGACGAGGCGGCGTCCGCGATCCGGATCAGTCGGACCCGCTCAGTGGCCCGGATTGCATGTCGGGTCGCATGGACCAGCACCGCCCGAAGCCACGCGTCGAATGCATCCGGGTTGCGCAGTCGGGGCAGGTCCCGCCAGACCATGACGAACGCCTCCTGCACCACGTCGTCGGGATCGACCCGGCCACCCCCGATCGCCCGGACAAACCGCCACGCGGAGTCGAGGTGGCTCGAAACGAGACCGGCAAATGCCTCCGCGTCGCCCTGCTGGGCGCGCTCGATGAGACCGCGCTTGCCCGTCTCCTCTGCCACTCCGTCCTGTAGCACTGTCCTATAGGACCGCATTGACTCCCAATGGTTCAGTCTTCGTTCGTTCCGCCGACGCCGAATGCCATCTGCAGGCGAAGTCCGCCGCGGCGTGCGGCGCCAACACCGGCGGCGATGCCTCGTGGTCGGCCAGCGCCGCGCGATCGCACCATCGACCCTGCGGTTCGCGCCGCGGGACCATGTTGATGAGCATGCGCCAGCCGCCGTCGTCGGGCGTGAGGGCCGAGACTGCGCGGCTGGCCAGGGAGGCTCAGGTCGAGTTGCGGGCGATGCGCCGATCGAGGACGGCGGCGTTGACGGCACGCGTCGCTGGCCGAGCACGATCACGTCATCGTGCGGGATCTCGGGCAGGGCTAACTGAACTTGCCACGGGCCGCCAGACTGGCGTCGCAGCCCGGCTGAGTTCCAGGCTCGCCCGCAGCGTACCGGTATGGATCGAAATCAGGCCTCAGCCAGCCCACCAGTGCGATTGGTGCATTGTTCACTCATGAGACGGTTCGCACTGGGCTGCCTGTGGCACCCGGAGGCGATTGCGCGTGGCTAGACCAAGACGGACCCTTGTTCGTCATCGCCCTCTGGTCTTGGTTTCGTCGTCTATCACCGGACTGACAGAATTGCGCGCGGCGATCAAGAACGCCATCGAGGCGCTTGAACTCGCGGACGCGTGGCTGTTCGAGTTCAGCTTCGTTTCCGCTGGTTCTCCGCCCAGCAGCCAGTACCTCCAGGTCGCAAAGGACTGCGATCTGTGTGTGATCCTAGTTGCCGATCCGCCGCGGCAGGGGACGATCGACGAGTATGAGGAAGCGAGTAGGGACAATCCGGCGAAGATCCTGGGGTTCTTCGTGGGTCCGGATTCCGCTTCCCCTGATCCCTTCCGTAAGCGACTCCGCCAGCACACTGTCAAGGGCGTCGACAGGCTCGACGACTTGCCAGCCGTTGTCGCCGACGCCGTCGCGGCACATCTCGAAACTGGCGAACTCGTCCGCGACAGCCTGACATCTCGTCTAGTCAAGCTCGAGCTGCAGCGGCGTGCACTCGTAGGACTCCCCGTGGGTTTCGCGTTCAGCCGAATGCTAGATGCCGGCGGGGCCTCGCTGTCGCCAGAGAACCTTGTGCGCGTGCCGCGCGTGATCCTGTCCGGGCCGGCGGGATCCGGAAAGAGCGACACAGCAATCGGCGCGTTGATTCAGGCGGGATCGGAACGCGGCCCTCTCCCGCTGTACCTGCTGGCGGGGCCTGGTAAGAGGTCTCTGCTGGCGCTGATCGAGAGTGCCTTTGACACCGTTCGATTTGTGCCCGGGGAATCACTTATCCGGCAGTTCCAACGGGATGGACGCATCGTCATCGTCGTTGACGGGCTTGATGAGCTTGATCCGGACAATAGAGACGTGTTGCTGGCCGACATCGAGAGGTCGGCTCTCGAGTTCCCGCGGACCCGTATGACTCTGCTGCTGCGCTTTCCCCAGCCAGATCGGCTCGCCTCATTCGCTCGCTGGCGCCTCTACGACCTCGGGCCGAGTGACCTTGACGCGCTCTTTGCCGCGTCTGGAACCCCCGAGTCAACCGCCAGCACCCTGGATTCTCGCCTGCTCGATCTAGCCAGGCGACCTTTCTGGGCCGCCCTCGTCGCCCGCCACGGGCACACGGTTCGCTCCGGGCCGGAGTTGCTCGATCGCCTGGTCGCTGATCGCCTGAATGCGGGTCTCATCGCGGATGATTTCAGTCGCGCTAGAGCACGTGCGGCCGTCGAGGATCTCGCTCTACGTGCTCGTCCTGCTGCGGTCATGCCGCTCGACAGGGCTCTCCGAGATCTTGGTGACTGGTCGCTTCAGCGAGAGATCACCGCCACATACGCCACGCTCCCTGCCGCCACCCAATTGGATCAACTGTGTCAGACCGGCATCGTGGAGCTCCTCGCCGGATCGGTCGTGTTCGCCCACCCGCTCCTTGCCGCCTATCTCGCCGCCTGTCGGGCCTCCGCTCTAGGCTCGCTCCCGAGACCTGCAATCGACCCCGACTTCTGGCCATTGCTTGGCGCCCGGCTCGCGGAGCGAAGCCCCGATCTCCTCGTCGACCTGTTGACCGCGAACGACGTATTCACGATCGCGTCAGTTGCCCGCCTCGCCGGGGATTCCCTAAGAGTCCCGGATGAGTCGTCCGACCTCGATCGGCTCAATCGCGCGTTGCTCCGATTCGGTCACCTGGCCGGCGATGCAGCGATCGGCCAACCTCTCGGTCTCTTCGTCACGCCCGGATATGTCTGTATGAGGCAAGCCAAGGACGACGAGCCTCTGGTTCAACGTGACGGTGACTTCGGTGCGTGGATCAGGCGCTCCGGATCGACCCCGTCAAGGGCGATCTGCTGGCGTGGCAGCCCATTCGCTCGCGCGACTCCTGAGGTCCTCGCCGCGCGGATCGTGCTCCTCGGTTTCAAGGAATCGGTACAGCGCCTGAAACCAAAAGGCAGGGCGTTCGGGCCGTACGAATGGGACCATGGGGCGCTGACGAGCGACCGTGGGGTACTCGCTGGTCGAGTGCTCAGTCATGTGCGCGCCCGAGCGAATGCCCGTCATGTCCTCTGCGCGGCTCTGGGGCTCGCGGGGTCTGCGCTCGACTCGATTCAGGGTGAGCCGCATGTGATGGTGGGAATCGGCTCGACGGACGCGCGGTTCAGTGTCTCTTGGGGGAACGAGGACGCCCAGGTCGACGTACACGATGAGGAACTGGAATGGACCGGGGATTCGGTCCGCGAATTGCTCGCCGACCCCGCTGCGGTCGAGTTCGCCGACTTCAGTCGACAGGTCGAGGATCGCCTTGGTAGTGCCCTAGGTACGCAGGCTGTTCGCCGCCCGTCCGCCTTCGAGTGGACCCTATGAGCATCACGGCGCTCGAGTCGGCGATCGTCGCGGCCGGCAACGCCCTCGTCACCTCAGCTTTTGGGGTGCATCTTCGCTCCGTCAATCCCGGGCAACGGATGGTCGGCGAGTCCATGCGGCTCCGGTGGCTGGCTGCATTCGAGAGCAGTCTCGCGCCGGCCGTTCGGCGGACGCTGGTGGTCCTCGAAAGCTCACGCCTTACTGGGCGGGATCTCGACCTCGATGCGGCCGACCTCGACTACATCCAATGGGTCAAGTCGGTTCACGCTTTCCTTCAAGCTGCCGTAGACCGCTTCTGGCTTGGGATTGGACCCGACCTGCGGATGGCGTTCGTCGATCACGACGATCTTCCACCGCTGCCATATACCAGCAGCTATATCCCGGCGCTTCGCGTCGCGCACGCACCGGATCTGGACACCTCGTCACGTGCCATCGGGCTAGCTGAGGCAGAACTGTCCTCACTGTCGCGCATGTGGCGTGCGGCTCGACGCACACCCGCCTTTGACGCCGCTCTCGCCCAGGCGACCTACCTTCGGCGCCGCGACGGGATCCGGACGAGGATGCTGCAGTTGAGAGGACTAGTGGTCACCGAGGGGCGGACAACGCAAGGACCCAGCTTCGACGACGAGCAAGAACGGCTCCGCCGATTGGGCGACTCCGCGTATGACTCCGCTGCTCCTGAGATCCGAACCATCGCGAAGGCTCTTCGGGACTACAACGAGCTGGTCCAACACTGCCTCGCGCTTGTGCTCGGCGCAGCTGAGCGAGCTCATCAGACCCAGCCAATCCGACTCTCGGAGGAAGCCATCCAAGCCGACCGTGATGGTCGCCATTTCCGAATACGCATTACGAGCGGCGTGGCTGACCCTGGAGACTTCGAGTTCGCGGCACCGTTTCTCATTGACGACGGAGGACCTCTTGATGGCGTGTACTTGACGACGTTCTGGAGGGGACAGCTCGTCGGGCGGACGATGATCTTCGATGTCGAAGGCGTGCGAACACGTGAGTTCGAAGGGATCAATTGAACGCCCCGCCAACCAAGAAGAGAACCATCGGCCGGCACGCAACCGCGCTACCCTGCGAGGTTGTCCGCTGAGGTCGCCGGCAGACCAGGCAGCCTGGAACAGGGCCCGCCGTCCCAAAGCACCGCGCTGTCCGTCCTGCCAGCACGGGGAGTGGGTGCGTGGGAACATCGTCGTTGTGCCCGGCGCGGACGGGCCAGTCCGCGTGACGACGAGCTGCGCCTATGGTCCGGCAGGCTGGACCTGCGCGAACTGCGGCTACACGGACCCCTGCGGCGGTGAGATCGAGCGCCTGCTGGAGCGAGTGCCGGAGCACGTCACGGGGGAGGGCGGGCCACAGCGCCCAACAGTGGCTGAGCGGCCGAGCGTCTGGGGGATCTCCGGGTCACGTCCAACACGTCGGCGACAAAGCCGGAAGCTCGGCCATCCGGGTAGGCGAAACCCTCGCTGTCGGGGCGAGTCTGGGGCGCACAGCGTGCCAGCGCATGAGGTGGCCCCCGGTCGCCGCCCTCCCTGCCGCCGGGGGGTGGGCAGGCAGGTCGGGCCCCAGAGCGGAGCCGAGGGCCAGTGGTGAAGGCTATGCGCCTCCCCTGATGCATCGCTGAAAGGAGATCGTCCCCCGGCCGGGTGAACCGGACACAGGGGCGTGTGCCCACGTCGCACCCGGGACGTGAGGCCCTCCCTTCGCAAACGCGCCCTCGACGGCGTGGCGACGATCGGTCACATCCTGCGGGGGCCTGGAGCGGCCCGCGACCCGCCCCGGGGCGGCCTCGGGCCGCGACCCGCATCGGCTGGCCATTCCGTGCGCCGGGTGCGTGATCCCGCGCCCGTGGGTCACCCCGAGGCGCCACGGACGCACTGTGGTCCAACCCGCAGCGATCGCAGTTCCTCGTGCGCCCCGCTGTTGCCGGCGCGTAGCCGGCAGATCCCGATCGAGGAGACCGGGGTGCGGAAGCGCAGGCCGCCGACGTGACCCTTTGACGCCGCAAGCTCCGCTGCTTGCCGCGCCTCCTCCTCGGCCACCATCTGTCGCCACAGCCCGATGATGGCGGGCTCAGGAGGTGCGGGCTTCGTGGCGTGGTAGGTGGCGCGCGCATAGGCGGCCACGGCTGGCCGTCGCGGCGACGGGGGTGGCCGGCTTCACCGGCCGACCGGCCTTGCATCGTCGCGCGACCAGAGCAATGGATGTGTCCCCCAACGCCAGATCGGCGCTGGAAAGCGAAAGGACGATGGTCGTGGCGGACATGCGCAGATGCATCGGGTCGGCGACGTTCGGGATCGAGCCCCACGATGCACCGACCGCCGACTTCCCGACCCAGCCCAGCCAGAAGGACGGCCTCGGCCGGATGTGCAAGACCCACTGGAACGAGTACACGACCGCGCTCCGCAAGGCCGCGCTCGCCCGCAAGGCCGCCGAGGCGGCCCCGCTGACGGCTCCCGAGTCGGAACCGGCGGTCGTCGCACCCAAGGGCTCCCGCGGCCGGAAGGCCAAGGGTGCCGAGGAGGCCGAGCCTGAGCTCATCCGGACGCGGGCTCCGCGCGGACGCGCGAAGGCCGATCCCGTGGCTGAGGCCGAGCCCGTCGTCGAGTTCGAGCGGGAGCCTGTCGCCGGGTAGCTCGATCCCGCGCCCAACCGAGGCCCCTGGGCGGACGTCCGGGGGCCTTTCTCGTGGCGTGGCGCATGTGGCCACGCGCGGGTTCATCTGGCGCCTACGGCGCCCGGTGGCGCCCACGGGCGAACACGCTCGTCGTGGCTGACAGCGGCCGCGGCCCACGATGCGGGCGCTCCAGGGCGTCTCAGGGCCTGTAGCCGAATGATTCCGTTCGGATCGATCGGATCGTGACAGATAAGGTGACATGGTCGGCCCGCAGCCTGGCGGCATGGCCTTCGCGATCGCCCTCTCCGACGAGCAATGGGAGCTGGTCGCCGACGTGTTCGACCCGCCCGGCCGGCGCGGCACGCCATCGGTCATCCCACGCCGTCAGATGGTCGACGCGATGCTGTTCATCGGGCGAACCGGCTGCCAGTGGCGCTACCTGCCCGAACGTTACGGCGCCTGGACCGCGGTCTGGGCCCAGTGGCGGCGCTGGCGGGCGAACGGCGTCTGGGCGCGGGCGATGACCCGTCTCGTCGCGGTCGTCCGCTGGTTCCACGACCGGGAGCCGCTCCCGTCGATGGTCATGGTCGATGCCCAGACGGTGAAGGGCGCCCGTTATGGCCCGACGTTCCACCAGGCCGGCGGCCGCGGTGGCCGGACGATCGGCACGAAACGGACCCTGTTGGTCGAGATCCTCGGCTTGCCCGCCGCCGTGGCGGCCTGCTCGGCTCGACCGCACGACGTCGTGGCCGGTCGCGAGCTCCTGCGCGAACGGATCGATGAGCTGCCGCGCCTGCGGGCGGTCGTGGGCGACCGCGCGTACCGGGGTCTGGCGGCGCTCGCGGAGCGCAAGCACCTCGCGCTCGACATCAAGGCGCCCCAAGCTGGAGTCAGCGCGTTCACCCCGCTCTGGCCGCTCTACAAGGTCGAGCACGCGATCGCCCAGCTCGGTCGCTGGCGCCGGCTGTCGCGCTGCTACGAGGGCACGGAGGCCTCCGCCAGGGCCTGGCTCGAGGTCGCCTCGGTCGGCTACCTCGCATGGCGCGCGACCGCCTGATCGAGTTTCGGACCTCTCCCTACGCGCGTCACCTCGCGCGAAGCCTTCGGCCGGCACGCAGATCAGGGATGCCCTGCCAGAGGACGATTGCCGGCGACCTCGACCGTTAGGCCATACTCGGGCAGGAGGACCCGCTTCGGGGGCAATACGAGACCAATGCGCGATCTGACCACGGATCTCTTCGTTAGCCTCGACGGCTATGCGAGAGGAGAGCATGCCGGGCCGTATTTCGACATGTACGGCCCTGAGCTCGGGCGGTGGATCGACGAGCACCTCGCCGAACCGCAGGTCCTCCTCATGGGCCGGGTGACGTACGAGGTGCTCTCGCCGATGGCGCGGTCGTCATCGGAGGCAGGTGGGCAGCCGAGCCGGATGGACGAGCTGCCGAAGATCGTCCTGTCGCGGACGCTGCGCGAGCCCCTGGCCTGGCCCAACGCGCGCGTCGTGGCGGGCGACCTGGCGACGGTCATCGATAACCTCAAGCAGGGCGATGGCGATCCGCTGCGCACGATCGGCAGCGTCTCGCTGGTCCGCGACCTCATCAGTCTGCGGCTCGTCGACCGGCTGCGGCTGGTCGTCTTCCCGATCGTGCTGGGTCCGGACGGCCGTGAGCCGATGTTCGCCGGTTATCCGAGGGCCGCGTTCGAGCTCGTATCCAGCTCTGTCCTCGATGGGCGACTCCTCCTGCTCGAATACCGGCCGTCAGCACGCTGATCCCGCAAACACCCACAGGAACGGCGCCATCGGCCACATTTGATCCGAAGCGGGCGCTCTACCAAGGCCACCGTCGTTGACGGACCGCTTTCGGCTACAGGCCCTCAGTCGCCATGTGGCGGGCTCCACAAAAACTCCCGATTCTGGACGTGCACGCGAGAAGCTGGCGCCACGGTCTGCGAGCAGATGCGTTTCGCCGGTTTCGCTCAGAACCTGGCGCGGCGCCGCGCGGTCGGGG
>JBBIIL010000066.1:0-16747 GCA_037446495.1 Chloroflexota bacterium | reverse complement strand
GGATGAGCCGACCGTACCCCTCGAGCCCTCCGGGGACGTGGCCCATGCCCGGCGCGGTGTCGGGGCGGGCGACCGGCCGCACGGCATCGGCGAGGAGCGCGCGGAGACGGGCGAGGGCCGGCTGGATGGCATCGGTGGTCACGCCCAGGAGCTCACCTGCGAAGCGCTCCCTCGCTGCGGGGGTCCAGGCCGGGCCTGCCGCATCAACGGCACCCAGCGGCGTCTGCACCAGCGGCCAACGGCCGACGGGCTCGCCCAGCAGGCCGTCCAGGAGCGCGATCGTGCGGTCCACGGTGGGCGTCGCGGCCACGCGGCCCTCCGCAAGAGAGCGCCGGAGCGTGGACGCGTGGGCGTCCACATAGTCGGCCATCGCCCGCCAGCGGGCGAGCAGGGCGTCGCCAGCGTCGGGCGCCTCCACGCGCTGGAAGTCGGGGATCACGAGCAGTCCCGCGGGCACGCCCTCCAGCGAGTCCACGTTCCAGTCCCGAAGCCCGGATTGCAGCGCGGCGAGGTCTCCGTGGAGGCACTCGCGCAGCATCGACCAGGTGACCCGCGCACCAGCGGGGAGCGAGCCGGCCGGGCCCACCGCATCGACCTCGGCCAGCAGGGCTGCGAGGCCGGCTCGGCGGGCAGCGGCGCCCTCGGGCGTCGGGTCGGGCATCCGGTCGTCGAAGCGCCGGTCTCCGATGGCGGTGCCCATGACAGGCTCGGCCTCAAGCGTCGCGGCCCAGTAGGCGTCCGCCAGCTCACCCAGGCGGGCGGCTCGAGCCCCCGCCCCACCGATCCCCCCGGCCCCATCCGTCATCGCAGCACCTCCCGCCACTAGTGGATGCACGGGCCAAGGTCCACGGGGTTCGTTCGCCCGACGGCCGGCCGCACCGCGGTGGCAACGGCGGTCGGCGTGAGCGCGTAGCCCACGGATGCGTCCGTCCGCGACTCGGCGAACACGATCCCGCCGATGGTCCCGTCGGGGAGGATCAGCGGGCCGCCGGAGTCGCCGGGCTGGATCGCCGCCCGCAGCTCGATGATCGTGCGGTCGATGACGCTCTTGTTGTAGATGTCGCGCCCGGTCGCCGGGTACGAGCCCGCCACCCCGGCTGGGATGACCAGGATGGGGCCGCCGCCCGGGTAGCCGATCGCCGCCCCCTTCACGCCGCGGTCAGGCGTGGCGGTGGCGAATCGGAGGACCGGGCCCTGGAGGTCTGGTGCGTGCAGCACGGCGATGTCGAGCTCGGGGTCGAAGGCGACCGCCGTGGCCCCGACGTCCTGCGAGCCCAGTTGGAGGCGGATCGTCTGGGCGCCGGCCACGACGTGGGCGTTGGTGACGACATAGCCGGGCGCGATCAACTCGGCGGAGCCGGTGACCTGCGTCGTGCAGGCGACGCTCACCACGCGCGCGGTGGCGTTCATGGCGTTGGCCGCGAGCTGGCGCGCCTCGGCGGAGCCCGGGACGTCCACGGGCGCCAGCGGCGGCGGCTCGAGGCCAATGAAGACCGATGGCAGGCCCGACGCGTCGAGCGCCCCGGCGATCTGGCCGACGACCTTGGTGGGCGCTGGCAGGTAGGCGTTGATGGCCGCCATGGAAAACGACGCCGCCGCGGTGCGTCCGAGGCTGGGAAACGGCCCGAACGCGAGCAGGCCGCCCACGAGCCAGAGGATCAGGACGGCCTGGGCCGCACCGAGCGCCGCACCGGCCACGCGGTCCACGCCCGAGATCACGCCCTGGCCGATCCGGTCGCCCAGCCCGCGCCCGATGGCCGAGCCGACGCCCTCCCCGATCAGCACCGCCGCGATGATGGCGCCGAGCACCACCATGACCCGCGGGATGGGCTCGAGGCCCGTGGTCTGGCTGACCAGCCACGGCGCGAGGGTGAGGCTCAGCACGAGCCCGGCGATCGCCCCCACGATGCCCCCGATCTGCGGCAGGGCACCGGTCCGCGTGCCGGCGATGACGGCCACGACCACGACGAGCGCCGCCACCAAGTCGAAGGGGTTCACCCGGCGAGTATGGGCGAGGTTCGGAGGGCGCGCGTCCGCCCGCGGTCGTCAGCCGTTGTAGACGACAGTGATCGGCGTGTCCACTCCCAGCACGGCGATGTGGTACGTGCCCGGCGCGATCGGTCCGAGGTCCACGGTGGTGGCCTTGTGCATCGCCAGCGCGGGGCAGGCGATGCCCAGCAGCTCGGCGCCCTCGCGGACCGTCAGCGTGAATGTCGTGCCACTGGCCACGACCTTGACCTCCGACAGCTGGCTGCAGGGAGCCGGCCCGCTCCACCAGAGCACCGTTGCCGTCAGGTGGTTGCCGCTCATCTGCGCCCTGACCTCGGCGGCACGCACGTCGTGCACGCGCTGCAGGTTCGCCACTGGGGTGACCTCGGTCGGTGGCTGGACTGGAACCACGCCGCCCGACGCGCCCGGCCCATCGACCGGGATCGGCGTGACGCCCGGGTTGCCGGCGACCGCGCCGCCGCTCGTCGGCGTCTCACTCGCGGCTCCCGACGGGGAGGCGGCCGGAACCGGGGACGGGGCCGAGGCCGATGGCGAGGGGGAGGCGGGGGCTGCCGGGGCGGCGGCCGATGGCGAGGCCGGAACCGAGGACGGGACCGACGGGGAGGCGGCCGGAACCGATGACGGGGCCGGGGCCGATGGCGAGGGGGAGGCGGGGGCCGCCGGGGCGGCCGTGCACGCGGCGAACAGGATCGCCGGCACGAGGCCGAGAGCGAGGGAGCGGAGACGGCGCTTCATGGGCGCCAGACGGTTGTGGTGGCGCATCGGTTCCCGCCCATCATGACGGGTTCTGTCGCCGCAGCCAACGATCCCGTGTGAGGCCCATGGTATGCGGGCGCTCGCCAGCCTTCGGCCCCACGGTCCCGGTCATGAAGTCGCGGTACCAGGGGCGCCAGGATCCGGTTCGTCGCTCGTGCTCCACATACGTCTCGGCGCGGTCGGGGGCGTCAACGCGCGTGGTCCGGCGATCGGCCACGTCGTGGAGGCTCGGCAGGTCGTCCTCGGTGACGCCCAGCCGGTGGTAGACCGCCTCGACCTGGTGGAGCCACTCGTGGACGAAGCCGTGGGCCGGGTCCTCCATGGTCGCCCAGCCCAGCCACGGGTCGGACACGATGGCCGAGAAGCCCGCCCCGCCCAACAAGCCGACCTCGCCCCACGAGTAGCCCCATGCGCCGCGCAGCGACGGGTCGCCGTCGGACGGGTAGAGGAGCAGGACCGAATCGCGCGGCGTCCCCAAGTGCGGCGCGAGCAGGTCAGCGGCCGCGGCCGGGTCGGCCCACCAGCCTGCGCCGACCCGCGCCAGCCGTGCCAGCGGCACCTCGGCCACCACCATGTCAGCCTCCAGGGCCACGTTGCCGTCGCTCCACGTCGCCACCACCTCCGGCAGGGTGCGGAGGATCCCCGCGCAGGCGTCAACCTCGACGTCGGCCATCGAGCGGCGGTGGCGCGTGCCGAAGCGCCCGGCGCGCGCGTCGAGGGCTGGGGCGACCACCCCGAGGAACCGCCAGCGGGAGGCGGGCTGGGCGTCGTGCGGTGCCGTCATCGACCTCGCTTCCGGTGTCGGGCGCTGCCCGCGTCGCGTTCCGGCTCGGCCTGGGACCCGGCTCAGCCGGCGGGCTGCATCCCGAGGCGGGTGTCGATCGGGGAGGGGTGCGCGCCCTCCCAAGCCTCGATCTCGGCGTCGCGGCCCAGGACATAGCCCACCTCGTCCGTCCCCGCGAGCAGCATCATCTTGGCGAACGGGTCGATCTCGAAGTCCAGCGTCGAGCCGTCCGGCAGCAGCACCCCCTGCTCGGCGAGGTCGATCCGGAACTCGGCGTAGGGGTTGGCCTCGGCCATCTCGAACAGCCGCTCGTGGGTCGCCCGGTCCACGACGATCGGCAGCACGCCGTTCTTGAGGCTGTTGCTGCGGAAGATGTCGGCGAAGCTGGTCGAGAAGATGGCCTGCACGCCCCACGCGCGGAGGGCCCAGGGCGCGTGCTCGCGCGAGGAGCCGCTGCCGAAGTTGTCACCCGCCACCAGGATCTTGGCGCCGGCGTAGCGGGGCTCGTCCACGATGAAGCCCGGCTCCTTCCTGGACCCGTCCTCGTTGTAGCGCCAGTCGTGGAACAGGGCGTCCGCGAGGCCGTCCTTGTTGGTGACCTTGAGGTAGCGCGCGGGGACGATCTGGTCCGTGTCGATGTTCTCGGTCCGGATCGGGATGACCTTGCTCGAGAAGGAGCGGAACGGCTCGGCCACGCTCAGTACCCTCCGCCGACGGTCACGAGGTCCTCGACGCCGGGCAGCGTGCGCGGATCCGTGACGGCGCCGTTGATCGCCGAGGCGGCCGCGGTCAGCGGGCTGGCGAGGAGCGTGCGGCCGCCCTTGCCCTGGCGGCCCTCGAAGTTGCGGTTGGACGTGCTCACCGCGTACTGGCCCGGGGACAGCTGGTCGCCGTTCATCGCGAGGCACATGGAGCAGCCGGCCTCGCGCCACTCAGCGCCAGATGCCTTGAAGATCTCGTCGAGCCCCTCGCGCTCAGCCTGGGCCTTCACCTGCTGGCTGCCCGGGACGATCATCACGCGGGTTCCCTCGTGGACCTTGCGGCCCTTGAGGACCGAGGCGGCGAGGCGCAGGTCGCTGATTCGGCTGTTCGTGCAGCTGCCGATGAACACCACGTCCACCGGCTGGCCCGCGATCGCCTGCCCGGGGGTGAGGTTCATATACGCGAGGCTGTGCTCGAGGCCGCGCCGGGCCGCGTCGTCGGGCATCTCGTCAAGGGTGGGCACGTGGCCGGTCACCGGGATGCCCATGCCGGGGTTCGTGCCGTAGGTGACCATGGGCTCGAGGGTCGATGCGTCGAGCGTGATCGTCTTGTCGTAGGCCGCGCCCTCATCGGACGGGAGCTGGCTCCAGCGCGCGACGGCCTCGTCCCAGGCGGCGCCCTGGGGCGCGTGGCGGCGGCCGCGGATGTACTCGAACGTGACCTCGTCGGGGGCGACCAGGCCGGCCCGCGCGCCACCCTCGATGCTCATGTTGCAGATGGTCATCCGCTGCTCCATGTTCAGCGCGCGGATTGCCTCGCCGGTGAACTCGAACACGTGGCCGGTCCCGCCTCCGGTGCCGATCCTCGCGATGAGCGCGAGGATGATGTCCTTGGCGCTCACGCCGGGGCCGAGCCGGCCGTCCACACGGACCTCGAAGGTCTTGGGCTTGCGCTGGAGCAGCGTCTGGCTGGCCAGCACCATCTCCACCTCGCTGGTCCCGATGCCGAACGCGAGCGCCCCGAACGCCCCGTGCGTGGCCGTGTGCGAGTCGCCGCACACGATCGTCATGCCGGGCTGGGTGAGCCCGAGCTCGGGGCCGATGACGTGGACGATGCCCTGCGTGTCGCTGCCGTAGGCGTGGATCGGGATGCCGAACTCGGTGCAGTTCGCCTCCAGCTGCTTGATCTGCGCGGCGCCCATCTGGTCGAGGATCGGCAGGCCTCGCGGCGTCGTGGGCGTGCTATGGTCCGCGGTCGCCACGGTCTTGTCCGGCCGGCGCACGCTGATGCCGCGCTGGCGGATCCCGGTGAACGCCTGGGGGCTGGTGACCTCGTGGATGAGGTGGAGGTCGATCGCGAGCAGGGCGGGGGCGCCCTCGTCCTGGGCGACGACGTGGTCGTCCCAGATCTTCTCGACCAGCGTTCGCGGTGCGGTCATCATGCGGTCCTGTGGTGCTTGGGCGGGGCGGACAAGCGTACCGCGAACTGGCGCACATCGGCCGGGGATGTCCCTGCTCATTCGCCGGGGAGGAGTCGAGCGCTCGACCCGGCGACCTCGACCCGGCCGAGGGCGGGGCCGGGGCCCGAGTCCATCGCGCCCAGCGCCACGGCGCGGCGAGCGCCCAGCGGCGCGGCGAGCGCCCAGCGGCGCGGCGCCGAAAGGTTGCGGTTCGGGTAGTTGCGCCTCGCGTGGGGCGCCGTTACACTCCCGGGACCCGTTGCTCAACGGGCGAGCAGGAGTTTTCGTGGGCTTCTTCGAGAACCGGGACCGCCGCGCAGTCGCCATCGTCGTGACGACGGACGGCCGCCGCGTGACCGTGCCCACCCGCGGCCTCCAGCTCGGCGTATCCCCCCTCGACCTTCTTCACTCGCTCCTCCTGGGCCTTGAGGGCCTTCTTGGCCTCCTCATTACCGGCTCCCGGCGGGAGAACGGAGGATCGCGGAGGATCGGGCGCAAGTAGCGTCGGAACCACTGGGAACCGAAGGGACCCTCGCCGGGCGGCGAGGGTCTTTGCATGTCCGGGGCGGTCGCGGGACCGGGCCGGACGAAAGGGACCGAAGCGATGACACTGACGAAGGGCGAGCCCCCCGCCGGCGGCACTGCGGCCGGCGCGCCAGGGCGTCGCAGCCACGTGCCCGGAGACGGCACGCCGGCCGCAGCGGCGATCGACCAGGCGCGCCGGGCGATGCTCCACGACGTGCGCAGCAAGAAGCGCACGCGGATCGGCGCCGACGCGCTGATGGAGGCGCTCATCCGCCAGGGCGTGGACACGCTCTTCAGCTACCCGGGCGGCGTCATCCTCCCGATCTACGACATCCTGGGCGACTATCCCGAGGTCCGGCACATCCTCGTCCGGCACGAGCAGGGCGGCGCCCATGCCGCTGACGGCTACGCGCGGGCCAGCGGCAAGGTCGGGGTCTGCATGGGCACCAGCGGTCCCGGTGCCACCAACCTCGTCACCGGCATCGGCACCGCGCAGCTCGACTCCATCCCCGTCGTCGCGCTCACCGGCAACGTGGCGAGCCCGCTGCTGGGCAAGGACGCGTTCCAGGAGATCGACATCACCGGCATCACCCTGCCGATGACCAAGCACAACTACCTGGTGCGCTCCGCCGACGACATCCCGCGGGTCGTCGCCGAGGCGTTCTACATCGCCAGCCACGGCCGGCCCGGTCCCGTCCACGTTGACTTCACCAAGGACGCGCTCCAGCAGGAGACGCGCGCGGAGCACCCCACCGCTGACGAGGTCATCGCGGGCCTGCCTGGCTTCCGCCCCACCATCGAGGGGCACCCCAAGCAGATCAAGACCGCGGCTCGGGAGATTGCGGCGGCCAAGCGCCCGTTGATCCTCGCGGGTCACGGCGTGCTCATCGCCGAGGCCTGGGACGAGCTCCGGGCCTTCGCGGAGAAGACCCAGATCCCCGTGGCCTGGACGCTGCTGGGCATCGGCGCCATGGACGAGAACCATCCGCTCGCCTACGGCTACATGGGCATGCACGGCTGGAAGCACGTCAACCGCGCCATCCAGAGCGCGGACCTGCTGATCGCCATCGGCATGCGCTTCGACGACCGCGTGACGGGCAGCGTGGCCACCTATGCGCCCTACGCCCGGATCATCCACGCGGACATCGACCCCGCCGAGATCGGCAAGAACGTGGCTGTCGAGGTCCCGATCGTGGGCGACGCGAAGCACGTGCTGGAGGCGCTGACCAAGGCCGTGCACCCCGTGGAGCGCTCGAACCGCGCCGAATACCTCGACCAGCTGGCCGAGTGGCGCTCCGACTCGGAGGCCACCTCGTGGCACGGCTCGGGCGGCTGGCGCGAGGGCGTCATGACGGCGGACTACGTCGTCGGGCGCATCGGCGAGCTGACCAACCACGACGCCACCTATGTGGCCGACGTGGGCCAGAACCAGATGTGGACCGCGCGCTACACGAGGTTCAAGCGCCCGAACAGCCACGTCAGCTCGGGCGGGCTGGGCACCATGGGCTTCGCGGTCCCGGCCGCGATGGGCGCCGCGCTGGGCAACCCTGCCGCCGAGACCTGGGCGCTGGCCGGTGACGGCGGCTTCCAGATGACGAGCCAGGAGCTGATGACCCTCGCCGCGGACCGGATCCCGGTCAAGATCGCGGTGCTCGACAACAAGAAGCTGGGCATGATCCGCCAGTGGCAGGAGATCGTGTACGGCGGCAACTACCACAGCTCGCACCTGCCGGGCCCGGACTTCTGCAAGCTCGCCGAGGCCTATGGGATCCCCGCCTGGAAGGCGACGACGCCGGAGCAGGTGGACCAGGCTGTCCGCGCCGCGCAGGCGGTCGACGGCCCGGCGCTGATCTGGTTCGAGATCGAGGAGGAGCAGAACGTCTTCCCGTTCATGACCGCCGGCAAGGGTTTGTCCGACCTCATCGAGACCTGGGGAGGCCCCGAGGAATGACCCCCGAGACCGCAGCCCACGCCGCCCCGCCGCCGCGCGCCATCCCCGGCTCCGGCGAGGCCCGCCGCCACGCGCTCGTGGTCCTCGTCATGGACCGCCCGGGCGTCCTCAACCGCGTCGCCAGCCTGATGCGGGCGCGCAACTTCAACATCGATTCGCTGGCGGTCTCGCGCACGGACCGCGAGAACATCAGCCGCATGACGATCACGCTCCACGGCGACGACGTCGCGGTGGAGCAGGCAGCCAAGCAGCTGTACAAGCTCATCGACGTGCTCAAGGTCCAGGACGTCACCGCGGACCGGGTGGTCGAGCACGAGCTGGCGCTCATCAAGGTGCGCGCGAACGACGCCAACCGGGCCGAGGTCATCAAGATCGTCGAGCTCTACAAGGGCCGGATCGCCGACATCGCCCCCGAGTCCGTCATCGTCGAGGCGACGGGCGCGGAGAGCGAGATCGACGCGCTGGTCGCGCTCATGCGCAGCTATGGAATCAAGGAACTGGTCCGGACCGGCGCCATCGTGATGCTGCGCGGGGCCGGGTCCATCGAGGAGGCGCTCAAGCTGTGACCGCGAAGATGTACTACGACGCCGATGCCGACCTGTCGGCGCTCGAGGGGCAGACTGTCGCGGTCCTCGGCTACGGCTCCCAGGGCCACGCCCACGCCGCCAATCTGCGCGACAGCGGGCTCACGGTGATCGTCGGACTGGCCGAAGGCTCCAAGAGCCGCGCCATCGCCCAGGCCAACGGCTTCGAGGTCAAGACCGTCGCCGAGGCCGTGAAGGCCTCCGACGTGATCATGATCGCCCTGCCCGACACCGTGCAGAAGGCGGTCTACGACGCCGAGATCGGCCCCAACCTGCGCGACGGCCAGCTGCTCATGTTCGCCCACGGCTTCAACATCCGGTTCGGTCGGATCCAGCCGCCCGCGGGCGTCGACGTGGGCATGGTGGCCCCCAAGGGCCCGGGCCACCTCGTCCGCTCCGTGTACGAGCAGGGCGGCGGCGTGCCGGCGCTGTTCGCCGTCGAGCAGGACGCCACCGGCACGGGGCGCGCGCGCACCCTCGCCTACGCGAAGGGCAACGGCAACACCCGCGCCGGCGTGCTCGAGACCACGTTCAAGGAGGAGACCGAGACCGACCTGTTCGGCGAGCAGGCGCTCCTCTGCGGCGGCGTGTCGGCGCTGATCAAGGCGGCGTTCGAGACGCTCGTCGAGGCTGGCTACCAGCCCGAGCTCGCGTACTTCGAGACGATGCACGAGCTCAAGCTGATCGTGGACCTGATGTACCGCGGCGGCCTGAACTACATGCGCTTCAGCGTCAGCGACACCGCCGAGTTCGGCGACTACGTGTCCGGACCGCGCGTGACCGAGGGCGCCAAGGCGGCCATGAAGGACGTCCTCGCGGACATCCAGAGCGGCTCGTTCGCGGATCGCTGGATCGCCGTCCAGGACGTCGGCGGCGGCGAGTTCGCCGAGCTGCGCGCCCGCGACAGGAACCACCAGATCGAGCAGGTCGGGGCCGACCTCCGCGCGAAGATGCCGTTCCTCAACCCGATCGTCGTCGAGGCGGGCGCAGCGCAGGCCTCCACCAGCTCGGTAGGGGGCAAGACGAAGTGACCTCGTTCGAGGCGACGAACCCGCGGTTCGGGACCGGCGTCGCGGCCGGCGCGGTCCGCATCTTCGACACCACCCTCCGCGACGGCGAGCAGGCGCCCGGCGCAGGCCTGACTGCCGCGGAGAAGCTCGAGGTCGCGCGCCAGCTCGCGAAGCTGCGCGTGGACGTCATCGAGGCCGGCTTCCCGGCGGCCTCGCCCGGCGACTTCGAGGCGGTCCGCCGGATCGCGCTCGAGACCAAGGGCGGGATCGCGATCGCGGCCCTCGCCCGCTGTCGCGACGGCGATCCGCAGCGTGCCGTGGAGGCCATCCGGGTGGCCGAGCGCCCCCACCTGCACCTGTTCATCGCCACCAGTGACATCCACCTCGTGCACAAGCTCCGCATGAGCCGCGACGAGGCACTCGCCGAGGCCGTCCGCTGGGTCAAGTGGGCCCGCCAGACGCTGGGCCGCGACGCCGAGATCGAGTTCTCGGGCGAGGACGCCTCGCGCACCGAGCTCGACTACCTGCTCGACATCTACGAGGCCGTCACCGAGGCCGGAGCGTCCACGCTGAACATCCCGGACACCGTCGGCTATGCCATCCCGTCCGAGTTCGGCCGGCTGGTGACCTCCGTCCACGAGCGCATCGGCGACGCGGCCACGATCAGCGTCCACTGCCACAATGACCTCGGCCTCGCCACCGCGAACACGCTGGCCGCCGTCCAGGCAGGCGCCCGCCAGGTGGAGGTGACCATCAACGGCCTGGGCGAGCGCGCCGGCAACGCCTCGCTCGAGGAAGTGGTCATGGCGCTGCGCACACGCCCCGCCCAGTTCCCGGACCTCGCGGCGTCGGTCGCCACCGAGCAGATCACCGCAGCCTCGCGCCTGGTGAGCTATCTCACCGGCTTCACGATCCAGCCCAACAAGGCCATCGTGGGCTCCAACGCGTTCGCGCACGAGTCGGGGATCCACCAGGACGGCGTCCTGAAGAACCCGCTCACGTACGAGATCATGACCCCGCAGTCGGTGGGCCTGTCGGGCAGCACGCTGTCCATCGGCAAGCTGTCCGGTCGCCGCGGCCTCCAGGGCAAGCTCCGCGAGTTGGGCGTGGACGTGGAGGGCGAGGAGCTCGACTCGGTGTACCGCGCCGCGATCGCGCTGGCCGACACCAAGAAGGAGGTCACCGACGCCGACCTGCTCGCACTCGTCGAGCAGAAGAAGGGCGACGTGCCGCGCTCCATCGAGTTGCTCGGCTGGAGCATCAGCTCGTCGTCCGGAGGCCACTCCGTGGGCTCGGCGAGCCTGGTGGTGGCCGGCTCGGCGAAGGCTGGCGACTCGACGGGCAACGGCCCCGTGAACGCGCTGTTCAAGGCCGTGGACGAGGCGATCCGCCCGATCCTCGGCTGGAACCCGATCCTCACCGAGTACGAGATCAAGGCGGTCTCGGGCGACGGCGACGCCCAGGGCCAGGTGCTCCTCCGCGCCCGCCGCTCGTCGGACGAGGGCCCGGGCGCGCTCGTCGTGACCGGCCACGGCCTGTCCACGAACATCATCGAGGCGTCCCTCGAGGCGTACGTCGTGGCGGCGAACAAGCTCCACGGCGCTGAGATCAACGGCGTCTCGGTGGCCTTTGTCGGCAGGCGCACCGCGGAGGACCTGCCGTGAGTTCCGCAGCCACGGCCGCGCGTGCGGCCGGCGCATCGCCCGGGAACCCCGGGTGCGGGGTCGTTGCGCAATCGCGGAACGACCTGCGGCCTGATGGTTCGCAACGACCGGGAGAGCGCCTTCCGGCCGACGCTCGGTGGCAGACGGCGTCCGCCGCGCCGTTCGCGGTGGGGGCCGCCCAATGATCCCCGACACGGCCCCGACCTACCGGATCGCGCTCATCGGCGGCGACGGCGTCGGGCCGGAGGTGGTCGCGGGGGCGGTCTCGGTGCTCGAGGCGGTCGGCCGCCGGTTCGACTTCGGCTTCGCGTGGCAGGAGCTGACCGTCGGCGGCATCGGCATCGACAAGTACGGCATCCCGGCCCGCCCCGAGGACGTCGAGGCGTGCCGTGCCGCTGACGCGGTGCTGCTGGGCGCCGTGGGCGGGCCCAAGTGGGACAACCCCGACGCCGCGGTCCGGCCCGAGCAGGCGCTGTTCGCCCTGCGGGGCGGTCTGGGCCTGTTCGCCAACCTCCGCCCCATCACCGTGGCGCCCCAGCTGATCGCGGCCTCGCCGCTCAAGCCCGAGCTCCTGCTGGGCGTGGACTGCATGATCGTCCGTGAGCTCACCAGCGGCCTCTACTTCGGCAGGCCGTCCGAGCCGCGCACCACGCCCGATGGCGAGCGCGCCGCCATCGACACCCTGTGGTACACGGAGGGCGAGATCCGCCGCATCGTCACGCTCGCATTCGAGCTGGCGCGCGGCCGTCGGCGCAAGGTGACCCAGGTGGACAAGGCGAACGTGCTCGCGACGAGCCGCCTGTGGCGCAAGGTGGCCGAGGAGGTCCACGCGGACTTCCCGGATGTCGAACTGGAGCACCGCCTGGTGGACTCGGCGGCGATGACGCTCGCCAAGTGGCCGGCGGGCTTCGACGTGCTGGTCACCGAGAACCTGTTCGGCGACATCCTGTCGGACGAGGCGGCGGTCATCTCCGGCTCGCTGGGGATGCTGCCCTCCGCGTCGATCGGCACGCGCGTCACGGCATACGGGCGACACGGGCTCTACGAGCCCATCCACGGCTCGGCGCCGGACATCGCCGGGCAGGACCTCGCGAACCCGCTCGGGACGATCCTGTCCGCGGCGATGATGCTGCGCTGGTCACTAGGCCGGCCCGAGGCCGCCGAGGCGATCGAGACCGCGGTCAGCGGCGCCCTCGACGACGGCTACAGGACCAGGGACCTGCTGCCCGCCCACCCGGCCGAGGCGGCGGCGATGACCCTCGTCGGCACCCGGCAGATGGCCCGCCTGATCGGGGAACGGATCGCGATTTGACGGCCGGCGCCCGCAACCCGGGTGGCCGGCCGACCCCGCATCGACGATCCTCCCCCCGACCAGCACACGAAGGCAGCCCACCGCCATGACCGACCAGCCCGTCATCCTCTACGACACCACTCTGCGCGACGGCACGCAGGGCGAGAACATCACGCTCTCGCTCCAGGACAAGCTCCGCGTCGCGCGGATGCTCGACGAGTACGGCTTCCCGTTCGTCGAGGGCGGCTGGCCGGGGTCCAACCCCAAGGACATCGAGTTCTTCGCGGCCGCGCGCAAGGTGCGCTGGGAGCACGCGAAGCTGGCGGCGTTCGGCTCCACCCGCCACCGCTCAAAGCGGGCGGCCGAGGACGTGAACCTCCAGGAGCTGGTAGCGGCCGAGACGCCCGTGATCACGGTGTTCGGCAAGAGCTGGCTTCTGCACGTCACCGAGGTGCTGGGTGCCACCCCGGCGCAGAACCTGGACATGATCGCAGATTCGATCGGCTGGGTCGTGGACCACGGCCGCGAGGCGGTGTACGACGCCGAGCACTTCTTCGACGGCTATCGCGCCGACCGCGACTACGCCCTGGCCACCCTGCGCGCGGCCCGCGACGCCGGCGCCCGCACGCTCGTGCTGTGCGACACCAACGGCGGCACCCTGACCGGCCAGCTGACCAACATCCTGCGCGACGTGCGGGTCTCGATCGAGGCGGACCCGGGCGCGCCCTCGGTCACCTGGGGCATCCACACCCACAACGACGCCGAGCTTGCGGTGGCGAACTCCATCGCGGCGGTCCAGGCCGGCGTGCGCCACGTCCAGGCCACGATCAACGGCTACGGCGAGCGCTGCGGCAACGCGAACATGGTGTCGATCCTCGCCAACCTCGCGCTCAAGACCGACAGCGTGCTGGCACCGGCCGGCGGCGGCGACCTGGCCGCCCTCACCGAGCTCTCGCGCTCGGTGGCCGAGATCGCGAACGTCAACCCCAACGACTACCAGCCCTACGTCGGCCGCTCGGCGTTCGCCCACAAGGGCGGCGTCCACGGCGCCGCGGTGGCCAAGGTGGAGCGCTCGTACCAGCATGTGGACCCGACCGCCGTTGGAAACGCGGGTCGGCTAGTCGTGTCCGAGCTGGGCGGCAAGGCGAACACCGAGATCCGCGCCCGCCAGCTGGGCCACGAGCTGACCGGGGTCATGGACCCCAAGGAGCTCAGCCGGCTCATCAAGCGCCTCGAGAGCGAGGGCCAGGCGTTCGAGGGCGCAGAGGCGTCATTCGAGCTGCTGATCCGGCGCAACTCGCCCGGCTACCTGGCGCCGTTCCGGATCGTGGACTACACGTGTCTCGTGGAGCAGCGGTCCGGCCGCGAGCTCCTGGCCGAGGCAACCGTCAAGGTGGAGGTGGGCGGCGAGGTCCTGCACACCGCCGCTGACGGCAACGGCCCGGTCAACGCGCTCGACGGTGCCCTGCGCAAGGCCCTCGGCGCCTTCTACCCCGTCCTGGACACCGTGCACCTGGTGGACTACAAGGTGCGCATCCTCGACGGCGCCACCGCCACGGCCGCCAAGACGCGGGTCGTCATCGACTCGCAGGACGGCTCGCGGACATGGTCCACCATGGGCAGCGACACGAACATCATCGCGGCCTCGGCGCAGGCGCTCGCCGACTCGCTCGAGTACGCGGTGTGGAAGTCCGGGGCGCAGATGCGCCGGCGGGACGAGCGCCAGTTCACCACCACCAACGGCCATGAGGAGGGAGCGGGATGAGCGACGGGGCCGGAACGGCCCTCCGGCTCCTGCGCTGGACGGTGACATCGGGCAGCAGCGTCAACAGCCGGGCCGCCGTGGTGCTGCGGGCGGCCCACCACGACTGGCAGGCGTCGGCCGAGGGCAACGGCGCGGTGGACGCGCTGCTGCGGGCGGTCAACCTGGCCCTGGCCGACGTCCTCGACGGGGAGCCGGTGCTGCTCTCCTACGATGTCCACGCGTTGGCCGAGGGACCCGACGCGGAGGGGCGCGTCACGGTGCAGATCGCCCCACCGCGCGACGCGGAGGGCGAGCGTGCCGACGGCCGGTACAGGGGCGAGGTGGCGTCCACGAACATCGTGGCGGCGTCCGTGGAGGCGTACGTGGTGGCGCTCGACGAAATGCTCGGGGCGGGCCCGTGGGCTCGGGCGGCCGAGGCCGCGAGCGCCAGGCGGTCGAACGCCGGCGGCGAGGCCGAGGGCACGGGGGAGGCCGAGTACCTCCACGGTCGCACCATCGACACGACGGCGTGGTTCAACCGCTGAGCGGCGGCGCGTCGCGCGTCCGCGTCGCCTACACGGGCGAACCCGGCGCGTTTGCCGAGGAGGCCGTCCTGCGCTTCTTCGCCGCGCCGGACGCCGTGCCCCTGAGCTCGTTCCGGGCCGTCTTCGAGGCGGTCCGCGACGGGTCCGTGGACGCGGGCGTTGTCCCGGTGGAGAGCTCCCTGCTGGGCACGATCCGGGAGAACCTCGACCTGCTCTGGGCCTTCGACCTGCCGATCGCGGGCGAGGTCACGGTGCCGGTGCGGCTGGCCCTGCTGGCACTGCCGGGCGAGCGGCTGGACACGATCGAGCGCGTCTACTCCATCTCGGCTGCGCTCGCCCAGGCCGACGAGTTCCTGCGGTCGCGGCCCTGGACGGTCGAGACGGCGTACAACACGGCCGGCGCGGCCAAGGGGATCGCGGACCGCCAGGAGCGGGGCGCGGCCGCGGTCGCCTCCGCACGGGTGGCCCCGATCTACGGACTCGACGTCGTCGCGGACGGGATCCAGGCCGGCGACGACAACCGGACGCGCTTCGCGGTGCTGGCGCGGCCTGGCGAGGCGGCGACCGTGCGCGCCGCCGCCCGGCCGGAGGCGGTGCACGGCGGCCCTCGGACTTCCCTGGTGTTCGCCGTCCGCAACGTTCCCGGCTCGCTGTATCGCTCGCTGGGCGCGTTCGCGACACGGGGCATCAACCTGTGGCGGCTCGAGTCGCGGCCGTGGACCGAGCGCGGCGCACGCTGGGAGTACGTGTTCTGGGTGGACCTCGACGGCGATCCCGCCGAGGTTTCCTGCGCCGCCGCGCTCGGCGCCCTGGCGGAGGAGACGGAGCTGGTCCGAATTCTCGGGACCTATCCGCGCGCCGCCGAGGAGTAGTCGCCCCGGGACCGGCTCGGTGCCGCGTCCCGGGACGTCATGAGGCTGGGCCGGGGGCTCAGCCGCTGGTGCCGGTCCCCGCTGATGGGCTGGTGGACGGCGCCTCGGCGCCGCCGCCAAACCCGCCCGGGCCGTCCCGCCCGTGGTCGGCGGAGCCGAACCCGCCGGGGCCGAAGCCGGTCCCGTTGGCCTGGTCGGTGGCGAACTGGGTCGCGCCGGCCAGCTGCTGGTCCGCCTGGGCCTGGGTGATCGTCCCGGCCTTGAGTGCCGCGGCCACCTCGTCCTTCTTGTCCGCTATCAGCGCGTCGATGACCTTCTGGACGTCGACGCCGTGCGCCTTCGCGACCGCGGCGATCGTCTGGCCGCCCGTGAGGGTGGTGTTCAGGTCGGTCTCCGAGATCCCGATGGCCTTGGCGACGACCGAGGCGTCGGTGACGGCCTCCGCGCGGCCGCCCATCCACCTGCCATCGCTGGTGGACGGCGCACCGGAGTCGGGCGACATTGTGATGGGCGAGGCCGAGGGGTCGGCTGCCGCGACGAGATTCGGCAGGATCAGGGCCGCTCCGCTACCCCCCAAGAGGAGAGCCCCTGCGACGGCCCCGGATGCGATGAGGTTCTTGCGCACGTCGTGCTCCTTTTGGAATCGCTGTGGCGGCCCCGATTGGCCGCACCTGAAGCACGCTCGGTCAGGGACCCTTTCGATCCGATGACGGTTGGGCGCTGCCTGTGAGAACGCGCACGGCCCTGGCCGTACTCGGCAGGCGGACCGGGACGACCTCAGGGCGCGACGAATTGGCGCCAGGCGCCGAGCCAGTCCGTCGCGATCAGGTGCTGCGCCGTGGCGAGGGGC